>DASQSI010000119.1:0-5606 GCA_035642415.1 Rubrobacteraceae bacterium
TAAGGAGCGCGCAGATCCAAACCCTAGCCCCGGAGGTTCGTGACTGGGACCCGCGTACTGCGCTCGACGGCGGCCCAGACGGACTCGTCTTCTACCGGCGAATCTTCACCGAGGCCGCGCCGCTACTCAAGAACGGGGCGGACGTGATACTGGAGGTGGGGGATGGACAGGCCGAGAAGGTGCTCAGGCTGGGACAGCGCGCCGGTTACGACCCCGCGGGAACACATCAGGACCTTGGCGGGACGCCCCGGGCCGTATGGTTGCGCTGGAACTAAGGTTGAGGTACGTTTCTGCAGCGGAGGGCGCAGGATTGCTACAAGAAGGCGGGGTGGGGATCGTGCCGACGGAGACGGTCGTCGGACTCCTGGCAGGGGAAGACGGGCTTTCTCGGTTGTTCGAGATCAAGGGCCGCCGCTCCGACAAGCCTATCGCCCTGCTTTGCGGCTCCGCGCAGGATGCTTTCTCCTTATGCCGGGATGTTCCGCCGTTGGCTCATCTCCTGGCCGAACGCTTTTGGCCCGGCCCGCTTACCCTGGTGCTCGACTCTCCAAGAGGCGGAACCGTTGGTGTGCGGGTACCGGTGCACCCCGTGCCACGGACAGTGCTCGCGGCGTACGGAGGCCCGCTGCACGCGACGAGCGCTAATCCCTCCGGGAAACCCGCGCCTCGTACCCTCGAAGGTATAGACCTAGCGGTTCGCGCCGCCGCGGACTTTGCCATCCACGGGGAGCCGGGGAGCGGCGAAGCTTCGGCTGTCGTGGATCTCTCGGGAGGAAAGATTCGGCTGCTCCGTCCTGCTGAGAGCTTCGACGAGACACAGCTATTCAACCTAGCCAACCTGGCTTAGCATGGAGGAGATGCAAATGATGTGTGAACGCGAGAGGTTTGAGGACCGCAGGCACCTTGCGCGGACAACGTTTATACTCTCTTCTCGTACGGGCAACGATCGTGAAAGCTACAAGGGGACGTCAAGTCCACGCGGACGGAACATCTATCGCCGAACCAAGCGTGCTCATAGCAACACCCGAAGCTCGGGATCGCCCACGAAGGCGCTTCCATAGTCGGCGTAGCGACGCATTAAACCTGAAGCGGAGGTAGAAGTGATAGGACCCTATACTGAGGTTGATTCTGAAGTTCAAGAGGCGCTCGACGGGGAGCTCGAGCGTCAGCGGACGACGATCGAGCTCATAGCCAGCGAGAATTTCGCATCGCCGGCCGTGTTGGCGGCACAGGGGTCAGTCTTGACCAACAAGTATGCGGAGGGTTACCCCGGCAAACGGTACTACGGAGGCTGTCAGCAGGTTGACAAGGTCGAGATTCTAGCTATCGAGCGGGCCAAGGAACTGTTCGCGGCGGAGCATGTAAACGTGCAGCCGCACTCGGGGAGCCAGGCTAATGAGGCGGCGTACGCCGCTCTGATCGAACCGGGGGACAAGGTTCTTGCTATGGATCTCGCCCACGGTGGGCATCTTACGCATGGGATGAAGATAAACTTCTCGGGCCGCACCTACGATTTCGTCCATTACGGGGTGGGCGAGGACGGATACATAGATTATGATCGGGTATACGAGATCGCACGCCGCGAGAAGCCGCGTCTGATCATCGCCGGGGCAAGCGCCTACCCGCGCACCTTCCGCTTCGACCGTTTCCGCGAGATCGCTGACGGGGTTGGGGCTTTCTTCCTCACGGACATGGCCCACATCGCCGGTCTCGTCGCCGCGGACGTACATCCTTCTCCGATACCCTACTGTGAGGTTGTCACGACCACAACCCACAAAACTCTCCGGGGCGCTCGCGGGGGCATGATCCTCTGCCGTGAGGAGTTCGCCAAAAAGGTTAACAGCCGTGTCTTCCCTGGTATGCAGGGTGGCCCTTTGATGCACGCCATTGCGGGCAAGGCTGTTGCACTTGGAGAAGCCTTGCGACCGGAGTTCAAAGACTACGCCCGCAAGGTTGTCGAGAACTCCAAGGCCATGGCTGAGGGACTTCTCGAAGGGGGTTTGAACCTCGTCTCCGGCGGGACGGACAACCACCTTATGCTCGTAGACCTCAGAGGCACAGGCACGACCGGCAAGGAGCTTGAGGAGGTGCTCGATTCCGTAGGGGTGACGTGCAACAAGAACATGGTTCCCAACGACCCTGAGCCGCCGACGGTGACCAGCGGCGTCCGGCTCGGGACAGCGGCGATGACCACACGTGGGATGGGCGAGGAGGAGATGCGCGAGATCTCCGAGATAATCGTCAAGGCCGCACGTGGCAAGACGGACGGGCTCAAAGAGAAGGTCGCGGCGCTAACAGAGGCCTATCCCTTGTATGCGTAAAGACGTGCCGGAGGCGGAAAACCTTCACGTCGTGGATGGGCCTCTGGGCCGTCACAAGCTCGCGGTCTTGCGCGACGAGAGAACCCGCACGCCGGAGTTCCGCCAGGCGATGAAGGAGCTCGCTCTCATCATGGTCGCCGAGGCTGCTCGCGCTATGCCAACCAGCGCCGTGCATATAAAGACGCCTCTGGCACAGACGGAGGTAGAGGAGATCTCCGGTCCCGTATGCCTCGTCCCCGTGCTACGCGCCGGCTTGGGGATGCTCGAAGCGGCTCTAGCTCTCCTGCCCGAGGCCACGGTCGGTTTCATGGGCCTTCAGCGGGACGAGGAGACCAACGAGCCGGTCGAATACTACGTCAACCTGCCCCGCGACCTGGATGAGTACCTGGTCCTGGTTTTGGATCCCATGCTCGCCACCGGGGGGAGCCTGGCTGCCACCCTCTCGAAGCTCAAGGAGTACGGAGCCCGCTGGATCTCCTGCCTCCACGCGGTAGCCGCTGCGCCTGGCGCCGAGCGGGTGACGAACGAGCACCCGGACGTGAACTTCTACGCCGCCGCTGTGGACCTAGAGCTCGATGAGAATGCGTTCATCGTGCCGGGCTTAGGCGACGCGGGGGACAGACTTTATGGAACGCTTTAAGGATCCCTCGGTGGACACCTCCGGGGAGCACGCAGCGCTGAAAAAGACTCGTCCTTCATGGGACGAGTACTTCATGCGTATTGCCCACGAGGTTGCGACCCGCTCTACCTGTCCGCGCCTGGCCGTCGGCGCGGTTGTGGTACGGGACAAGAGGATCCTTACTACCGGGTATAACGGGAGTCCTTCAGGGATGCCTCACTGCGAGGATGTGGGGTGCCTCATAAGGATCGTGGATGGCCGGGAGAGCTGCCAGCGCACGCTACACGCCGAGCAGAACGCCATAATCCAGGCGGCCTACCACGGCGTATCGGTACGTGATTCGATACTATACTGCACTCATCAGCCATGCATGCTGTGCGTCAAGATGATCATGAATGCGGGCGTCAAAGAGGTCCGCTACGTCGGTGGCTACCCGGACCCTTTGGCCATGGAGCTCGCCGCCGAAGGGGGCCTGAAAGTTTCGCAGCTTCGCTACGACGTGGAGGGGGGTTGAGCCCTAATGTTTCGCTTCTCGGCTCATGATGGCCTTCGCTTCAGCGCCGCTAGAAGGTGCCGATGAGGTTCGAGAAGTCGTCGGTCCATACGTCGTTGGAGTTGGGGTCGCTCGCGCAGGGGTGCCACCGCCCATCGTCGCGCAGGTTGCCCAGATCCGCTTCCTCACGGGCCATCGCTACCCACCGTGACGCCTCCTTGTGCGGTATACCTTCGGTCTCAGTCTCGGACTGGGCGTAGCATTCGAGCCCTTTGTCTCGCGCCAGGTCCCCGAGCACGGGTTCCAGATTCAGGTACCGGTTCGAGATGTGCATGGCCAAAACCCCGTTCCTAGTAAGCTTTCGAAAGTACAGGGTGACCGCTTCCCGCGTTAAGAGGTGAACGGGGATGGCGTCCGAGTTGAAAACGTCACCTACGATCACGCCATAGCTTGCGTCTTCGGCGTCTGCTAAAGAAAGACGAGCGTCGCCCAGAACCACGTTGTACGCGCCCGGGCAATCGCGTAAATACGTGAAGAGATTAGGGTCGCGAGCTATCCTCTCGACGAGCGGATCAATCTCATAGAAGGTCATTTGCTGGCCGGGCTGGGCGTAGCATGCCATCGCTCCCGTGCCCAAGCCTAGTACGGCGACGTGTGACGCCACGTCCTCGTTTGGCAAGGCGTCGAAGAGCTGCCCTATCGGGCCCGTACGATGATGGTAGGTGAGAGGCTCGGGTGGCGTGACCCCGAGGACTTGTGCGCCGTGGGTAGTGCTGCCGTGCCTAAGGGTATGAAGCCCCACGTTTACTTCCTTGCCCGTGACGTTGTAGACTCCGAAGAAGCTTCGGTTCTCGTAGAGAACGTCTTGTCCCGCGCCGATCCGAAGGGCAGCGGCCGCTACGAGCGCCGCAATCCCTAAGCCGAAGCGGACAGGACGGTTGTTAGAGTACGCGAAGTGCAGGCACAGCCCGACGGCCAAGCTGAGTAGGAGTTTCAACCAAATCTCCTCGCTCTCCGGAGTGACGGACCCCGCAACCGACAAAAGCGCCCACACTATCACGCCGAGGGTCAACGGCAACGCCAGGTCGAGCCGGCGCTGCGTACGTGTGCCAGCCTCCTCACCATCCCGGCGCTCGCTTCGCCTCAGACGTGGCAGGAACAGGCACGCCAGCACCATCGCTAACGGGTACTCGAACACCGTGTCAAACGCCACGGGTGCGACCAGCGCGTTGAACACCCCGCCCAGAACGCCTCCCACCGCCACCCATAAATAGAACTCCGTCAGGTACCTGGCAGGGGGACGATCACGAGCAAGCTCTCCGTGCAGCACCATCGCCACCGCGAAGAAGCCAAAAAGGTGCAACGGGATGAGCAGCCAAAGGGGATCGTTTAAATCTGTGATCATAGCGACGAGGAGTAGCGACAGTGTGACCGGCAACACCGCGACCATCGCCCGGTGGGCCAGGTGGGGCACTCTTTGGTTGCGCGAGAAAACCACCACGAACGAAAAGAGGTACAGAGAAAGCGGTATAACCCACAAAAGCGGAACCGGCGTTATATCCGTGGTGATGAACGCCGTCACCCCAAGCATCAGGCTCGAAGGTACGAACGCAAGTACTATCCACCGCAGTCGCCTGAGCAGCGTCAGGCTCCTAGAGAGCCCGACCGCCAAAGCGTCGGAGAGAGGAGCATCCATCTCCGGCACCCCGCCTCCGGTCGTCACCGGGGGGTTAGGCAACGTGGCGGTGCTGGCCGAGGGTGGCGACGAGCGCCACAGTACCACCGTCGAGGCTAACACCAGCACCCCCAAGATCCCGTAGCCGACCGTCCAGAACACCCCCTGATTAGCCAGCCGAAGGTTCGGCTCCATCAGCAACGGGTACCCAAGGAGCCCTATGATGCTGCCCAGGTTGGAGGCGCGGTACAGAAAGTAGGGGTCACTGGCAGACGGATGGTCAGTTTCCGAAACCCATCGCTGGACCACCGGGTTCGTCGCGCTAACCGCAAAGAACGGCAGTCCCACTGCTACCACCAGCAGCCCCAAAAGCCAGAAGATGGGGTTCTCGTCAGTGGGGGGCGCCCACTCCTCGGCCGGTACGTCAATGGGACCGGCGAGCGCGAACATCCCGAGCGGCAACAAAACCACTGCCAGGTGGAGCACGGCCTGCCTGCG
>DASQSI010000120.1:0-10696 GCA_035642415.1 Rubrobacteraceae bacterium
CCGATACTACTTGTGTTGCTGCGCACAATTCAGGGGCTCGGCGTCGGCGGAGAGTGGGGCGGCGCGGCCTTGATGGCCGTGGAGTATGCCCCCGAGGACAAGCGCGGGTATTACGGGAGCTGGCCTCAGATGGGCGTTCCGGCGGGACTCCTCCTCTCGACCGGGATCTTCTCTGCGGTGTCGTTCCTTCCCAACGAGCAGTTCCTGGCCTGGGGTTGGCGCATCCCGTTCCTGCTGAGCATCATCTTGATCGGCGTCGGGCTCTTCGTGCGGGCACGCCTCCTCGAAACACCAGCGTTCAGCGAGGTCCAGGAGAGCCATACCGAGGCCCAGATGCCGATAATGGATGTCTTGCGCAACTATCCGAAGAACGTGTTGCTGGCGATCGGGGCGCGCGTCGCCAGCGACGGATGCTTTTACGTCTTCTCTGTGTTCATACTCGACTACGCGACCAGGACCCTGGGATTACCGAGGCCGACGATACTGTTGGGGGTTGCGATTGCTTCCGCCCTCGAGCTCTTTACCATCCCGATCTTCGGCGTAATCTCCGACCGTACCGGCCGGCGACCGATCTACCTGGCCGGCACGGTGCTCTTACTGATCCTTGCTTACCCCTATTTCCTGCTGATCCAAACCGGATCGGTTGTCCTAGTCATACTCGCCAGCGTGCTCGGGCTCTCCATTGCGCATGCCACGGCGTACGGGCCGATGTCTGCCTATTTTGCCGAGCTTTTCGGCACGCGGGTCCGGTACAGCGGGGTGTCCATCGGCTACCAGCTGGCTTCCATCATCGGCGGTGGAGCCGGGCCGCTCATCGCCACTTACTTGGTCGCAGCCGCAGGTGGCAGTTTTTGGCCCGTGGTCGCGTGGATGGTCGCGTTGTGCCTCATAACCCTCGTGTCGGTGCTCGTGGCCGCGGAGACGTTCCGGGGGGGCGAGTTCTTGGCCGAGCAGTCGGGGGAGCGCCGAACCGTCGCCGAGCAGGGCTAAGCGGGTTGCTCCGGCTTCCGCACGAGCGCAACGCTCGTGCCGTGCGCCTCAATTTCGCAACGTGCTCTCGATGCCCCGCACGCCGTAAGGCTTTGTCCGGTAGCCAAGGCGAGAAGCAACAGGGTTTACTGCGCACAACAAAGGGAAAACATCTGCTGCAAGGCAGGAACGCGAAAAGCCTTGCTGGCAGAGACCTATCGCAAGGATATTTACGAGGAAGAACCTGAAGAACGCCAACTTCTCGCCGAACAAACCTAACAGGAATCAGGGGACACTATGAGCAAGACCCGGCTTGGGGTGGACGTAGGCGGCACCTTCACCGACTTGATGGCGCTCTCGGAAGGCAACCTGATCACGGCGAAGGTCCCTTCTACGCCCAAGGATCAGTCAGTGGGCGTTATGAACGCCATAGAAGCTTCGGAGGTCAAGCCTAGCGCCGTGAGCGCTTTAGCCCACGGGATGACGGTAGCAACCAACGCTCTGCTGGAACGACGAGGAGCCCGGACGGCACTTATAACGACCGAAGGGTTCCGGGACGTGCTGGAGATCGCACGACAGGACCGCCCCTCTCTTTACGACCTTACCCAGGACCGCCCTCCCCCCCTCGTCCCGCGCGAACTGCGCTTTACGGTCAAAGAGCGGATGGGGCCGAAAGGCGAAGTGACGGCGCTGGACGAATCCAGCCTTGAGGAAGTCATCTCCGCCGTCCGTGAGGAGGAAGTCGAGGCCGTCGCAGTGTGCCTCCTTTTTGCGTTTATGTACCCGCACCACGAGAAGCGGGTTGGGGAGGCATTGCGAGAGGAGTTGCCAGACGTGCACGTGTCGCTCTCGAGCGAGGTGTTGCCGGAGTTTCGGGAGTACGAGCGGTTCTCCACGACCGCCGCCGATGCCTACCTGGCGCCGAAGCTCGCCGCTTACCTCAAGAACCTGGCCGGCGAGGTCGAGGAGACCGGTGCGCCGAGCCCGCTGGTAATGCAGTCCTCGGGCGGGGTCGTGCGGGTGACAGACGCTATCGCGGACGCCGCGGGCTGCGTGCTTTCGGGACCGGCGGGCGGGGTCGTGGGCGCAGCGTACATCGGAGGGTTAGGCGGTTACCGGGATCTCCTGACCTTCGACATGGGCGGGACGAGCACGGACGTGGCGCCCGTGGTGGACGGCGAGGCGCAGACGACCACAGAGACGGTGATCGCGGGGGTGCCGATCAAACTTCCCATGGTGGACGTGCACACGGTCAGCGCCGGCGGTGGCTCCATAGCCTGGGCCGACGCGGGCGGGGCCTTGCGCGTCGGTCCCCACTCCGCGGGCGCCGAACCGGGTCCTGCCGCCTACGATGCGGGCGGCGAGGAACCGACTGTCACCGACGCGAATTTGTTTTTAGGCTACCTCGCGGATAGGGCCGAGCTCGGCGGTGAGGTAACGCTCAAGCGCGAGCTTTCGGAGAAGGCCCTCGGGGCTTTGGGCAAGGAGTTGGACTTGGACGCGGAGGAAGCGGCGCTCGGGGTGGTGCGGGTAGCGAACGCGGAGATGATGCGGGCGCTACGTGTGATCAGCGTCGAGCGAGGTCTCGACCCCCGGGAGTTCGCCCTCCTGGCCTTCGGCGGGGCGGGCGGCATGCACGCTTGCTCTTTGGCAGAAGAGTTGGGCATAGAGACCGTGCTCGTCCCCCGCGCGGGTGGCGTCTTGAGCGCCCTGGGCCTGGCCATCTCCGATCTCAGGCGCAACTACGTGCGCCCCTACCTCACCAGCCTCGAGGATGTAGACGAAGACGAGTTTGGGGAAAAGTTCAAAGACATGGAAAGCTCAGCCTCGGAAGACCTCGAAGACCCCGAGTACACCCGCCAAGCGGACCTGCGCTACCGGGGGCAGTCTTTCGAGCTTACGGTGGACGCGGACGGCTCTTTCGAGAAGCTTGAAGAGCGCTTCCATACTACCCACGAGCAGCGCTACGGTTACAGGATGGACGACGAGTCGGTCGAGCTGGTGAATCTAAGGCTCATCGCCACCGTGCCGGTTGAGAAACCGGAGCCAGAGGAGCCGCCGGCGGAGGATGAGGCGGAGCCGGGACGCCGGGAGGCCAACTTCGACGGGGAGTGGCAAGAAGTACCGGTCCTGGACCGGGATCGAATGGGCAAAGGTTTTGAGGTGTTCGGTCCGGCGATCGTGGAGTTCAAGGAATCAACCTGCGTCGTGCGTCCGGGCTGGCGAGGCGCGGTCGACGGCGTGGGCACACTTGCACTGGGGAAAGAATGAGCGAGGGAAAGTTGGATCCCGTAACGCTCTCGGTGCTGGCGAGCGCGCTCTCGGGCGTCGCCGAGGAGATGGGCGCGGTCTTGATCCGGGGGGCGTACTCGTCCAACATTAAGGAGCGGCGCGACTGCTCAGCGGGGCTTTTCGATGAGCGCGGAAAGATGGTCGCCCAGGCGGAGCACATCCCGGTCCACCTCGGGGCGATGCCTGAAGCGGTCAAAGCGGTCATGGACAAAAACCCCGAACCCGACGACATCTTCGCCATCAACGACCCGTATTCCGGAGGCACACATCTGCCGGACATAACGCTCGTCTCACCGCTCGCTCACGAAGGTGAGATCATCGGCTACGCCGTAACGCGCGCGCACCACTCGGACGTGGGGGGCATGAGCCCCGGCTCCATGCCGAGCGACTCGCACGAGATTTACCAAGAGGGCATCATCATCCCGCCGATCCGTCTGGTGCGCGGCGGGGAGTACGTGCAGGATGTGCTCGACCTCCTCCTTGCCAACGTCCGCACGCCCGACTTGAGGCGCGGCGACCTTCGCGCCCAGATCGCCGCAAACAACATCGCCGAGGAACGCATCGAGGAACTCATGGAACGCCGCGGTAAGGACGTTGTACTCACCGCCTTCGAGGAGGTTATCTCCTACGCCGAAAAACGTGCCTGCGAGGCCATTCGGGACCTCCCCGATGGTGAGTACACCGCCGAAGACTACATGGAGGGCGATGGGGTGATCGATGAAGACATACCGATCAAAGCGACCGTAGCCATAAAGGAAGACTCTATGACCATAGACTTCGCCGGCACCGCCGACGCCGTCGAAGGCAACGTGAACTGCCCCTTGCCAGTGACGCGCTCGTCCTGCTACTTCGCCCTACGCGTCCTCTTGCCCGGCGACATTCCCGCCAACGCCGGCACCTACGCACCCTTAGAGATAAAGGCTCCAGAGGGCAGCCTGCTGAACGCCACCTACCCCTCAGCGGTCGTGGCCGGGAACGTCGAGACGAGCAACCGCATAGCCGACACCGTCCTTGCGGCCTTCTCCAACTTCGCTCCTGAAAAGCTCCCGGCGCAGGGCCAGGGGACGATGAACAACACGATCATCGGCGGTGGGGGCTGGACCTACTATGAGACCATAGGCGGCGGCCAAGGTGCCAACGAAAAGGGCTCCGGTCCTTCCGGCGTCCACACCAGCATGACGAACACCATGAACACCCCAATAGAGGCCTTCGAGATGGAGTACCCCATGCGCGTCGAGCGCTATGAACTCCTCTACGACTCCGGCGGCAGCGGCAAACACCGGGGCGGGGACGGCATCGTGCGCTCCGTGCGAGTGCTCGAGCCCGCGAGCCTCTCCCTCCTTACCGACCGTCGCCGCCACCCCCCACAAGGGGCGCAAGGCGGAGAGCCTGGAGCGGTTGGTGAGAACCTCCTGAACGACGAAGAGCTGCCAGCGAAGGTTGGCCGCCGGCTCGAAGAGGAAGACGTTGTCACGGTCAAGACACCGGGCGGCGGCGGGTATGGACAGTCCGAATAGTCGTCAGTTATCAGCGATAAACGCCGTTGTGCCCCAGGCTGAAGCGTCCAGGATTGGGGAAGTAGGCGAGGCCGTGCGGCTCGGTTCCGGTGTAGATCGTGGCCAGCGACTTACCAGTGCTCGTATCCAACACATAGACGGCGCCATCGTAGCGCCCGGAGACCCAAAGCTGCCGGCCATCGGGTGAGATCTGCATCATGTCCGGGGTGCCACCGGTGAACCACGTGTTGACGACCTTGCGCTTTGCGAAGTCGATGACCGAGACCGTGCCTTCGAGGCGATTGGTTACATACAAATACTTCGTGTCCCTGGACACTTGCAGGCCGTGCGCCCCTTCGCCCGTGGGTATGAAGTCGACCTGTTTCATAGTGTCACCGTCGATGATGGACACACCCATGGTGCCCTGGTTGGCGACGTAGAAGACCGAGCCGTCGGGGGACAACTTGATATCGATGGGCAGTCCACCAACGTCCGCGTAGTCAACGAGCTCCATCTTTTTCGTGTCGATCTTTGAAACGACCCCACTCCACTCGCTGCTGGCCAGGAAGTAGCTACCATCTTTGGAGAAGTCGAGGTGGTCCACACCCGGCCAGGGTATGTAGACGCTTCCGAGCAATTCCCACGTCTTCGGGTCGCGGAACCCGATCCGCTGGAGGCGTTCGGCCACCACGATCGCCTTGCTCCCGTCTGGGGTGAAGTAGAAATTGTAGGGAAAGGTAACCGAAAGGCTATCCGACGGACGACCGGTCTTTGGATCTACAACCGTAAACGAATTCGATGCCTCGTTGTTGACGTACAACGTGCTCATGTCCCACGAGGGTGTAACGTGGTATGGAAGCTGTCCTACTGCGAAGCTGTCTATAATCTCAAAGGTCTTGGGGTCGATAACCTCAACTGTATTCCTCGTGACGTCTGGTACGTAAACTCTCTCGGGCAGATCGGCCAACGAATCCTTGACTTTACCGGACATCGTCGCGGCGTAGACGTTGTCCTCAGGCTGCTCGGAAGCGGTGGTTCCTTGCTCCTGTTGGGCTTCCGATGGTTCGTTATCGGCTTCTTGCTCCTCTTTTGTCGGCAGTTGGCCAGGCTCAGCAGGCGGCTCGCTCCTGAAAGGCGAGTACGTTTCGAAAAACTCGACGAGCGATCCGCTCCCGGAAGACGAGTACTCTATGAAATAGTAAGCAACGAACACCGCCGTGGCGAGAACCGCTACGGAGAGGACAGCCAGCCGCCTTTTTCTCCTCCGTGCATATGCCTTCTTCCGCTTCATCTTCCGAGTAGCTTCCTCGGGAACCCCCTGTTTCTCTTTCAACATTGGGGTTCCTCCGAAGCCTTTGTCGTTCTACCCGACGTATTTCTCTCGCGTCCGGGTTCGTGAAGCAGGCCGATACCGTCCCCCTCGTAACGCAGCTCGCTCCCGGTCAACAGACTCGCCAGCCTATCCTCTGTCCGGCAACAAAATTACGAATCGTTCTCCTCAAACCTCTCCCTCGCCGCAACTCCACGGGTCTCTCGGGGCGCAACGCCTCCCTAATGTCTCTTTAATCTGTGCGAAGAACCTATTCTCGCCTTGCCAAGGGCATAGCTTATCTCACGCCTACCTCGAAGGCTACCCCGAAGAAGCCTATTAAACTATATCCTGCGAGCCACAGCAGAAGATCCACAAGACCATGCACCCTGTATCAATGGAAGTGCTTCACAGCATGGGATCAGCCTTGTTAGGGCGAACTCCTCCATTGTGTTGCACGTTTGAAAGACTCACCGGCAGTAAAACGTGGCTACAGAATGCTCTCTTATTTTGCGCTCCTAGCGAACAGAGCGTGCTCGGCCTACCTCGCTTCCCTTGCGCATGTCGGACGGCGCGTTCGGCGACGGCTTGTCATCCTTGCGTCGAAGAACCCGCCCGCTCCCCCATCCCAGGGGGTTCTCTAGAAGCAAGCGCTCGCGCTCATCACATAAACGCTTATACGCTAGAGACAAACTACAAAAGAACTCAAATACGCTGTTAATTTTAAACTCCCTACCGCAAGGGAGGAGCTCCGTGGCAGACCGATTCTCATCAAGAATATTACCCTCAAAAGGGGGCTCATTCTTTTCGCTGAAAAGAGATTCGACAGTATTGTCATCTATTCCCTGGAAAAATGAACGTCCATCGACCTCAGCGAACCCCGTGCCAAACTCAATAGGGCCCGTGAGCATCGCGACGCTCTCGAAGCTGAAATCAAACCTGTCTCCGAGGGGGATGGATCTCAACGGCACCAGGGCGCTCAAAGCCCGCAACTGCCAAGGGAAGTTTAGCGGCTCATAAGCTCTTCATAAATATTCGTGCGAGCGATCATATAAGAACCCACAGGGTAGATTCGTATCAATTCTAGCTTGGTATCTTCTCCGGTCAGCACAGCGTGGAACTTGAAAGCGTGGGTTATAGATGTAGAACTCCGCTGAAGTGCATCTATATGTGCTTACCAGAAGGTGGGGTCAATATTACTTCAAAGCGCTGTAAGAATAATTCGGAGGGCCATTTACCCATGCTGTGTTATCTGGTCTCGAAGCCTATAAGATTGTACGAGGGCGTTTCTTGGTGTATAGAGGTGCTGTGGACCTCCGCGCCTGATCGATCGGTATAACACCACCTGATCATTCGTCGCACAACCTCGGGTTCGCCCTCGAAGACCGCCTCCACCCGGCCGTCTTGCGTGCTGCGGGCCCAACCACGCAAACCGAGCTCCTCCGCCTGGCGTCGCATTGAAGCCCGGAAGGCTTGCTCTTGCACAACACGGCCGGAGACTAAGACGTGCGACCGTAGTACGCTCGCCTGTTCTTCGTTAGCCAGCCTCGCCTCCTTAGGAAGTCTCTTCGTGCATGAATAGTTGTAGCAGTTTATCCGTGACCTCGGTTCGGCAGCCAACGCACTTACGGTCGTCCTCTGCTGTAAACGTACATCCTCTGTTCGAATAGGGCAAACCTGGACAGGTGCTGTTCCTAAGCAGGCTTTGCGCCAGATCTACCGCCGATAGGCTCACGTACAACCAGCCAAAACGTGTCGCCCGTGCTGGTCACTTGGTTATCTACCTGTCATCTCAGCGTTTGCTACAGACTCGAGAAAGGTAAGTACAGATCGGAGTGTATTATTTTCGACAACGGAGGAGTGTGCCTAAAGTGTCACCCAATGACTCAGCATCACGCGCGTCCAACCGGTCTTCCGCGCAGAAGTCTTACGGAGAAAGAACGACTCTACAGCGCCAGTACAAGGGTCAGGCTAGGCAGGAAACGCAAGACGCTGCGGGAGGAGTAGGGAAGCCTGACATCGAGTTTTCGGCCAACGTGAAAGCTCGCGAGCTACGCTTCGAGGAGAAACCGGAGACGGAAGTGCGGTTCTGGGGGTATCCCGAACGCAACTCCGTGTCGGCTAACGAGCGAAAGAACCTGCCGGAGGAGGTTCAGCAAGACGTGACGTATCGCAATGTCGACGTTCGATTGCACATCGCCAGCGAGTTGGTTACCGCTGAGGAGCCAGACGCCACCAAGGCCGCCAAGCAAATGGCCAAGGAGCTGGGGGTGGACCTTTACAAGGTTAGGGGTTCCGGCGCTGACGGGCGCATAACCTACGATGACGTAAGGAGAGCAGCTCAGGGGTAGTGCGGTCCTTCTCTGACCTCCCCACGTGAAATGACCAGAGCCTAATCGAGGATTCGTACCCGTCTATTTATCGAGGAACGTCATTCCTCCGGCCACTTTGCAGCACGCCCTACCTCTTTGACGGTAAGGTGAACGCCGTACCCGAGCGTTTTACTGCGTTGTAGGTTTCTACCGTCTTTAGATTACTTCCTTGAAGGTGTTGCCTGCGCTGAAGGATGGCACCTTAGAGGCCACTATCTTCATCTTTTCACCGGTCTGCGGGTTACGGCCTTCTCTGGCTTTGCGCTCCTGAATGTAGAATTTGCCAAAGCCCGTTATCTGCACCTCCTCCCCGCTCTTCAACTTGCTGGTGATAACCTCCTCGAAGGCATCCAAATACTTCTGGGCCTCGCTCTTTGGAACGTCGGTCTCTTCGGCGATCCTCTCGATCAGCTCCGTCTTGTTCACAGGTGCTTCTCCTCTCTCTAGCGCCATAAGGTTTCCCTCGGGCGAGTCTAGGTTTGCTTACTCAACTAACACACAGGATATACAGCACTGAATTCTTCTAGCCAACCCCAAATCTTAGAGCCGGCCAAACCTAGCCCAAGCTATTTAAGCCCGCCGTACCGATGCTCCCACCGAGTAACGAGTGAATCATTTCATCAACTGTGGTAGCTGAAAAACGCCCTGACACAGCGCCCGCGCCGTGCGTCCTCTCTTTAGCTCTGGACGATTCTAGCTCAGAATCACCTTCAGTCAGCAGGGCACGGAGGCGCACCTCGAGCTGTTTTGTGTATTTCGGAAAGAATATAAGGACCATTGTGGTGAGCGCAGCAGCACTCGACTAACTAGGAGACTAGTGTTTGGCAGCCCATTGCCCGCGAGCTCCGAGATCACGGCCACGATGCTTACCCCCTCACCCTCACTGGCCTCGGCGAAAGGAAGCAAGAAAAGCCTTGACCCTTACGTAACGTGAGGCTATAGACTTCGGTTGTGTAAGGAGGTGAACCATGAACTACTCAGTCGGCCAGGTAGCAGACCTCGCCGGGGTGACGATCCGGACGTTGCATCACTACGATGAGATTGGCCTGCTATCGCCCAGCGGACGTAGTTCGGCCGGCTACCGCATCTACGAGGAGTCTGATCTGAGGAGGCTGCAGCAGATCCTGTTCTACCGGGAACTCGGGTTCACCCTGGAAGAAATCGCAACCATCGTGAACGATCCGCGCACCGACGCGGTCGGGCACCTGCGCCGTCAGCGTGGGCTGCTGATCGCGAGGATCGAGCGGTTGCGCGCGATGGTCGTGGCTATAGGTCACGAAATGGAGGCAAAGATGAGGGGCATCCGACTGACGCCTGAGGAACGATTCGAGGTCTTCGGCAACTTCAAACCCGAGGACTATGCCGAGGAGGCCCAGCAGCGCTGGGGTGACACCGAAGCCTACCGGCAGTCCCAGCGGCGCGTAGCTACCTACAACAAGGAGGACTGGCTGAAGATCAAGGCCGAGGAGGAGGAAGTGCGAGCCAGCTTCGCCGCGGCCTTCGCCGCGGGCTCGGGGCCGGATAGCGAAGAGGTGATGGCTGCTGCCGAGGCGCACCGTCAGCACATCAGCCGGTGGTTCTACGAGTGCAGCTACGATGTCCACCGGAGCCTGGCCGATATGTACGTCAACGACGAGCGGTTCCGGGCTAACTACGACGCGCTAGCCCCTGGACTTGCCCAGTTTATCCGGGATGCAGCTCACGCCAACGCTGACCGCGCCGCGACCAATGGCTAGGTCGACGTCGAGGCTCACGAGGCCTGGTCTAAGCGTGTACCGGGAGGGATAAGGAAGCCGACAGTACGGAGGAGTAATGAGCACTCTAGGGGCTAGCGCCTTTACGAGAAGCTTGCCGGGCCTGAAGACCGGTTTTACCTGCGAAAATAAGTAGTACTCCCTAGCCGTCGGGGAGTTTGTGAGGATTGAATAGGGTTGGAGATCCTACGCCCCAACCGTACGGAACTGGCACTCTTTACTCTACCTGTCCTGCTCAGAGAACGTTCGTGGCCTCTGTTACTTCACTCTGCGAATATCCGGCTGCTCCTCTTCTTCGAGTTCGCTGAGGTAATGCTCCATCCGTTCGCGCAATTGCTGGGTGGCTGCCTTTAGAGCCTCCTGCACTGCCTGCTCAGCCTTCTGCTGTGCCTCCAGACGCTCCTGGCGTTCCTGTGTCAGCTCTTCCTGCAGGCTCCAGCGGGCTTGGCGCTCCCTCTGTAAGTCTTCGCGCAGACCCTTGTGCTCTTCGCGCAAGGCCCCCAG
>DASQSI010000121.1:0-15873 GCA_035642415.1 Rubrobacteraceae bacterium
CCTCGGCGTAGGCGACAAAGTTGAAGATTGGGTCCTAAGGCCTAGGTAGCGAGCTCCTTGGCTGGAGGGCGACGGAGGGGTTCCAGAGGAACCAGGGAACTGCTGAGGTGACCGGCAGCAGGGGGGAGGCAGAGGATAGACAATTAGCTTGGAACTCAAGGAAACCAGGAGGGTAGCGAGATGCTGGCTTTGGTGAACACCCCGCAAGGACAGGAGCCTGCGCAGCTTCAGGAGGTTGAGGAGCCTACCGCGGCCGAAAACGAGGCGATCGTCGAGGTGCACGCCTTTTCCCTGAACCGCGGCGAGCTGAGGCTCTTGGCGAGCCGTCCTGAGGGCTGGCGCCCTGGGCAGGACATCTCCGGGGTTGTAGGCAAGGCGGCGTCAAACGGCAGCGGAGCACAGGAAGGTGAGCGCGTGGTCGGACTCGTGGATCAGGGCGGCTGGGCCCAGAGAGTGGTTGTTCCCACCGAGCGCCTGGCCGTCTTGCCTGAGGGGGTTAGCTTCACCGAAGCGGCCTCGCTGCCGGTCGCGGGCTTAACAGCCTTGCGTGCCCTACGGGTGGGTGGTCCTCTTCTGGGTCGGCGGGTGCTCGTAACAGGGGCCTCGGGCGGCGTGGGCCACTTTGCTATCCAACTAGCTTCAAGGGCTGGCGCACGCGTTGCGGGCGTGGTCGGTAATCCCGACCATGCACAAAGCTTGGCGAAACTGGGGGTAGAGGAGATTGCCTCGGACATAGAGGATCTCGGTGGTCCCTTCGACCTGATCTTGGAGTCTGTGGGGGGCCGTTCGCTTGAGGTTGGGCTTAGACTCGTAGGGCCGGAGGGGACGGTGGTTATGTTCGGCAATTCCTCAGGAGAGCCATCTGAGATCGCTTTCGGCAGCGTTTTGGCCAGCCCGCGAGCCAAGCTTTATACCTTCTTCGTCTACGCCTCTGCGGACAAAGAAACGTTTGGGGAGGATCTGGCACTGTTGGTCTCCTTGGTTGCCTCAGGGAAGCTGAGGCCTCAGGTGGGCTTTGAGGCCGGATGGCACGAGCTTGGTCGGGCGGTTGAGGCCCTGCGTGGGCGTCGCGTTGAGGGCAAGGCCGTGTTGCGGGTTGAATGACCGTAGCCCCTAGATTAGGAGCCTGCAGAACTTGGGTGTACAGGATAACTGTGCGGGCGTTACCTCTATCTCTACGTATCTGCGTGGCGGATGAGAGTTGGCGTCTAGGGGTATACTGTTGGGTAGCGACGAGGCGCCGCGCTGCATGGTTACTTCAAAGATAGCAGACTGGCACACGAACGTTGCAAACTTTTTAGCCGCTCCTCTTAGCTAGCTTCTCCGTTTCTGTAAGTAGTTTATCGACTTCTTCCAACCCTCTATCCCAAAATTTTCTGTCAGTAATATCTACTTCCATCTTCTCAAAGATATTTTCAGGAGAATCAGACAACCCTGCTGCCAGAAGCTCTTTTACGTTACCTATAGATTCCGGGCGTTTTTTGACACTATTTTGTAAGGACTTCGATATAAGTAGACCGCTGGCGTAGGAATAAACATAGAAGAAGTAGCGGAAATGACTAACATACATCCACCAATTGTCAGATCCGTTTGCTGGTTGTTCTCCCATGTAGGCTGCTATATGGCTTCGGAAGATCTGTCCAATCTCCTGTGCTGATAGATATCCTTTTGCTCGAAACACACTATGAAGCTGCTGCTCAAAACGATAGAACGCGACCTGGCGGAAAACAGTACTAATCTCATCATTTAGCTTCATCAGCATACCTGCGAGGCGTTCTTCTTCATTCGCATCTCTTAGTATATTTTGCAGCACGAAGTCTTCCATAAAAGTACTAGCCACTTCGGCTGTGGATGTTGGAGTGCCAAAATTTAGTTCATTTTGCTTTTGGCGCATAAGCTCGTCATTGATACCATGTCCTGTTTCATGTGCGATGGTCATCACATCTCTCAATTTATTGGTATGGTTAAGAAGGATATAAACAGGAGTAGGCAGTCGATCGTACGAGCAGAATGCTCCTCCACGCTTTCCTTTTCTAGGAAAGGCATCAATTTGCCCGTTCTTGACAAAATTGGCAAAGATTTCCCCAAACTCAGGATCAAGGTTGTGAAGTGACTCGTACACAAGTTCGACAGCTTCTTTATACGGATACTCCTTCGTTACTTCGCCTATTTCAACATTTCGTTCGTGGTATTGAAGGTAGGGAAGATCGAGAAGTTGGGCTTTTAAAGCGTAAAAACGCTTCGGAATATCGAACCTGCCGGAAACAGCAGCAACCATTGCATCGACGACTTCTGTAGAGATATCATCTTGTAGATGGCGCGATGCATCAGGGCGAGCATACCCACGAAGGTCATCGTTTATCATTTTATCTTCTAATACGGAGTTTATTTCCGCTTCGGAAACACCAGCCAAATCGATTAATATTTCATTTATAACGCGCCCAGCCTCGTCGCGAACTTCTTTATTATCGCTGCTCGTAAGACTTAGAAGTTCTTCATAGGTTTTTGTTGCCTTTGCTCCGTTTTCCTGAAGCACTTGTTTTTCCTGGCGAGAGAAGAAGTCTTCTCGCATACGAACCCAGTTCCTATAAGAGGTAGCACTCTTTCTCGATAGTATGTTTTCGCTTTGTTCAGCTAGAAGGTACGGTGCTTGTGCCCATTGACGCTCTAGGTAATGACGGTAGTCACTTAACCCTGGATACGCTAGGAACGCAGGCTGCTTCTCGAGAGGGATTTTAGCTACATTGAGAACAAAGAATCTTAGTTGGTTTGTTATCTTTTTCCCTCTATCATCCCATGCCGTTTCCTTGGCTTTAAGTCCAGGATCGGTTTGATCCTGTGCTCTTCTCAACCTTATATAGTAGCCGGAGTCTCCATATGCTCCATGAGAACGGGCCCATTGTTCGTAGTCGTCTAGAGCTTCTCCTAAGGCTGCGGGATTCTCTAGGTAATCAATTCGAGACTTCCACTTCTCAACAAAGCGTTGAGTATCTTCGGCAATAGTCTTCTCTTCCAGTTCAATTTTCGGATCGTCATCGCCCAAAAGGAGAGGAGAAAGATCCCATTCGGTTTTAGATATCAAGATGCTGTTGGTCGTTTTGCTTGTCGTACTTGTTTGGGTGTTCTTCTTGGATAGCCATAGTTTACGAGTGTAACAGCAAGTCCGGCTTCGTTTTCTTAGCGAATGCCTGCAACTTACCGTAGCTCCATACAAGTTCTTCGCTTCTACCATTGCTAAATCAGACTCGCGCTTCAAAGCCTCAGATACGCGTTATTGGGAGATCTGGAAGCGCTCCTAGGATAAGCTAGCTACTCTTGATGTACACCCCAGCACTCCGAGGTCTCTCGGAGAGCCGGGCGCGTAGGAAAGGTATCGCTTGTCGTCGCACTCGTCTCCCAGAGAAACGGAAGTCCTGGTGGTAGGGGCGAGTTTGGCTGGGCTCTGCGCCGCCTGTTCCGCCGCCCAAGGCGGAGTCGAAACCCTCCTGATAGACGCCGCCCCCGAGATCGGGGCGTACCCCAATCCGGCTACGCTCCTCATGGAGCCGATCTGGCGGCGCACTGGCCTCTCCTTACCCGAAGGGGCGGTCGAGCGTGAGCTCTCCGGGATGCGGGTGGGTGGGCCTTCGGGTGCAGGACCACTCTTCCGCTTGCGTGCCTTTCACCTGAACCGCCGGGCCTTCGACCGTGGCTTCGCCGAGCGGGCTGCCGAAGCCGGAGCGATCGTCTGCGACGGGGTGCGCGTGATGGGGGCGCTCCCCTCCGGCGGGGTGCTAACCGAAGACGGCCCTGTACGTGCCCGGGTCACCATCTTCGCTGACGGAGTGAACTCGGTAGCGCAGAAGGTTATGCCGACGATACGCAATCCTTGGGAGGTGGCCTGGGGGCTGGCCCAGCTCCTCGAGGCCCCGGACCTGGGCAAGCCCCGCTACTCTGAGGTGCGCTTTGGTAGCTTCGCCCCCGGTTGGCGGGCCCAGCTCAACCCCTTGGGTGGCAGCCGCGCCAGTTTGTGGACCTTCGTAAGGGGGGTGCCGCGCGGGGAACTCAATGGATATGCCGAGCGCGCCCAGAGGTCCTTCCTCGGCCCCGAGGAAGTTAGAATCCTCGAAGAGCGCCAAGGCGCGGACCCGGCGTTCGTGGTGCCGTACCACATCAGTGATGACGGTGTGATGGCTTGTGGAGCCGCCGCCGGGCAAGGGGGGTTAGAGTACGGGGCCCGCGCGGGCCTCGTGGCAGGGGAGGTGGCCGCCAAAGCCGTCCGCGCCGGTGACACATCCCGACGTGCCCTCAGGCAGTACGAAAGCACCTGGCGCCGGGAGACTGCGGTGGAGCGCTTGTTCGTGCGGTGGGGGATGGAGGCTCTGAGGCACCTCTCCGATGCCGAACTCGATGAACTGTTCGGGGGCTTCTTGCTTGGGGTCGAGCTCGGCGAAGAGGATCTCTTGGCGCTCGTTCGGGGCGATCCGCGTGTCGCGCTTCGGAGGGCTGGAGCGAGGTGCTCGGTAAGTACCTTCTTGAGACTTGCTCTGGGGTGGGCCAGGGCGGCTTGGTATCATGTATAAGGGGCAAAGGTGATGGGCGCTTCTACTAAAGGTGAACCGACACGGGAACTACGCTGAAGTCAGACCATAGAGTACCGATCCCCGGCTCTACTGAGGAACGTTGGCGCTTTGCAGTGATCCAAAAGCGGCTTGGGCGTAGAATGGTTACTAACCGATAGCCTCGTTGGAGACTCTTTGCGTTCCAGCTCCGTTATCTTCCAACGAGTAGCTATCTGCTTTGTGGGGACTGCGTCGGGCAAGGATTTTGGGTGTAGGCATGGCTTTCGTTGAGATGTGGCCGCTCTGGCAAAAGGTGGGCGTTGCGGCCTGGGTCATAGGGGCCGATCTGCTCGTGGTCATTGTGTTGTTGTGGATTGCCGCGCGTTGGCGGTAGGGCCGAGGTGATATAGGGCTTCGGCCTCTATGTTGCTGCATCTCTCGTGTGAGGGTAGGATGCTGTTCATTACCGGGCTGGTACCACCTTCAATGTCTTTTACCCAGCCTCTCCCTGGTCAATGGGCTTATGTAGCACGAGGTACGTAGGGGTGTAGAATAGCTACTAAAGATAGCCTCGTTGGACACCCTTTGTGTTTAACCACCGTTGCATTCCAACGAGACGCTATCTTTTAACGGTCCGTCCCCCTATGTCTCATATCGCCTAGCTAGTCCCTGGGGGCGGGTGTAGCTCAAAAGCGCGGTGGGTAAGAAAACATAACCTAGCGCGAGGGCTTTGTGGGCACTGGATCAGCTAGTTTCCCCCCTCGGCTAGGACTCCGCCGACGAGTCTCCCAAGAACGTGCTCTCGTAGTCGCGGGCGAACTCCTCAAACCTCCGCGATCCCCGCCTGGTGACCTTCGCCACCCCGCTCGTCAAGACGGCGGCGTATCCAGCTTCCTGTAGTCGGGCAAGCTCGATCACACCAGCGGCCTGCCACTCCGGCATACCCCCTCCGACCATGGCTCGCCGAGCGTCCTCAAAAGACACCTCCACGCACTCGATCGGCCGTCTGAGTACTGTCGAGAGTCGCTCAGCCGCCTCGCGGCTGGAGATCGCCTCTGGGCCAGTCAACTCGTACACCTTGCCCTCGTGCCCTTCCTCAGTTAGCACCCTAGCCGCCACGGCGGCTACGTCGCGTGCGTCGATCAGAGTAACCTTGGCGTCTAGGATAGGCGAGTAGAGCTTACGCTCGGAGGCGATCGACCACGCGTTCGAGAGCATGTTCTGCATGAAGCTGTTAGGTCGCAGGAAGGTCCAAGAGAGCTTCGACTTTTCGAGGACCCGCTCACCGTCCGCATGGTTGCGCAAGAAGCGTACCGGCGAGTTAGCCTCGCCTCCGAGCGCGGATAGCTTGACGACGTGTCGCACGCCCGCACACTCTGCCGCTTCGATTAAGTTCTTCTCCCACTCGGGCTGGTGCGGGTCAGGGGGTGTCAGGAGGAAGGTTCGATCCACGCCCTCCAGCGCCGCGTCGAGGGTCTCAGGGGATCCGAGGTCCCCGACCGTGACCTCGACGCCTTCTCGCTCCACGATGCTCGTCTTCTCCGGAGTATGTACCAACGCGCGTGTCGGCACCCTCAGGGCCGCGAGTTCTTCGATCAGCGCAGAGCTTATGGTTCCTGTCGAACCGGTGACAAGGATCATGCCCTTTCTTTTCACCCCCGTAGCGGAGAGATACTCGTACCGCGAGTATGATGCCACGCCTCTACATTTGATGCCTCCTACAAAGGGCTATTCTAGTTGCTGAGAAGGGGTCTTCTCGGAAGTTCGCTGTACTGTTAGCGTCTACTGACGCTCCTTCTGCAAGTCGTCGAGTTGCCTCATACATTTCTAGCTATCCCTAGGGGCGACGTTTACTTCCAAACAGCACATCGCGTGCCTCCTCGTCGAGGTCCTCGATCGGACGCCTGAGTTCCTCGCCCACTTCCATCGCCCGCCGGACCGCAGGCCGCGACTCTACGCTCTCGTACCAGCGCCTAAGGTTTGGGTAATCCTCCATCCTCTGCCCTTGCCTCTCGTGAGACACCACCCACGGGTAGATGGCCATATCCACGATCGAGTACTCCTCGCCAGCAAAGTAGCTGGCTTCGAAGAGGCGGGTGTCCATAACCCCGTACAGGCGTGCGGCCTCGTTGGTGTAGCGGTTTATGGCATAGGGGATCTTCTCGGGCGCGTACCCCCGGAAATGGTGGGCCTGGCCGAGCATGGGTCCCACGTGGGCCATCTGGAACATCAGCCATTGCAAGGCGACGTACCTCTCGCGGGGAGAGGTTGGCCAAAACTTCTTGGCCTTCTCGGCGAGGTAAATCAAGATCGCCCCCGACTCGAAGACGGAGATAGGCTCGCCGTCTGGGCCTTCGGGGTCTACTATGGCGGGCATCTTGTTGTTGGGGCTTATGCGGAGGAACTCCTCGTCGAACTGCTCACCGGCGGTGATATCAACAGGCACCAGATTGTATGGTAGTTCTGCTTCTTCCAGGAAGATGGCGATCTTCTTACCGTTGGGAGTCGGCCAATAGTAAAGGTTGATCGGTTGCAGCATTCCTCGTCGCTCCTCATCCGTATTTTTCGACTACCTTAACATGTACCCCCGAAGGTGAGTACCTCCAGATACCAGGCGTGCCAACCGTGCGGGCTCTACTTATTAGATGAGGGGCGCGGCGGTCCTTGCCTGCTGGCGGTCTTGGAGGACCAAGGAGATATCGGTCTGTCGCGCTCGCTTCGGCCACAACCGAGATACAAGGAGATTCTCCGACTTTCTGTCTCACAAGGGATCCTTGTCGCTACTCCTTAAAAGATTCTAGACACCGCACAATGTTCACGGTTCGCAATCCTGCTTAGCCCCAAACGCCTCGAGACGCTCGAGCGGTAAGGGCTCACCGCGTGCTCTACGGCGAGATCCCCGCTAGTTGTACACCAACGCGGCTTTACGATTTACGACGAGAAGCGGGAAGCAGATGGCGTAGATGCTGCCTAAAAACCCTTGGTTCGGGGGCAAAGAGCAAAGTGTAATAGAAGGTCAGGGATACGCCTCAGTATTCATTCTGGTGAGTCGTCCCCGGTGAAGCTGGACACGTTATCCCTGCTACCGCTATTATTGACCTCTGGCAAAGGCTACTACTGTATAGAGCGGGTTTAGGGCAGTCTAACCCCTACATTTAGGTGCATATTATGATGAGAGCCGAGTAGAGGTCTTTCGAACGCCAAAGACCTCTAAATACCTTCTAAGCAGCGCGAAGGGTGAGAATTGGATAATATACTGTACATGGAGAACCACACACACGGAGACTTCTCGGAAGACGCGCGGAGCTCTTCGGGTTGGGTGACTACCCGCGCCGCGGCGAGAACACTCCGCGTAACTCCCCGGACCATCCGCATGTACATAGAGCAGGGCAAGCTCGAAGCAAAAACCTATGGGGAAGGCGTAAGAAAGACGTGGCAAGTGTCTATAGATAGCCTTAATGCCCTCAAAGACATGCGCGCTACTTCCGGGCAATATCCGCGTGGTGGCCAGGAAGCAACCGAAGAAGAAAGTATGCCGGGTAACCTGTTCCGCGAGCTAGCCACGCGTCTGGAACTCAAGGCCGCCGAAGCTGCAGAATTACGAACCCGTCTAGAGATCACAGGGCGAGCCGAGAGCACTCTAAGGGAGGAGCGCGAACGGCTGCTTGAGGATATTGAGCAGGAGCGTCAGCGTACGCAAGAGGCACTTGAGAAGGTGGAGGAGAGCAGACGGATCGCCGCCCATCTACAACAGCAACGAATGGTTGCAGGAGAGGAGGCTGAGACTGCTAGGCAGGAAGCCGAACACTTTGCGCAGGTTCGCGAGCAGGAGCGTCAAAGGGCGCAGGAGGAGGTAGATAAGCTCAGAGAGGAGCTAGAGGCGGAGCGCAACAAAGGGTTTTTTAGGAGGTTATTCGGCGGATGAGCTACCAGGCCACAGCAGGACTCTATGTAATCTTTGCAGCGGTGGTTTTCGCGTTAATTGCCATGTTGATGCTCCACTTTATCGTGTCTTATCTCAGAAGGCGCGAGACGGAGCGACGAAATCGGGTGTCTAACCTTAGAAGGCGTGAGAAAGAGCTCATCTCTACTGACACCAGAAGGGAGGGAGGAGTGGTTGAAGATGTGCCTAAAGCACATCGGAAGAAGTCAATTCGAGAGCGAAGCAGCGTGGGCGTGGGAGACCGTACAGCTGGAACCGAGGAGCTGGAACCAGTGCTTCCACATAGAACTGTTCACCTAAGAGGCCCCAGGAGGAGCGCTAGAGACCTTCTCAGAAGCCGTGAGTAGGATCCCCGCCTAGAAGGTCCCACAGAGCCGCGAGAAGCCCCCAGATGGCCACGAAGGGGAAGAGGGGTTAGAGAGAGGAGAATACTAGGGGTATAGAAGCCTTCCTGGCAGCGTAGGCTCTTCCCAGGGTAGGGGTTAGTTACTTCTCTAACACGTAGGGGATCACCGTCTGTACACCTCCAGCCCGTGACGGTATCTAGGTGTTCTTTCATCTCTATCACGGCATCCTAAAGCGTTGTTGCGCCCAGCACGTACGCGCTCGCTAGGGAGCAGACGTACTTGGATTTAGCCTCAGATCGAAGAACGGTAACAGCAGCCTAATAAAAGCTCGGCTCATCCTCAGAGACAGCACAACCGCATCGAACTGGGACCTGGCATTAGCGTACTGGTTCAACGCATGCACCTACTGCTGAAGTAGGGGCCAAGCTATAGTCGGTTCTCCTAGGGTGATTAGTAATTGGCGGAGTGAGTGGGGGCCGCGCACTAAAACAACCCTTTAACGAAGCTTCCGCAACACGCTATAGCTCTAGGCTTCATCCCCACCAGAGAGGCCTTCGAGATAATGGGTTAGGTCTTCGAGGGCATTGAGTAACCTGTCACATCCCATGAGGTACCGGCGAGCAGCTCGCGCTAACTTCTCAGTACCTTCGCCTTCCGGGGCGTACCCACCAGAGCTAGAATCAACAACTTCCCGGGCAAACCGGTACAGCTGGCGCTCGTCTCTGACGTCTATTGCACCATGCCCTAGCCCCCGGATTTCGCGCTCGCGGTTCAAGGCCTCTACGTACGCGCTCCATCCTGAGAGAGCACCCACGTAGGCTTCCAATGCCAAACTAAGCTCCCTAGTGTGCGAATAATCATCCATCTCTTCATCTCCTCCCGATAAGGTTGTCCCAGCGTTCAACCGAGCCGCTGAGGACAGCTGGTCTCTGTTTACCCTTTCCCAAGCTACAAAAGCCTTCTTCGGCGTTTGCTCCCTAGGAAGCGTAGCTTGGTTCTCTATGATGTCTGCTTCTTTGATCTTCCAACCTTCGCCTTTAATGTCATAGATGGTGTTCCTAATTCATCCTGGCGGCGTGCCCTCTTAGTGGGCCACTACCAGCTCTTGGATAACGTCGAGCATAGCGTCCTCTTCCCCTTCGTCGACGCGTATCTTCTTAAACACCAAACCGTAGAGCTACAGCACGGCATCTGACATTCGGGCTGTTCTATCGGCGAACTGCTCTCAAGTTGGCTAGTGTGCCCACCGCTCACGCGTGTGGCTACGGTCATCTGTGAGCGGGCCGGAGCTCTGGTTCCCGCGAGCAAATGTATCGAACCCAGGGTATCCTTGATAGCATCTCGGCGGTGCGGACCATGCCGTGCCTCCTTGTCTGCTCTTTAGACTTTCGCCAATTCTAGGTGTCGAGCACCGTATGCGGTTAGCAGAGCGCGGAACCTGACTCACGGTGTTTTGTACTTCTGAGCTTTGAGCGTTCTTAAAGCAGCGATGCCTTGGCCACTCGTTTCAGCTCTATTACAGCTACTGTTAAGGTGTTACACGGCTCTATAAGGGCTTGGCTTCTCCTCGATGCCCTTTCGCAGCTCCATAATACTTTTAGCGTACTGCTCCAGAGCCATATCTTCCTCTGTTTGTGGCTCCCAATGTTTGACTTCGATGGGCGTTCCTTGACCATCAAGTCCCACGAAGACGATGATGCAGTGTGTAGTTTCAGTGTACCGACCATCTTTTGGATCGCCTGCGCTGACATCCACCGCGATGTGCATACTTGTTCTACCCGTGTAAATGAGCTTGGCGCGCACCTCCACCATGTTGCCGATGTGTACGGGCTTGTAAAAACGGATGCCACCAACATAAAGCGTGACGCAGTATTGCCTGCTCCATCCAACTGCACAAGCGTATCCGGCTTGGTCGATCCACTTCATAACTGCCCCACCGTGCACTTTGCCGCCGAAGTTGACATCCGTTGGCTCAGCTAAGAATCGTAGGATGACTTCCCGTTCCCTTTGCTCCATGATGAGGTTATCCTACCCTACGCACCTAAGCCACGCAGCAAGAGACCTTGCGCTTAGTGATGTTGAGGCTTCGGCCCTTTACGTTTAGGCTAAGGGTACATCGGCAACGTATGACCCCCGGGGCAAAAGCGAAGCATGGAGGAGTAAAGACAGTGGCGGTGGCTATAGAGGGCGCGATGATCCTCAGAGAATACAAGGGCCCTTATACGAACCGGATCATCTACAGGCAGCGATGCGACAATTGCGGATACCTCGCTCCTAAGCCCCCCGTTTCCGTTTCGTGTTTGCCTTACGGCACCGTGATGTACGGCGGCGGCCACCGGGAGAGCTTCGTCTGCCCCTTCTGCGGCAACCGCCAGGCGGTGAGGATCCAAGGAGGGTAGGCGACACAAGGCGTAGGACAAGAACCTGGGCCGCACGCTGTACTGCTGTAGGTGAGGTCGGAGCAGGGGAAGGAGTACGTATGCCGAGGATAAAAGCCACTATAACGACCACTGCCAGCGCCGAAGGACCCCAACCGCAAGTATTACGATAAAAGCAGAGACCGCAGCCAGGAGAGTGAAATCACATAAGCGCCGGTTACGTGGGGGAAGCTGCAGAGCCTGGTCGTAGATCTCAGGTACCGCTACGAGGATAGCCAGCAGGTTAACCCAGGCCAAAGCAAAGAAGCCGAGCACGAGCAGCTACGTACGGCTCAAGTGCACACGCCTCAACACCAACCCTCTTCAGAAAGAGCAGTTTGCCCCGGCTCTTTTCGTGTTCCCACGTCCTTTATGACAGAGAAGGCAAGAGCCTGTTAGGACTCCTTCGTGCCCTCTTCTGACCCCGTTCGGAGGCTGAGAGCTTATTTTCGGGCGTTTTGAGCGTCACCACCCGCTTGAAGCGCGTCTCTTTCACGTCGTTGCCTAGCAGGGCACCGAACTCAATCTCAACCCTTGTGGGAGTCACGCCCCAGAGTGCGGCGAAGGGAGGGAATTATAGTCGGCAACCGAGTAGACGGACGGGTTGCTATCAAGAGTAGCGTCCAACGTGTTGTTCGGTGCGCAATCGCGGCCAAGTGATTAGAATTATTGATGTGTTGCTCGACGAACAGGAGATGTCGACCTTGATCCGAACCACGCCGCCGTTTCGTGCCGATCATGTTGGGAGTCTGCTGCGCCCGCCTGAGCTGCTCAGGGCCCGCAAGGATTTTGCCTCCGGCCGCATAACGGCCGGTAAGCTGCGCGACATCGAAGACGAAGCGATTCGGGAGGTCGTGAGGATGCAGGAGGAGGTGGGCCTCCAGTCCGCGACCGACGGCGAGTTTCGCCGTGGCTCCTGGCACATGGACTTCATCTACCAGCTTGGTGGGATCGAGAAAGCCCAGGACGACCTAAAGGTCGAGTTTCGTAATGAAGAGGGTACGATCGAGTTTACGCCGGCGGCGCTACGCGTGGAGAGCCGTATCGCGCTGCGGGAGCCGATCTTTGCTGATGACTTCCGGTTCCTCAAGGAGCAGGTCGCGACCGCCACCCCAAAGCAGACGATCCCGTCGCCTAGCATGGTCCATTACCGCGGCGGCCGAGCGGCGATAGACGAGGGTGTCTACCCCAACCTCGAAGGTTTCTGGGAAGACCTGGCCGATGCTTATGCCGAGGAGGTTCGGGCTTTAGGCGAGCTTGGCTGTACCTATCTGCAGTTCGACGATACCAGCCTCGCTTACCTCAACGACCCTCGCCAGCGCGAGCGTGTCGCCAATGAGCTCGGCGGGGACGCCGAGCACCAGCACGAGATCTACATCCACACCATCAACCGGGCGCTCGTGGACAAGCCGGAGGGCATGACCGTCACCGTTCACATGTGCCGTGGCAACTACCGCTCCTCCTGGGCGGCTGAGGGTGGCTACGACTTCGTCGCCGAAGCTCTCTTCGGCGGGCTGGACGTCGACGGTTTCTTCCTTGAGTACGACGACGCACGCTCGGGCGGCTTTGAGCCCTTGCGCTTCATGCCCGAAGGCAAGATGGTCGTTTTGGGCCTCGTCACGAGCAAGCGGGGCGAGCTAGAGTTTAAGGACCAGCTCAAGCGGCGCATCGAGGATGCCTCGCGCTTCGTACCGATCGAACAGCTTTGCCTGTCTCCCCAATGTGGGTTCTCCTCCACGCTCGAGGGTAACGCTCTTACCCGCGAGCAGCAGTTCGACAAGCTACGTCTGATCGTGGAGACGGCCCAGGAAGTGTGGGGCTGATGCCGGCCCTCGGGCATTATCTCGCCATCGAAGAATCGGCGCTTTAGAGGACCAGGTGGCACCTGCGTCAAGTGTTGATCGCAAATGTTGTGAGAAGCGGATAGCGAGCTACTCATGGCCGGGCTCGCTGGGCTAGCAAGGATGGTATAGATGTCTCCCTAAGCTACTTACTTAGTTCATTGGCGACCTAAGCTGCGCCAGCGGCACCGGGCACGGTTCTAAGCCTAGCGGAGTTATGTCCTCGAAGGTAAAGTACCAATAGCCCGGCGGTAGGGAGTAATGGGGAGACTGTGCCGCCGGGCATCGCAATTGTAGTGCAAGGAGTAGTTTTCCACAACATATCGGGGGTTATCCACAGAATAGGCATTGTATTTAGTGTACGGCGTAGCGAAAGGGGAAGACTGGAAACGGAGGTCGCCGGCCCTGAATGGCCGCTGTGGCCCGCTAAGTACTCTAATGAGAAGTTGGGGCACTACTCGGGGGGAGGTTTAAAGGAGCGACCTTGTCTCCTTAATTGTCCGCCTTACGGTGCTTCGTCTGACGAAGAGGAACCCCACGCTACTACCCTCGATTACGTAGTTGCAGCTGCGGGAGGTTGACTACTCGGTACCTTCTCAGGCGCGCTGGCAGCGCGTCAAGTTTCCTTCGATAAGGATAGCCTCTATGCAGAGGTGGTAGGGCAGATAGAGACAGAGAACAAAGTGCTTGTGCTCAAGAGGATCACGATCACTGTTCATCTTAGCGCTGACGAAGAAGATCGCGAGGATGTAGAACGCGTGCTTGAGGTGTACGAGGATGGCTGTCCGGTAGCCCGATCTATCAGGGGTAGCATAGCGGCTATAAGTAATCTAGACCTTACTATCAGATAGTTAGGGTAAGTGCGGATGTGGGCTGGAATCTTTGTCCTAGGCGTCTCGGCCCTTCTTGTACCATAGACCTTGCCCGGGAACCTATGGCCCATCAAGACGCTGCCTTCGCCAGGAGACAGCGTCTATAAGGATGAGGGTGCTGCCCAATCCCAGAGACACAACTGCTATCCCGACCAGCCATCCCAGAAAGTAGATAGCTACAAGGCCGAGTCCAAGCCAGAGCCCTAAACACATCGCTAAGATTTGAGCACGCCTTGCTTGCTTCATCGCTTTTCTCATCTTTACCCTCTGAGTATCCGTCTTAAGTGTGCACGATGTCATTCTAGAGTGCTTCCTTAAGAATCTCTTAAGAGATTCTTCTCGAACGGGCGTCTTTGGTGGGCACAAAACAGCAAAATGGGTCTTCTTTACTCGTTTTGCGGGACTCCCAGTACCTCAGTTTGGAGGTTTGTCCTGTGTTTTCGGAGCGTTTCTCTAAATGATTCTCAGAAACTCAGCGTGCTCTCTTATTTGGCGAAGGTATGGCGGGTTCGCTTACGAAGCTTCTCAAGGGTGAGGTTGTTTAGGCAGCGGACTGTCGAAATCGAAGGTAAGTTGATTGAGTACTGGTTACGAATTCTGGCTCCCGAAATCGCCTCGTATATTCTCCGGTGGTTCCCTGGCACGTGGGCTTTAGTCCCACTAACTATCCCTAAGTCGGGACTCTAGAAATTCCTGGTAAAGTTTCGCACTTCATAAGGAGGGAGTCGCTGGTTCGAACCCCAGCCTCGCCACCATGATGGCGGTTAGAAAACGCACCTTGCGTCTGGTACACTCCGCCTACCCTTTATGTGGGGGCGTAGTTCAGTTGGTTAGAACGCCGGCCTGTCACGCCGGAGGCCGCGGGTTCGAGTCCCGTCGCTCCCGCTTCTCGTACCAGGCTTCGCCCGAGGGGCGCTGCGAGATACCACGGTCTTCTTGGGGTAATGTATTACTAGGCAGCTCCTACAAAAGGAGGTTCGACATGGCGGAGCCTGTAACGGTCACCGCAGAGATTTTCGAGGATGAGGTTCTCAAGTCGCAGACACCCGTGTTGGTAGATTTCTGGGCAGCGTGGTGTGGGCCATGCCGTCAAGTAGCACCGGTGATGGATCAGATCGCCGCCGAGTACGAAGGCTCTTTGAAGGTCGCCAAGATCGACGTAGATGCCGAAACCGAGCTCGCTGGCCACCTTGGCATCTCCAGCATCCCGACCATCGCCTTCTTCGAGCCCGGCGAGCAGCCCAAAGCCGTCGTAGGTGCCCTACCCAAGGAGATGATCGAATCGGCTTTCGATCTCGGTCGCTTCGCGAAGCCATAGCCGGACCCTCGGAGGTTGCCATCGAAGCCTCCAAAAGAAACCTCGTTTCTTGATAGACCGCGCTTCCTACTCTAGAATCAGCGCGGCTCGCCGTGTAAAGCGAGCCTCCCCATGCGGCGGGATAGCTCAGGTGGTAGAGCACATGACTGAAAATCATGGTGTCCCCGGTTCGAGTCCGGGTCCCGCCACTTCTATTTTGTAAGGATTTGCAGGGAAAACACAGAGATGAAGAAGAGCCCCTGTTGTAGATCGGGGCTTTATACACCAATTGCTACACCAACACGCTAGGAGAGCATCATGTCCAGCCGGTCTACAGCTTCTCTTTGCATATCCGGCAGTACGTGCGAGTAAAAATCGAGGGTTGTGTTTATCCTGGAGTGTCCGAGCATCTCTTGGACCACTTTAGGGTGTTCGCGGCCGGAGAGCATAAGGGTCGCGAAGCTGTGGCGCAGCGCGTGGAATGTCTGGCAAACCTGCATGCCGGAGTAGCGGCTTAAAAGAGCGGATGAAGACCTATACCCGCCGTTAGGCAATAAAGCCAGCCAGTAGCAACGCACCCCCGAATATGACCACGCCAATGACGAACGCCAGCAC
>DASQSI010000122.1:0-16347 GCA_035642415.1 Rubrobacteraceae bacterium
TATCCTGATAAGCGGAGGGGTAATCACCGTATGCTTCACCTACCTCTTTGGGCTGGAGAAGACTTGGCCACACGTGCTGATGGTTGGGGCACTCGCGGTGATCGTTGCTTCCGCCCTCTTTACGATCTACACCCTGGAGTATCCGTTCGCCGGAGAGCCTCGAGTTACTCCGGACGCACTGGAATTGGATCTGCAGCGATTTGAGGGAAGCCAAGCAGTGTGAGGTTATAAGGGTGATTAGGATTGCCCGGCTTAGTGGTTCTTGCTAGCTTTCGATGAAAGGTGCGACGAGCTGCCAGGCGAGAAGTCCCGGTAATGATCGAGGCTGTCCGTGTCCGGTTCCCGCATTATCCTCCCAATCCCCAAGCTGCTGAACCTCATCGGCGTTCGTGCCGACGCAAACATCATCACCCTCTCTGCGAAAAACCTCAGCCCGTTGCCCGATATGCGGCAAGCGATAAGGCAGGCTCCACTCCCGGTACACAAAGAGCGCTGGCCGACCTGCCCTGGCAGGCAGTACCGGTCACCGTTCACCTGTGTGCCCGAAGGTTCTTCTGCGAAGAGGAGACCTGCCACAGGGCGGTCTTCGCGGAGCGTTTACCCAGGGCGCGCAGCGCAACTACGGCCGACGAACACAAAAGGCTTCACGAATGGTTCACGCACGTCTCCTTCGCCCACGTGGAGAGGCACTCTAGCGACGGATGTGTCGGGGTTTGCCGCCAATCTAACTCCAGCTATAAGTAACGCGCTATTAACGGCGAGGTTTGGATCAAATACCACCTTAGACGCACTGCGCCGGCAGTACCTCGCTCGCGAAGCGAGCGTTAGGCTCGACAAGCAACTCAGGATCGGTATCGCGCGAATCAGGCACCATGACGAGCCGTTCGAGCCCTAACTGGAGCAATTCACGGCCTGGACGGCAAGCTCGACTGTGCGACGGGGATCGGGAAGCCGTGGAGCCAGATCTCGGTAAGCACGCACTGGATTTTAATCTTCTCTGCTTACCGAAGCGACTCTGGGAGCAGTTTCAGAGAATTTCGCACCAGCATTTCCAAGATGACTAACCTTTTGGGCAATGAGTTAAAAGAGGGCGATGTGCCGCTATCCTCTGAATTCGGGAAAGAGATTCTTCGACCAGGGGCCTCGTAACTCATCGACTTGTAATCAGTGAAACACTTTGTTACAGGTAACAACAATCGTTTCTGGGACCGTTTGCAGGTATTTTGTTAGCGCGCTCGGCAGGACTCAAACCTGCGATCTTCTGATTCGTAGTCAGAATCGCTCAAAGACAGGGGGCGACACCGAGAGACATAGGGAGACAAAACCACGCTTTTATAGGCAATCCAGCACCGATAAAGGGACAGGGAGGGACAGGTAGAGACACGGGGTTGTGGTACCGTTTGTGGTACGAATGGGTGTCTCTCTGTTTGGACCGTGTTGTGTAGTCGGGGCGGACTTGTGGAGTTTAGGCGCGGGCCCTTCCGGAACCCTAACGGGGTACTGGTGTCGTACGACGGTATTGCTGAAGATGCTGCTCAACTACCTTACCCATTTTGTAGGGGCTAACTTTGGTCTGCTATCGTCAAAAAGGTGAAGAAAAACTCTGCTACAAAAAGGAGGCGTAATGCCGGCACCTGAGGCACTGGCCTTCGATATGTACGGTACACTAGTAGACCCAATCGGCATCCGCAAACAGCTACAGAGGTATCTTCCAGATGAGGCGCTGGACGTAGCGAAGGTGTGGCGTCGAAAGCAGCTCGAGTACACATTTCTCCTCACGATGATGGAGCGGTACGAAGATTTCGAACACGTTACCCGCAAGGCCCTCGACTACGCGCTAGCCGCAACCGGCCAACAGCTCAACCAGGATCAGAAAGACGCGCTCATCGCCCAGTACAACGACCTGGAGCGATTCGACGATGTCCAACCGGGTCTACAGCGACTGAAGGAGGCGGGCTACGAGATGGTTGTCTTCTCCAACGGGGCTCCGCACATGCTCGAGGCGCTCATGGATGCGGCGATGCTTCGCTCGTACTTCCAAGGGTACGTTAGCGTCGATGAGGTGGAAGTCTACAAGCCATCTCCGAAGGCCTACCATCACGTCGCCCAGCGTCTAGGACGAGCGGTTGGGGAGGTTAGGCTCGTCTCCTCGAACCCGTTCGACGATATCGGGGCGGAGGCTGCAGGGATGCGAGCGGCGTGGGTAGATCGCTCCGGCGGCTTGTTCGATACGCTCGGCGAGCATCCGGAGATCGTTGTAGGGACCCTGACCGAGCTCGCAGACGCTTTGGAGGCCAAGAGGGAGTGACACTAGGCTGCTGTGCTTTGCATTCAGTCTCTCCACGATGTTATTCGCGAATAAGGCCGCCTTTGAAGCATCATGAGCGTAGACCTACTATCTGACGGGCGTCGTGCTCTCACATTGCGTAGACATTATTGGGCTAGGTACCCGCCGTCCACTGGTAGGATGGCCCCGGTAATGAACGATGCCTCGTCTGAAGCGAGGAAGAGGATGGCCTTCGCTACCTCCTCCGGCTCACCGAGGCGTCCCACCGGGTGCATCTGCTCGATGGCCTCCAGATACTCTGTTCCGCCCGGCTCTTCTGGCAGGCGGCGCACACGTTCTGTCCGAATGGTGCCGGGGGCTACGGCGTTGACGCGGATGCCGCGATCGGCCCACTCGACCGCAAGGTGTTTGGTGATCCCCGACGCCACGAACTTGGCCGGACCATAGGTGCACTGCTGCTTCTGGCCCGCGAGCCCCGAGATCGAGGAGAGGCAAACGATCGAGCCGCCCCCAAACTCCAGCATCGCCTCTACAGCATACTTGCAGCACAAGAACATACCCCGACCGTCCACCGCCATCACATACTCCCAGTCTTCGGGCGTAGCCTCGACGATGTTGTTGAGCGGAATAACACCGGCGTTGGCGATTAGGACGTCGATCCGTCCGAAGCGCTCGACCGCGGCTGCGATCATCTTTTTAGCGTCCTCTGCTACGGAGACGTCGCCCACGACGGTTTCGACCTCCGCTCCCGAGGAGCCCAACCGCTCGCTTAGCTCACCTAGCCCGGCCTCGTCCACGTCGGTTATCACCAGCCGCGCGCCTTCCCGGGCGAACAGCTCGGCGCTTGCCCGCCCGATTCCCTTGGCCGCTCCGGTAATCACCACCGATTTCTCCTGCATCCGGCCCAAACCCTGTGTCGTCTGATCAGCGTTCTCCACCGCTACCCTCCTGCTACGTTCCCCGTCACCCACGCTCGTGTGGCGAACAACACCTCCAGTGGCCATGGTAGCAGGTGTTAACTGAGTGCAAGAGAATGAGAGGTTGCCCTCGAACCAGGCAGACGGGCTGAGGCGCGAAAGCCCCAGCCCTCTCTTTATGTGCTGGAGTTTCCGAGAAGGCTTCAGGCTCTTGAAAAACTCCTTTGTGCCCTTCTTCTGATCTCCGTTTGAGTATCGAAAGCCACTTTTGGGCATTTTGAACCTGGTTCCGGGCCGCTGATCACACCGATGGCGACTTTTTCAACACGCTGGCCCTTTCTCGGCTACCCGTGAATAGAGGTAACTCCGCCCCTGAAGTAGGCAGAAAAGGGGCGAAAATAACCCATTTTGCTCATGCGCCATGTCGCTGCTATTCGTTATGCTTCCTAAAGTTTGAACATGGCACGGCTAGCAAGTCTCCTGAGGAGGAGCATGTACATAGTAAAGGGAGGGCCACGTTCCACCGCCTACTCGATAAGCAGGCAGCGACACAGCAATCTCGTGAACGTAAGGACTGGATGGCGCAATGCATGAGCTGCCGCTCCCGAAGCACTTCGAGCCGAGCCACGTAGGCGAAGTTTGGCGGGTTCCATACGAGGACCGGGTTGCCTACTCCGAGGCCCCGACGAAGGTCCTCGTGAGTGCTCCAGCCACACGTCGGCTATGCAGAGCCCACGGACCAAGGCGTAGAGGCTGTCCACCCTTAAGGAGCTTGCGGTGGGCGCGCGCCAAGAAGCGCCGGGCACCCCGATAAAGGACGCGCCGCAGGGGTGAGCCTAGCGCGTGCGTCCGCCTCGCCGGTCGACCGCGACCCTAAGATCCCCTGCCAGAGCCGGTACCGGTATCTTCGCCCCTTCCGCCGGATTTACCTCTGCCGCGCGTGGCAATCAAGGAAACCACGATGGAGACCGTTAGGACGGCGGCAATCACGAGCAGCGAGAGGTAGATGGGCACATGCACACCCAAGCCCTGCGCCACGAACTTCGCCCCGACGTAGACCAGGATCGCGGCCAACCCGTAGTGCAGGTAGACGAAGCGGTCGACCAGCCCTTCCAGCGCAAAGTAGAGGGCCCTCAGCCCCAGCACGGCGAACACGATCGCCGAGTAGGCCACGAAGGCGGTCTGGGTTACAGAGAGCACCGCCGGCACGGAGTCCACGGCGAAGATGACGTCCGAAGTCTCCACGACGACCAGCGTGGCGAGCAACGGCGTGGCGCAGCGTTTGCCGGCCTGCCTTACGAAGAAGTGGTCACCGTGGTAGTCCTTGGTGACCGGCACGAAACGTCTAAAGAGCCTCAGCACGTGGTTGTTCTGGTAGTCGCTCTGTCCACCGTCGTCGTGGCCACGGCGGAACATGCGAAAACCTGTGAAGATCAGGAACGCACCGAAGACGAAGACTAGCCAGCTGAAGGCCGAGAGCAGCGCGGTGCCGGCCACCACGAAGATCGCCCGAAGCACTATCGCCCCGATCACCCCGTAGAAAAGAACGTGGTGACTCGGAACTCACCATTTATTCTTGCCTAGTGCTACCTTTTAGAATGCGAACAGAGAGCACTCGGTTAAAGAGATTTGCCGAATGCGTTCCGATTCTTAGAAACGTCTTAGGATCTTCCGTTACAGTCACGGTAGGTGGAAAGAGCAGCGGGGGTGATGGCAGAAAGGACAGGAGGAGACGTGTCCGCGAAAAACCAATCTTTCCGTGAGCTACTCCTTAGCGCTCGAGCCGGCACCGAGCGGGAGAGGAAGGTTCTCGAGTACATCTGCCACCGCGTAGGCAACGGGGCGCACTTCAGGGACGTGATGCAAGAAGCGTATGTTCGCCGCAACACTTCTCCCGAGGAGGTACGGAACATCCTCGACAACCCGCGGGTTGTCGAGGCCGCGCATGAGAAGATGCGCAATGATTTCTCCTCGGGCTACCTCAACCCGAGGTCTTCGGCCCGTCCCGCGCAGTAGGCAAGACATCGGGAGGATTACCACGGCCGCCACGCTTCGAGTAGGAGGCAAGGCTAAAAGGTCACTAGTACTGTTCTAGAAAACCTCTTGGGGTAGCAGGCATGCACCACGGTCTGGTCGATAAGATGGCCCTAAAGGAGTGAATCTCTATGTACCATGACTCTCTGTTCACCCGCTTTGCTAAGTGGACTTCCCATGCTGCAGGACACCCAGCTACTTTCGTTACTGCCGTGCTTATCATCTTGGTTTGGGCTGTTACCGGTCCAATATTCGAGTTCAGTGACACCTGGCAGTTGGTCATAAACACGGGCACGACCATCATCACTTTCCTCATGGTGTTCCTTATTCAAAACACTCAAAACAGGGACAGTGCAGCGATGCAACTGAAGCTGGATGAACTGATCCGAGCGATAAATGGGGCGCATAACGGTCTTTTAGATCTCGAGGAGCTAACGGACGAAGAGCTAGATAGGATCAAGAGTCATTATGAGGCCTTGGCTCGAAAGTCCAGGGAAGAGCTGAGGCAAGGTCTTAAGGACACGGGAACAATCGAGGTACCGAGCAGCTGATCGCGACTACCGTAAGCAACCATCCTCCTTTTGGGGCCCGGCTCAGGTTCTTCTTCTGGGTGTAGAAGACTGTTCTTTCTGCCACCAACCCCTACCGTATCGGACCGGGGCTAAGGGAAGATCTCTCATCGTCTTCTTATAGACGTGCTCTAGGATTCTAGGCTATAAGGGACGCGTGGCGGAGGATAAGCAAGTCTCCTCCCCCAGACGGGACTGTTGCCTAACGTCTCCGTTTTCCCCACGCACCCTTGTATCGCCGAGGTCCCACTCCCTATTGCATGGCATCCATGTGGGACCTCGGGCTTTCTTTTCTACCACCAATCCTCACCCGATCGAACCGAAGCTATCGGGGTTTAGGGATACCCTTACCTAGGCAACTAGTGTGTTTTGAGATAGCCTCGTTGTGGGTCGCTTTTAAACATGCAACTTTCTACTCCAACGAGACGCTATCTTCCTCGGGGGACGTGTGTAGCTCAAGAGCACGGTGGGTAAGAAGCCTTGGCCACTACCAAGGGTTGGGTCCTCTCCCGAAGTTTGGCTACTTCCTCCCAGCCCTCTTCTTTGTGGCCCGCCTTGATGATCCCTAGCCTTTATTCCCCTTCTATTCGCGCTGTACCCAGCTAGAGAGGCTCCTACCTCTTGAAAAGGCCCTTCAGGCGGCCTTCTTGGTCCTTAATGGTGCCATAGTGCCTACCCAAGCGCTCCTTGGCTTTCTTTTTTCTGTCGCCAGTGAGCGAACCTACGGGCTCCAGCACTCGACCCCCGACCTTGTACAGCGCTCCTTGGGCCCTGTCTCGTTTGCCACTCTTCATCTTGTGCGCCACCTCCTTGTAATGGCAACTACCCTCGGTGAGCGCTTTTCATGCCTGCTTCTTTTCTACCACTAACCCCTCCCAGATAGGACCGGGGCTATGGGCAGATCTCTCAGCGCTTTCTTATACACGAGCTCTAGGATTCTAGGGCCGCCAGAGCGGTACGCGTTGCGTAAAAGAGACAAGTGCGTGAGAGGCGACAAAGATGATGGAGCGTGATCTAGCGGTTAGCGAAGGCAGGTGCGGTCATAATAAGTGCCCTATTCTAGTAACCCCCACCGAAGCGGGATCCTACTACTACGCAACCTGCCTTGCGTGCCGATCCAGCGGGCCTAAGCGTTCGAGCAGCTTTGCAGCGCGCCAAGCACTAAAAGAGGGGGTGGAGCGCCCACACCAGGGCTCCGGCCCTCGTCCCTCCAGCCCATAGGTCCAGCCGACCAGTAGCGCCTTTTTAGTTTCCTGACGGGCCTTCAGCGCACTACTACATGCAATATTTTCTCCCCCCGCTAGCAGGAGGGGGGTGCCTCCGAGCTTCGAACGGGGTTGGGGGTCCTCCACAACCGTTGCGGGACCACGAGGTTAGTCACCACACTAGAAATTAATAGGTTGAAATCTACCCCCAGTATCCCCGGTAGAGTAGCTCATGACCGTAAGTGCCGGGGGCTCTTCTCGGTAACTCGCTTCTCGACAAGCGTACGCGCTTACGTCGTGATTACTGGTTGGGACGTCTGATGAGGGTCAAAGTGAGCACAATCCCCCCTACCCACAGGCCTGCGCCGAGCAGCGCGGCGGTGTGTAGGCCCCCAAGGAAGGAACCGACGGCGCTCGGCGTTCCGGCGAGCGCTCCGAACAGGGCGACGCCTATCGCGCCGGCGGCCTGGCGAGCAGTGTTGTTCGCCCCGGAAGCGAGCCCAGACCGAGAGGCGGGTACCGAGCCCATCGCCGCGGCGACTACCGCCGGGGTGAGCAGCCCCAAGCACGTGCCGATGCATAACATGGGGGGAAGCAGTTCCGAAAGATACCCGGAGTTCACTTCCAGGCGACCCAGCAGGACCATCCCGAGGCTCCCCAGCGTCAGCCCAGCGGCTATGGGCAGGCGCGGGCCAAAGCGCGCCGCGAGGCGGCCGGAGACCGGAGCGAGCGTGCTGAGCGGCGCGAACATCGGCATCATCTCTACGCCGGCGAGAAGCGCCGAGCGCCCCTGTACGACCTGCAGGTAGAGGGTCAGCAAAAAGATCGTTCCCAACGCCACGAGGTTCATCAGCCCGGCCACAGCATTGGCTCCGGTGAAGTCCGGAATGCGGAAAAACTCCAGCGGCAGCATCGGGGATCGACTGTGGTTCTCGACGAAGACGAAGGCGAGGAGTGTGATGATGGCACAGGCCGACGCAGCGAACACCGGCACCGAGATCCAGCCGGCGCGGCCGCCTTCGATGAAGGTGAAGGTTAGGGTAGCGAGTAGAACGGCACCCAGCACCACGCCGGGACCATCGAGCCTTTGGCCCGATGCTCGGTTGCTCTCTTGCATCACCCATGCGCTGGCCACCATTGCGAGGGCGACCACCGGCAGATTGATGAGGAACACGCCGCGCCAGCCGACGGTGCCGACTAGCAAGCCACCGAGCAGCGGTCCCACCGGAAGGGCCAGGCTACCGACTGCCGCCCAGATGCTGATTGCCCGGTCTTGGGCGTTACGTTCCTTCCCGTAGGCACCTGTGATGATCGCGAGGGTGCCCGGCAGAAGCACCGCCGCGCCCACGCCCTGTGCAATCCGGGCGCTGATCAACGCACTCGGTGTAGGCGCAAGCCCACAAGCAAGTGAGGCGACACCAAAGACTCCCAAACCCGTAAGCACGACCCGCTTGTGGCCGTAGAGATCACCTAAGGTGCCGCCAGTCAGCAGTAGGCTCGCCAGCGACAGCGCGTAGCCGTCTACCACCCATTGCAGCTCGCTCATCTCCGCCCCGAGAGCGACACGGATGCTGGGAAGCGTAACGTTGATGATCGTCACATCGAGCAGCACGAGGACATACCCGACGGTCATGATGAGGAGGACGAGGCTCCTCCTAACGGTCCCCCGATGAGCCTCGCTGGCCTCAATAGTAGCGTGGTTGTTTCCCACGACTGAAATGGCTCCCTTCGCGTCGTCCTAGTTTGCACATTGGCTGTTTACCTGGTAAGCCTAACCGTCGATTATCTCGATAGACATCGAAACGTGCTTGATTCGACGAATCTCGAAACGACCCAGATGTACAATCGCTCACGAAGGTCGGCGACCGGAATAGAGGAAATCGCAAAGTGCAAACAACGGAGGCCAACGTAGACCACCGCGGCGACACGAACATCGCGGCGATAGCTTCGCTGATGGCAGATGAGGCACGGGCGAGCATCCTTCTCGCCCTCTCCGACGGCAGAGCGCTGAGCGCCGGGGAGCTGGCGCGGATGGCCCGAGTGGCTCCCTCCACAGCCAGTTCGCACCTGGCCAAGTTGGTAGAGGGCGGACTCTTGGAGGTCGAGAGTTGGGGCAAGCACCGCTACTTCCGAGTGGCAGGGCCCGAGATCGTGGGCGCCATTGAGGCCTTGGCCCTGCTAGCCCCCGCCAAACCCATTCGTTCCTGGCGCCAGTCGCGAGCGGCTGGACGAGTCCGCTTCGCGCGCACCTGCTACGACCACTTGGCCGGAGAGTTGGGGGTGAGGTTCACCCGAGCTCTCGTGGAGCAAGGGATGCTCGTCGAGGTAGAGGATGGCTACGGGGTCACCGAAGAGGGGATCTCTCGTCTGAGAGAGTTCGGGGTGGACCTCTCCGGGCGCAAGGGGCGGATCCAGTTCGCTCCTCGCCACGTGGACTGGAGCGAGCGTTACTATCATTTCGCCGGACCTCTAGCCAAGGCCACCACCACCCACCTGTTCGAGCTCGGCTGGATCGAGCGTGTGCCGGCGAGCCGAGCCGTGCGCCTGACCGAGGCCGGGCGGCTAGGGTTGCGGGAGCGGTTCGGTCTCAGGCTCGAAGGTGAAGATGAAGCTAGAGTGAGGGGAGGAAGATCGGTCGCTCGCGGCGTGAGCTAGGCCTTGGTGAGAGCCGAGCTTAGAGGGTACTTGCTACAGAAAAAGTTACACGATTCGCAGGGTATTTCTAGAGCGCGCTCGGCAGGACTAGAGAACCTGCGACCTTCTGATTCGTAGTCAGACCCGCTCAAAGACAGGGGGCGACACGGATGGACACAGGGAGACAAAACAGCGCTTTTATCGGCAATGGAGCACCGATAAGGGACAGGGAGACACACAGGGTTATGGTACCGTTGTGGTATATAGGTAGCTGTAGGGCAAGGCAAGGAGTATATGGGCACCGTAATGTAGGTGGTGAAAAACTCTTTAGTTACTAGGGATTAGGAGAAGGGCTCTAGAGCACCCCCTCGTCTACCCCCAATTGGTGCCAGTCGGAGGCAATCCTCGCCTGTGCATCGCTTAAGGACAGCGCCCCTGAGCAAACGAGATGGTTTGTCTCGTTCTCTACCTTGTCCTTGCTCTCTGCGCCCGTCCCAGGGTTTGCGAGCTTGCTCCCGCGCTTCTCCCACGGCTCCGGCCAAAGGTTTTTCGGGTCTCTTGGTGCCCCTCCTAATTCAAGCGAGATGAGGTGGTCCTCCTCATAGTCCGAAGGATCGCCCGGGAGGCTCTCCTCAGCAAGCTGCTGGCTCTTTAGAGCGGAGGTATACGCTTCGGGTGGTCGAATCCCCTTCGTAAAGCCATTCGCGCAGATTGTCTGATCAAGGTTCTCGGGAGTGACGTCCGGGTTGACGGCCCCCGGATGCCGTGTCGAATCTGGGAGGATCGGTATCATAGCGGCGGCGCTTTGTGTAGCAGCTTCGTTGCTGCTGCTCTGCGGTAAGACCGACTCTCTGATGTTGTTTTCTGTGGCGCAACCGGTGATTACCAGGAGGGCCGACAGTGCTATAGCGCAGAGAAAAAACCAGTAGCGCAACTCTACTTCGCTCCTTCGTCGAACAACTTCCCCCACGTAGTAATTTCGTGCATAACCTGTTCCCCGCCAAGGACACTCGGATTGAGGGTTACCTTTGCTGTTTCAGGGAGATCGGCAGAACGGATCTTCATGATACGAGAGCTGAGGATGTGCTGCATACGCGAATCGTCGTGGTAGAAGTGGCCGGCAAATTGCTAGGCTATCGTACGAGAGTCGAAGACTGGGTACACGTGGAACCCCAACCCTTTCTCCGGAAGCTCCCAATCCCATACGCGAACGCCTTTCTCGTCGGGCGCTGGAGCTTCATAAGCCCAGAACTCTCTTTTCAGCATCCTTAGCTTTCCTCCTCATCCAACCCTTGTTTGCCGCGCCCTTCGGCATGCTTCCTATCCGCTAAGAGCAAGTGGATGTACTTCCCTCTCGATGTTCCCGGCCTTTCCTCCGCTAGCGCTAATTCGTAGTGACCATGCGGGTTTAGCCAGAACTGCGAGCTAGTCCCGAAGTACCGGGCCAACCGTACGGCAGTGTGGGCGCTTATACCTCTGGTGCCGTGCGCGGTCTGGCATACCCGCTGGGCAGGTACGTGAATGTCCTTTGCTAGCCGATAGGCAGTGATCCCCGTCGGCTTGAGAACTCAAGGTCTGAGACCTTGCCCGGGTGCATCGGTGGGAATGCCCTCTCTTCCTCGGTCATCTCTCCACTGACCTTCTTATCAGTGATCGTCCGCGATCTCCACGTCGTACGCGTCGCGTCGTTCAAACGCGAGCCAGAGGCTTCTATAGAGCGTCTTCTCTAACCTGTGGTGGGACCACCTTTTGCTTACGCGCCCTAAAAAACCTCTCGATTTCTTTGTCGGCGAGGCTTCGCATCACCTCCGTACATTAACGCATAGCGTGATTAACGGAGAGGGTTAATAGGTAAAAAGAGAAGGGCTGAGCCCTCTATGCGCTGGGAACTCGGCTTAACCTTCTCCCCCAGGAAAGCCCTCCCTAACGGAAAGCCGAGAAATCTCGTAACCGGCTTCTTAGATGACACGCTCTATTTCAGCCTCCTCGCCCCATCCCCCGATGAACGAAACGCTCACCACGCTATAGGTCGGATAGGCCTTGGTTTCTGAGACGTGGTTCCGCTGCCTTAGGGCGTCCTCTACTACGTCTCCCAACATCGGAACGTGCTAGTCCTGCCGTTTGGTAACGTAGACGTGAACCTCTGGCACCCTTTTTGTACTCCTCTAAGCGTCGTTACTATAGCTATTCGTCCTTAGGCCTGCTTACCTCGTCGCATACTACGTAGTGAACCCTGTTTGCGGGAATCAAAAACACCCTGTTGGCATGCTCTGGGGACGAGGTTACCCGCAGCGGAGCATTCTGCTGGAGGGTGCTGGAGATGTCCTCTAGCGCCTGCTCTGCTTGCTCCTGGCCTTCGTAGAGGCCGTAGAGCATCCGGGTGAACGCAGGTGAGATGTTCACGCCGGTGGCTGCACCAGGGGCATGCTCGCGCCTTTCGGTGCTTATAGCCACCTCGTCTGCTTCGTAGGCCTGTTCTCCGGGGTTCACCAGCCAGATCATCACGCTATAGGCCACCTTAGCGATCCTCCTTCGTGTCGCTTACGCTTGCTTAACTACCCATTAGATAATTCTAAATAGCCGCACACTCCCCAACGCGAGGTAGGCAACCTGCTTCGGTGATTCGGTCTGTCCTTTGGTTCACCAACCCCAACATTGTTTAAAAGTTTTTTAATGTAGCCGCAAGCTCGCTGTAACATCGTAAGGTGCTACTAGCCGCGCCGCTTCCTCAGTATGGCCCTAGAGAGCTCGAACCTCCTACTACCTCCAACGGGGACCGTAAACCGCCCACTTAATAAAAAACAACACAAAAGAAAGCGAGGATGCTGGACGCCTTCGTAGCGCGGTTGCGTAACCATTGATTCTCGGTAGGATGCCTGCCACAAAGTAAGGGACCTTTTTCAGAGGGAGGTGAATATTGAAGATGGCAGAGCGCATCCGGGAGCACCGCAAGGCTAAACATGCAAAGGTCCTAGAGTGCGTCGAGGGGCATTACGACTCCGAGGAAGCGGCGTTCGGCAGGGTCTATCGGTGGTGCCCGGAGTGCGTCGTGGCCGAGTGCGGGGGGTGTGGTCAAAAGGTAATCCTCACTGGTTCTATGGCCACCTGTGCAGGGTGCGGCGCGGATCACGCAGCCATCGTCCAAGAATGGTTGCCCGCTGAGCAGCGGCAGAAGGAGGAGGATGAGAAGCTTCACCCTTGGCGCCAGGCCAGCGACTGCGAAGGTGAGTCGCTACCTTGTTGAGACCGATTCGGTGAAAGGGCTTGCGTCGCTGCTAGGAGGCATGCAGTTCCCTTGGTACGTTGTGCGCATCGCGTTATTGGTAGCTGTCGCCGCTGTGTCCTTCGCAGTGGGGATGGTGGTAATGGAGGCCACTTCTAAGACGGGCAACCACCCGCTGTATTTTGCCCTAGCTGTACTGGTTGCTATAGGAGCGCTTCTCCTAGCTACAATCCTTTCCTACAGAGTAGTAGTAGACAGGGTAGGAGTGGGCATAGTGGGTAGGCGTATGCGAGGCTCTAGGCTCAAGATCAACCCCTCGAGTAGCGTATTTGTTTATGGTAAGAGCAGCCTAAGGGAGTTGCAGGGAAAGAGGTGTCGCATGCAGCAGGTTTCGCAGGCACTGCCAGAACACTTTGTCACGTGCTCAAAGAGCATCGTGCTTAATTGCCGATGCGGGCAGAAGCTGCTCCTTCTGGGGCGTGAAGCCGACTGGCATAAGGAAGGGCGCAGCGTTTTTCAGTGTAGTGGATGCGGAAAGAAACTGTCTCTGGACGCTCCTTCTAGGAGGAGGGTGTCTTGAAGATCCCCTTATGTAACGAGAACCGCCTCCAAGCTGCATAAGACGCGCTTGCACCTAATGCTTCTTATGAACTGCGGTACGTAGGTACCCGCCAAAGAAAAAGTCCCATATTTGTAGGGGCATTTAGTAGCTCGCTCGACAGGACTAGAGAACCTGCGACCTTCTGATTCGTAGTCTTAATTAGCAAGTTCTACTTGGTTCCAGCCTGTTAGCAAATTCGCTCCATTTGGGCCGAAAAAGCGGCTTTGCTCTGTGCGCGTTTTCTGTTGTGTTCGGCTCTGTCCTATCGCTACTGCTGCCAAGTGGCCTATATATAAGGAGTTTTGGTCCGAGTGGTGTGACTTAGCCTGCAAGACAGGGCCCCCACTAAGAGCTTTTAACTACTTGTAGGAGGCGGGTTGCCTCCGGCGGTCTCATAACTCATTAGCATTGCCAAGTATCGAGACTTTGATTATGGAATGAGCTGTGAAACAGATTTGTAAGCGTAGAATCGTTTGTTAGCAGTGGGCAAGGGGAGTGTTTCATAAACGACCGTTTTTGATACTCCGTAGTGGCGACCTACTTACCTTGATGTAAGCTGCGTGGAAGGGCATTGCAGAAAACTAGTAGCATAAAGCTACAGAGGGGAGAGCTGGTGAAAATTCGATCGGCTCAACTATTTGCTGGCTCGGTAGGGCTTATCTTGACACCCTTACTGCTTTTGCCCTCTAGCTCCGTTATAGCGCAGCCGTCTAAAGCTCCGATCAACCATATTATCGTCATCTACCAGGAAAATCACACTTTCGATAACCTCTATGGCAAGTTCCCGGCTGCCAACAATCTTGACCAAGCTGGTGCTCAAGTACGACAGGTGGACAAAAATGGTGCAGCCTACCAGACATTGCCGCCGCCCCTCGATACCTCGAAGAAGCCACCTGAAGCTGACCCACGCTTCCCTGACAACCTACCCGATGTCCCCTTCCAGATCGATCGGTACGTGCCTCTAGACCAGGTGGCGCCTTCACCCGTGCACCGCTTCTACCAACACCAACTTCAGATGGATGGTGGCAAGATGGACCGCTACGTCGCCTGGACCAATGCGGGCGGCCTACCGATGGGCTATTACGACACACAGCAACTGCCCCTCTATCCCTACGCACGTGATTACACGTTGGCGGACAACTTCTTCACAGCAGCCTTTGGTGGATCTATGCTCAACCACTTCTGGCTGATCTGCGCCTGCACCCCGGTCTGGTCCGGTGCACCAGCCAATATGGTAGCCCAGCCGGAATTCGACACCGCTGGTGCTCTTACCGGCCTAACAAAGGATGGGGATGTCACGCCGGATGGATACGTGGTAAACGACGTCGAGCCGATCTATAAGCCACACAAGGCCGATGTCGCCGCCGAAGATAGGATGCCTCCGCAGACACTCCCGACTATTGGCCAACGGATGGACGATGCCGGGGTATCTTGGGCTTGGTACGCTGAGGGATGGAACGACGCCTTGGTTGAGAAGCCTAATCCAACCTTGGTCTTTCACCACCAGCCATTCGTTTACTTTGAAGAGTATGCTGAGGGTACACCCAAGAGGGCAACCCATCTCAAGGATGAGCAAGACTTCCTCGCTAGTCTCAACGATGGAACCTTGCCATCTGTCTCGTTCATCAAACCAGATAATAGGCACGATGAACATCCCGGGAAAGCAGAGGTACTAGCTAGCGAACAATACGTCGCCGATCTTATCGAACAGGTGAAGAACTCACCCCACTGGGGAGACACGGCGCTCATCGTCGCCTATGACGATTTCGGCGGCTGGTATGATCACGTCGCGCCGCCGCTAGCAGACCGCTGGGGACCTGGCGGCCGGGTTCCGATGTTGATCATCTCACCTTACGTGCGCAAGGGCTTCGTCGACCATACTCTCTATGACACCACCTCTATCCTGAAGTTCATAGAGTGGCGGTACGGTCTTGAATCCCTCGCTGATCGAGACAAAGGAGCGAATAACCTCTTAGCTGCTTTCGACTTTGGGCAGCAGGAACTGGCGAATTCTGGAGGTATCGATGTTCTCCTACTAGCAGCTCTAGTGGGGATCGCCAGCCTCGTGGGAGCTGGGTTGTTTTTATGGCATCGAACCTACAGAACTAGGTGATGCCCAATGAATCTTAAGTAGAAGTAAGCCGCTCTGATGTACCAGAAACGGCCGAACCTGCTAAAAGTTGCTGTTGCGTGGTTTATCCTACGAGGGGTACAGCCTATCTCACGTGGTAGTCGTGGACCCCGACCACCCTGAAACAAAGAAAAGGAAGGAAGCTCATGAGCGACAACGCCAACCAGTTTCACGACGAGCTTTACAGAGAGCACGCGGCTGCACTAGAAGCGTTTATCGAAGCACGCCGCGCCTGGCAAGACTTTTTCGAAGGACCTAGCGGATTAGGAAAAGCTCCGAACGAGCCCCAGTTGTACACAGCTGCCCAGAAGATGGTTGGTGGTGAACTCAAGGAAGTAGAACAGGAGAGAGATTCCCACGAAGTACTCGACAGAGCTAAGCGCTATCTGGACCTGTTTGAAGCCTTCTCTATTTCATGTACTCGTATGAAAGAGAACTTGGACCGCACCTCGGCAAGGTCCGCAGCCACCGGTGAGCCCAGCAAGGGGACAAGGAGGCTAAGCCGCACGCTGGTAGAAGAGGAAGGTGGGCCCTAAAGCCCCGACTCTAACGGGCAGCGAGGCACTTGATCAGGGTTGGTGCGAGCAGAGAAACGGAAGGCGGTCGTCGCAACGATGCCCAAGGTGAAAGAGGTGCTCTTTAGCTCCGAGGAGATTGAGGAGAAGGTGCGCGAGATGGGTGCGCATATCACCGAGGATTACCGGGGTGAGGAGCCGCTACTAGTTGGTATCCTGCGCGGAGCGGCG
>DASQSI010000123.1:0-5034 GCA_035642415.1 Rubrobacteraceae bacterium
CCAGCTGCGTTTCCCCTGCAACTGGGGGTATTAAAGAGCGCGCTCGGCAGGACTAGAGAACCTGCGACCTTTTGATTCGTAGTTATACGTACTACGTTTATGGCTGTTCGTGGAAGTTCGAAAATGCTTTAGATAAGCGAAATTCGGTTTCTCACCGTTTCTTGTTGTTTGCTCTGGTCACTGTCAAATCTCTGTCAAGGACTGGTTTATCACCATGACACATCCGATGAAGGCCCGGCGCCAAGCCGAAGGTGCAAATATATAGTGAAGAAGGCTAAGATCCAGCGAGCGGCCCACGGGGTGTAGAGGACATAAGAGAAAGGGGAGGACGTTGGCGCAAGAAGAATTCACAGGTCTGGCGCTAAGCAATGAGGTGCGGCTTAGGGCGATAAAGGCCGAGGTCGGGGCCTCGCGTCTGTATAACGAGGACCTAGCCCCGACCGGAGCCGAGAAGCGGACCTGGAACACCTACAACATGGCGGCGCTCTGGGTCGGGATGTCCATAGTCATAACCACCTACACCTTGGCTTCGGGCCTGATGGCCGCCGGGATGAACTGGTGGCAAGCGCTGCTCACCATATCTTTGGGCAACATCATCGTTCTGATCCCGATGCTACTAAATGGCCACGCCGGAACCAAGTACGGTGTGCCGTTCCCGGTTTTCGTGCGTTCCTCATTCGGGGTACGTGGGGCGAACTTCGCGGCGGTGGCCCGCGCTTTGGTCGCCTGTGGCTGGTTTGGGATCCAGACCTGGATTGGTGGCCTGGCTTTAGATGCCCTGCTCATGGCGCTCTACGGCGGATGGGCGAACATCGCGGGGCATCAGTTCGCAACCTTCTTCATCTTCTGGGGCATTCAGGTGGCGATCATCCTGACTGGTATCGAGGGAATCAAGATCTTTCAGTCCTTCCTGGCGGCGCCCCTCCTGGTCGTCGGCAGCATCGCCCTCCTCATCTGGGGGTTCTCCGCGGGCGGCGGCGTCAGCAACGTGTTCACCTCCTCGGCACAGCTCCAGCAGGGGAGCACGCCATTTTGGGCGCTCTTCTGGCCGGGGCTCGCAGCCAACGTAGGGTACTGGGTTACACTCTCCCTTAACATCCCGGACTTTACCCGCTTCGCCAAGAGCCAACGTGCACAGGTCATTGGCCAGGCTTTAGGGCTGCCGAGTACCATGACAGCCTTCAGCTTCGTCGGGATCGCCGTGACTGCGGCCACCGTGGTCGTCTTCGGCGAGCCGATCTGGGACCCGGTCCAGCTTCTTGCCCGCATCGCCGGCCCCGTCGTGTTGGTCATCGCCATGATCGCCATAGTGGCCGCCCAGATCTCCATCAACATGGCGGCTAACGTGGTCTCGCCCTCGAACGATTTCTCGAACCTCGCCCCGAGGTACATCTCGTTCAGGACCGGGAGCCTCATAACCGTTTTTATCGGCGTCGTTTCGTTTCCCTGGGTGCTCTACCAGAGTGCCGGAGCCTACGTCTTTACCTGGCTGGTAGGTTACGGAAGCCTGCTCGGCGCCATTGGGGCTGTCATGATTGCAGACTACTGGATCCTGCGCCGCCGCCGGCTCGAGCTGGCCGACCTCTACAAAATAGAAGGCAGGTACGCCTACTCCGGCGGCTGGAACTGGAGGGCCATAGTAGCGGTCCTTGTGGGCGTCATCCCCGTTATACCCGGCTTTCTCAGAGCCGCCACGACGCCGAACTTCAGCGGCGTCTTAGAGGACCCGACCTTCATCGAGGGTCTCTACAACTACGGTCTGTTCTTCACCTTCTTCGTTGCGGGGGCAGCCTACCTGCTACTATCCATGATCCCCGGTCGCGCTCCCGAGGGGGCCGAAGAGCAGAAAGCCACTCCGGAATAGCCCGAAAGACACGGGTCGCGACATATTAACGCCACGGTAGTTAGCAGAGCAGAAGAGCTCATAGACTTTGGAGCCACGTTTCAGACTGACCCGCCGGCCTGGCGCGTAGTCCAGTTGACCAAACGGGCCCCGAGCAGCTCGGCTTCACAAAAGATTTATATATAGGAAGTTTTGGGGCGAATGGTGCGGCCTAGACTGCAATACAGGGACCCCCTAAGAGCTTATGGCTATAGGAGGCGGGTTGCCTCCGGGATCTCAATACTTATTAACGTTGCCAAGTGTTGACACTTTGATTTTGGTATGAGTTTTGGAACAGCTTGATAAGCGTAAAGCAGCTGATATGGAACGGGGGAGAGGAGTGTTTCAAAAACGACCGTTTGTGTCCACCCCGCCAGCTCTGCAGGCGTAAGGAGGAAGGGGGTCAAGCCTCCAAACAACGTGGAGTAGGTAGCGATGTTTAGGGGTGAGTAATGTCTCTGCTGCGCTCTAGAGAGCACGCTATAAGCCCCAAAGCTCACGGCAGCGATCAGGGCCAGCACGTCTCCGTCGAGGCTTAGTCCACCACCTTCAAAGCCCTCACCCAAAATGAGCCCCACCCCCCGTGACGAGACTGCAGCACCGATTACATTTGGCGCCTTCGACGGCTCCACTCCGAAGCCTGCAGCCAAAAGCATTTCCCACACTGGCGCATTATTGTAAGTCTGGCAAGTAGCCCAGCGACATTCCATCGAGCCCTCGGCAAGCATACGGCTCCGAGTCTAAGGGGTACAGGGAGTGGTTAGGAGCAGGGTTTGTGCATGCCTGTGACCGCCAATATAGACTATTTGAAAGGCCTGCTAATTCGTTGGAGGATAGGGCTTGAAGAACATGCGTGAAAGGTGCGCTTACTCTAGGTAAGGGCAGAGGCCTGATGAAATTCCTTCAGAGCCTTATCCCAATATGCAACAGGAGGAGGGAAAAGGTGGCAAAAGCCTACAGAGCCGCCCGGGTAGTCGATGGGATATCAGAACAGCCTGTCGAGGACGGGGCTGTCGCCGTCGAGGACGAGAGCATCTCTTCCGTCGGTGCCGCTGCGGACCTACCCGCTGACATGGACGTCGTAGACCTCGGTGATGTGACGCTCCTGCCTGGGCTGATCGATGCCCACGTCCACCTCGTCTGGGATGCCTCCGCTGCACCCCACGAAGTAGTGGCGAGCGAGTCGCGCGCCCTGACGGCCCTCCGTTGCGCCCGGAACGCTGTATTGCACCTCAGGGCGGGCGTCACCACTGTTCGCGATACCGGCGCGACCGACGCCCTCTCGGTCGACTTGGCACGAGCTGTAGAGTTAGGTTTAATCCCCGGCCCGCGGATCGTCCCCGCCGGTCGGGTCATTGCCATGACTGGAGGGCACGCTTGGTTCTTGGGACGCGAGGCTGATGGCTCTGACGCGGTGCGTCACGCTGCCCGCGAGGAGCTAAAGGGCGGGGCAAGCTGTATCAAGTTCATGGCCTCCGGGGGGATATACGGTGGTGCTGAAGAGCCGGGCTCGCCGCAACTCACCGTCGAGGAGATGCGGGCTGGGGTCGAGGAGGCCCACAAGGCAGGCTGCAAGGTAGCAGCGCACGCCTACTCGGTCGCGGCGATCTCTAACGCTCTGGAGGCCGGCGTAGACTCGATCGAGCACGGCAGCTTCCTGGATATTGAGACTGCCGAGCGGATGCGGGAAGGGGGCGTCTATCTGGTCCCCACCATCTCCGTCTACGCTGCGATGAACGCGAAGGGGCCGGAGCTCGGCGCCCCGGATTACATACTACGCAAGACCCCCGAGGTGTTAAACGCCAGCCGCGAGGCCTTCCAGCTGGCCCTGGAAGCTGGCGTCCCAATAGCCGCGGGCACCGACTGTGGTGCGCCAGGGCACCCCCATGGTACCCTGCCCGAGGAACTCAGGTTGATGGTGGAGGCGGGGGCTACGCCGATGCAGGCCCTCCGCTTTGGCACGGCGACCGCTGCCGAATTACTGAGCATCGGCGACGAGCTGGGAACGCTGGAGCCGGGAAAGAAGGCGGATATAGTGGCGGTGGCCGGCGATCCCCTGGAAGACATTAAGGCTCTACGCGAAGTGCGACTGGTGCTACGCGGCGGGGTCGAATTTAGGTCGGCAACCGAGCCGGAAGCTTGAACAAGGTCCCTAGGTCCACAAGAATATCATTATTAGCATACCCCATATGGTTGCTTAGGCTTAAAAAGATGTTAGCTTAGCTATGGGACGGTTGCCATTATTCACTGAGCTGCCGAGAAGGGGTGTTCCCGAAAACGCAGGTACAACTTTGCGAATCTGTATGCGTTAGGACCAGGGTTAAGCGCTGTCGCGCGCCTTAATAGGCTACGCTAGGCAAACAACATGTAGCAGAATTGGATAGGTATGCGGGAACCAGCATGAGGTGGTGCGGACGTTGTCGTGGCTGAACTTTTGCCAGCTGAAGCTGCGCTTCGAGAGGCGAGACGCCATCCACTAGGCGATCCCGGATCTTGGGTGCGCATTGATCTGCTGGAGCTGCGCTCAGCGGTTTTGTTAGGCGTATTGAGTGCACCATTAGTACACCAACCCGCACGAACGACGGCGAACAAGCCCGGCGAGATGAGAAGAAAAATACGCTGTTTTGCAGGCGTTTTTGAACGCCGGCGAACAGCTGCGGCATCACCGCTTTGTATTGACTCTACCGAGGTCAAGGCCAACGCGGACGTGGACAGCCTTTGTACGCTCCATAGTGGAGAACCATTTGAAGGAACTCTTCGAGGAGCCCGGCAGCCCAAGGAAGATCGAGGACTTCGCCACGCCGCACCCGGCCCTTATGTGTCGGCCACCGATGCTCTCTCCCCACGGTCGGGGATGAGGCTCTCAAAAACAATGCTCGTAAGAGCAAGGACTGTGGTGAAGCGCACGCTGGGGTAGCTTTCGAATGGGCAGACGCCAAACAGACCTAGCCAGGATCAGGAAGTGAACTCTATCAATTAAAGTTGCTTGCGGATGCCGGCTTCTTTCCCGACCGGCCCGACCTGGCTGCCCAGGTCCCCCTCGATGGCGTCTCTGGCCTCGCCGCGCCGCCCAAACGGGAGCACCGTCCGGTGCTGGACGTCTTCGAGGGCGAGGCCCAGGCCGCCGTAGAGGGAGAGAGCGAAGATGAGAC
>DASQSI010000124.1:0-7865 GCA_035642415.1 Rubrobacteraceae bacterium
TAGGTGACCATATTGGAGAGCAGTGGCCCACAGCAGTGTATTGCGCGGTGCTTCTTTTTGCGGCGGCCGCTTATTCCATGCTAGAGCAGGCGATTATCAGGCATCAAGGGAAGGACTCAAATCTCGCTACAGCTCTGGGCAGCGAAACGAAAGGCAAGATCTCCCTCTTATGTTATGTACTTTCAGTAGTCACAGCTTTTATCTATCCGTGGATTTCATATGCACTTGTTATAACGGTCACGGTGATGTGGTTCATACCTGATCGTCGCCTGGCACCTTAACAAGTTAGTAGCAGTATTTTGCCCTGTCTCACAAACGTCCCTTTCTGGCACGAGAAAATCGATGTATTAAAAACCTCCGTTTTTGATACATCCCCCACTCTCCTCTCAAAACCTGCTATTGACGCTCACAAAGCTGTAACAAAATCCACTAAAGAGTTGTACCAAAGTGCTGCCTTTAAACTACTTACTCCCGGAAAGCCAAAGGGAAGGGGGTGAGCCATAAATGAGGACCCTAATATGGGTGACCATCATTTTGATTATTGTAGCTGTCGCGGCCTATCTGCTTTTTGGTAGAGGCAGGCGTCGTCCCTGATTACAAACTCTTCCTAAAGCCTACCTCGCTCCGCACTATCTCTTTAACTAAGGAGCTTGCGCTTTTAGGGAGGCTGCCGTTGCCTCAACTTTCGAACATCTTCTCGCCCACACGATGCTGACCATCCCCTGATAGAAGCCGAAAAATCGCTTAAACACTACGAGCATCTCAAATTTCCAGACGTGCCTCTTCGAGATCCAGCCTCCGATCGATGCGGCGTCACAGTTTGTCACTAATCCAGTCTTTTAGCTGGGTGGTTGCCCTGAGTACTCGGCCCTCAGGGCGCACGCGGCGCATGCTCTAGGCCGATTCGCTTCTTCCAGTGAAGAGGCTGAAGCCCAGCCAAGCTACGGCTATATAAAAGATGATGCTGGCTGCCACAGCTAGGTAGCCCAAGATACCACTAAGGTTGCCTAAGAGCAGAGCAAGAAATAGCGCCGTGAGCAACGCCCCAATGATGAGTACTACCGCAGCTATGCGTGGGTATACCCTCGCTTGCAAACAGGCTATCCCCAACATGGCCCAGCCCACGTACGCCAGTAGGTTGGCCCAGATATTGCCCGTTAGTGCAAATGCCGTACCAAAAAAGGCGAACAGAAAGCCGATTAGTCCGAGGATACCAAGCTCATCCGAGCGGCGGAAATATAGTCCGACCAGCCCGAACAACAACACCGCCCCAGCAATCTGCACGATGGTAGTTCTAACGAGAACAGCAGAAGGGTCTCGCCCAGCGATCAAGGCAAAGAGGTTGATGAGGCTGACGATTATAAACAGTACCCCCGCTACCACAGCAGCCAGCCCACCCCAGCGGATAAGGGTTGAAAAAGGCATAAGACTCCTTCTAGTTTGCTCGAAATTCTTCCTAAACTATGTACAGGATGGCACCCGTTACAGGCTGGTGCAACTTTTTACCTTTGTACTCTTTGAAGTGAGGCGTGCCTAAGAGCTGGCGCCTGTAAGGGTGGGTTGCCTCCAGTCGGTACTCGTCGGATGCGCCACGCTGTCACCAAAAATCTAGAGGTATCTCCTTATACGTTTGGCAGCTATTTCATAGCGTCGGGTGTTACGCTCAGCTGCTTACGAGCCAACGTCTGTTTGTGCTCTTATCGCGTCGGCTTCTGAGGCGCGACGCTGTCTGTATTATCGAGTCACTTGGTGTATCCGGCCGGTGCGGGCTTCAAGTGTAAAGCTACGAGCCGGCGGGAGTCGAGCATGCCTGCTGCGCATGCGTGCTAGAGCAGCTCAAGCCCTGCCCACTAGTTGTTTGCGTGCGCGCCATCGTTCGGCAGGACTACGCTAGGGCTCTACATACCGTTAAAACGGGTAAATAAGTATCATCATTACTGGTGCGAGATTACGAATGTACGGTTCAAACCTCGTTTGGCTGCTTTTGGTAGTGTCGAAGAGGTTAGACAGCCCCTAAGATAGACGCGAGCTTCTAGGAGATATTTGGGGTTGTGGCCTGATAGTAGAATAACGGGCATGGACCGCAGCGGCTCACCACAACGTCTTAAGCAAGCTCTAGAAGAACTGCGGAGCGCGCTCCTTGAGTTCGAACAGATCCTCGATGGCCAATCATCCAAGGACCCACAAAGCCGAGGACCGGAACTACTCTCGATCCCAGAGATGTGTCACTCGCTGGGGATGGGCAAGAGTTGGGTCTACCGCAGGATAAAGAGCGGAGAGATACCCTCCGTTAAGCTTGGACGCAATATAAAAGTAAAGCGAGAGGACCTAGAAGAGTATCTGGAGAGCCAGCGCTACCAGCCAGCAGAAGAAGATTAGCTACTTTCAAGAACCTCTTTCACCTACCCGTATCTATCTTGAAGCGGTGTTGTGTCCCTGCGTTGTGGATCTGTGTACTATGTAGTACCGCTTATAAAGCCTCTTTCCCTTATAAATTTTCCTCTGAGTAGTGTTTAATCTTACTCTGTTTAGGGTAAAATATATTGTTAGGACAGCCTACAGAAGATAGGGAGAAAGATGCTGCAGCAGACCCTCGTAGACAACCGTTACAGCATCCTGAACCTTTTGGGCAGCGGTGGCATGGGGCACGTCTACCTGGCCCGCGACGAGGTCCTAGGGCGCGACGTAGCACTGAAGGTGCTAAAAGAGCCCTATACGGACGACGAAGAGTTCGTCGAACGCTTCCGACGTGAGGCGAGGAATGCTGCAGCCCTCTCCCACCCGAACATAGTACCTGTCTACGATGGGGGGAAGGCTGAGGACGGCACCCCCTACATCGCCATGGAGTATATGGCCGGGGGCACACTCGGGGAGAGCATCGAGCGGGAGGGCAGGCTCGATGCTCGCGAAGCCGCCGCGATAGCGATACAGATCGCGCAGGCGCTGAGAGAGGCCCACCGCCGCGGCGTGGTCCACCGGGACGTAAAGCCCCACAATATCTTTCTTGCCGAGTATCCGGCTTCATCCAGCGCCGCGCCTGACGGGATATCGTCGGGTGCCGTAAAAGTGGGAGACTTTGGCATAGCCCGAGCAACTGAGGCCACCACCATGACCGACTCGAGTCTGATGCTCGGCACCCCGCGTTACCTCTCGCCGGAGCAGGCCAAGGGTGAGCCTGTAGGACCGAGGAGCGACCTGTACTCCTTGGGGGTGGTCCTCTACCAGATGCTAACCGGACGGGTGCCCTTCGACGATGAGGATCCCATCGCCATAACTATCAAGCATGTCTCTGAGTCACCACCTTCACCCAAAGAAACGAACCCTGGAATACCGGAGGAGATGAACGCCTTGGTGCTGCGGCTCCTCTCAAAGGACCCTGAGGACCGCCATGGGGATGCGGCGGAGCTAATCCGCGACCTCAAAGAGGTGCGGAGAAGGTTCTCTACAGCTCTACTCGGGGTAAAGCCACCAGAAGTTCCTGCTAACTCAGAAGAGACAAAAGGGGCTGCTCCTCCGGTCCTTGGAAAGCAGGATGGGACGCTACAAGGAACATGGAAGAAGAGGGCAGGCATCCCCTCTGCCGCTGTGGTGTACAACAGGGACCAAAAGCGTCGGCGAATCTCTCTGTGGTTAGTTGTGGTCGCTTCCGTTGCGATCCTGGCAATACTGCTCGGCACCGTAGGCCAGAACCTATTACAGGATTATGCGACGCAAGCTTCGGTAACTGGCCCACAGGACGCGGCAAAGGAGCCGGTAGACACCCCCAGCGAGACACCCAAAGAAACCCAGCCGGCGGCGGCAGGTGAAGGCAGCAGTGCCGCCGAAAAAGAGACAAAGCCCTCCCCCGCCGGTAGCCCGTCGCAGGGTAAGGCCTCGAGCTACACCGTCTCCCCCGTCGAAACCACCAAACAAAGCTCGGGCCCGAAGGGGACCATAGCTATTCCCGCGAACCTTGTTACTCAAGGCAGCGCCCCACCGGCGCCCCCCGAACTGGCGGCACCGCCAGCGTCGCCGCCCACGCCTGAGGCAGAGTCTGCGAGGTCCTCATCCGCACAATCCAGCCAGCATTTAGTGGTTACAGCGAAGAACCAGAACACCATTAAGTCCGGGGAGCCTAGTACTAAGACGAAAATAGTACGGTGAATAAACCACAGGCGTGAAGCTTTTGTCGTCGTCACCGTCTGCAGAGACGCAACGGATTTCCGAGAGTGTAGGTTAGAAGCAATTGACTCCCTTGGCACTATTTTCAGGGGGCCAGCCAGGCTTCGACTAGTGCCATCTTTCCCTCGACGGAAAGCTTCAAGAGGGAAAGACACAGAGCATAGCCTGCCCCTGTAAAGCTTATGTGATGCCAGCCAACGAAAGACAAGGTCGGAGCCTGAGCCAACCTTTCGGTCGTTAATTCACCCTTCGACGCGGAACACGGGACACCACGACACCAGCGTCGCGAATGCTTCTAAATCGTTCCATACGCCGTACAACTGCTCGAAGAACTGAACGCCGTGCGGCACCTTTCGTAGGGAGTCTTCTCCCGTGGCCACTAGTAGGAACGGGTAACTTTAGTCGCGCTACCTGTCGAGGAGCGTAGGCTTCATCCTGCGGGAGTCTCCCCACCCGGCCGTACGTTCTTGACCCAGCCGACCGCACCTAGCACCTAGAAGAGGGGTTGCAGCGGAAGCGAGGGAGCAGACTACTGTATCAGCCCGGCCTCGCGCGCTACTAGCCCGGGGGCCAGTACATCCTACGCCCACCGAGGAGATGCAGGTGGATGTGCTCTACCGTCTGCTGTGCATCCGAACCGTTGTTGAAAACGGTGCGGTAGCCGTCCGTCAACCCCTCGTCGGCGGCAACTTTCTGCGCCACCAGGAACAAGTGCCCGACGAGGGATTCGTCTTCCTGGGTCAGGTCATCGAGCGTGGGGATAGGCTTGCGGGGCACAACCAAGACGTGCGTAGGCGCCTGGGGGTTGATATCGCGCAAAGCCACGCACTGGTCATCCTCATAAAGAATCTCCCCCGGCTCCTCTCGGTCCATGATCTTCTGAAACAACGTCTTCTCTGCCATAAGGGGCAGCTTAGTGGTCAAGAGCGTGCTCCTCAAGCGTTGTTGGGCAACCCATTCTGCTCCCGTGGCCGCTCAGAGAGGCCTACCGTGCCTTCCTTTGTTCGAAGCGCGACTCCCGGTTTATCTAGCCTCCTCGATCTGGAGGTACTTGACACCCTTCAGGTCCAGCCAACAGCGTCCACCCCCACGCGCTACGCGGATGAGGGCGTTATCGCAGCTGGCGCAGCGCACGACCACACCCATTCCGTGCATGTATGCCATCTGTCCCCCTACGCTGCCAGTCGAACCGCATCGCACGCAGGCGATCTCAGCGGTGGTCACCTCGAATGCAAAAACCTCGCGCAACACCCCAGCCGCGGCGTTCCCATCTAGCCTGCGTTCATCCATCCTCATCCTCCCGTAGGTCCAAAGCGCTCAGTCTTGATGTGTCCAGGGTCGTGCCCGAGCTCTACGAGCGCCGTCGCCGCCACCTCGACCAGTGGTGTGGGGCCACAGACGAAAACAAGCGCACGCTCCTCCGGCAAGAAGGCGACCTCCTCTAGCATCTCCTTGTCGATTCGACGGCCATAGCCCGCCCATCCTGGAGGCTGCGTTCGGGTGAGCGTATGGACCACCTCAAGCGATCCACCTGCAGGCGCGAGAAGGTCGAGCTCCCCGGCGAAGATAACCTCTTCGTAAGAGCGCGAGGAGTAGAGGAGACGGGTCGGGATGTTGCTTCCGGTGGTGGATCGGTGACGGAGCATCGACATGAGCGGCGCTATGCCCGATCCCCCAGCCACGAGCAGCAGCGGACCACCCTCCCGTGCTTCCCAGGTGAACCACCCTCCTATCGGGCCGCGCAGCTCCAGTCGATCGCCTACCCGGAGCTCGTCGGTCAGGTACGGTGAGACCTCACCATCCTCTAAGCGCTCTACCACGAGCTCGAGGCGCCCATCCTCCGGGGCAGAGGCTATGGAGTAGCTGCGCTGGGCTTGGTAGCCATCGGGAGCGGTAAGGCGCACGTCGACATGCTGGCCAGCCTTGTGACCTCCCCAGCCGGGCACCTCGAAGATGAGGCTTTTGGTGCGTGGCGTCTCGGAGCGAGTCTCTACAACCTCCCCTATACGCCAAAGCAATCTTCTTCCTCTAACCGCCTCCACCCTAGTAGTCCCCCCAGTATCTCTGCTCATGCCACGGATCACCGCGGTTGTGGTAGCCCAAAGACTCCCAGAACCCTTGTTCCTCTTCGCTAAGGAGCCTCAAACCGCGCACCCATTTGGCGCTCTTCCAGAAGTACAGGTGTGGTACGAGCAGCCTCGCGGGTCCGCCATGCTCTGGGGCGAGCGGCTCGCCCTCATAAGAGTAGGCTACCCAAGCCTTGCCACCCAGTACGTCCTCCAGGGGCAAGTTTGTCGTATAGCCTCCGTCGCAGAAGGCGAGCACATAACCAGCAGCAGTCTCCACCCCGTCGAGCAGGGTATCGACCGACACTCCTTCCCACCTGGTGCCCAGCTTTGACCACTTGGTGACGCAGTGGATGTCGGTCTTGATCTCCTCGCTTGGCAGCGTGCGGAACTCCTCCCACGTCCACCGCCTAGGTTCGTCGACCTCACCGACTATCGAGAAGTCCCAGTCGTCAAGAGGAGTGCGTGGGGTGGGGCCAGCGGAGAGGACCGGGAAACCTTCGACCAGGTACTGGCCAGGAGGGAGCTGTGTTCCCTGCTCCGTTGGCCGCCGCCGTCCCCTAAAGCCTCGCGAGATGAACCCTTCACTCATTGCTGTGCTACCTCCTTGTCTCCTTCAAACCCCACAACGTACTTTAGCTTAACGACGTGCTGGGCGTTCTGTTGTACCCTCGCCAAGACAATACTCATAAAATAGCGTCGTAAAGAATGCTCGCAAATAGAAGGTTATGAGGCTGTGAAGCTTATAATGTCAGTGTGCAGCACTTCTCTAGGTTCAGACCCAAATCTAAACCGGTGCGGACAGCGAGCTTGCGTACTCAGGGAGGAGGTGGGGTGCATCTGCTCTCGGCAACTGAAGATGCCTTAGAGAAGCTCACTGCAAAATCTCTCCGCTCTAGATTCCACGTTACCCCAAGATAGGAAGAAGGGCTTGTCGGTTACGGTAGCTGTTACGGTTTTATCTTATATCTTGTATTCGCCTCATCCTCCACTACCTGAGGGACTCTCCAACGCAATATCTCCGTCGAAGTAGTACCGTTCTCGCGCCCTCCTTTGGCCCTATCTACTGGCCTAGCGGGATTTTCCATAGTGCTTATGCTGAACGCTTTCGTCATTATCTCCTCCCCTTCCTAAATGCTATAGGACTAAAGCAGAAGCCTTGAGGATAGCTCTTCGCTGATTCTTAGTCCTTTAACTAGGCACTAGCTACGTTATACCACGCACAAAAACCTAATATACCGTTATCGCTACTACGTTTGATTAAGTTTCGGCACTAGGAGCCCCCTACAATCGATTTTAGATGATTAGCCCCGGTGAGGAAGCCGACTTGCTAATAGTTAGTGGTACAGCTGCTGTGTGAGGGCTTAAGCCCCCCTCCCCCGCTTCAACAGGCGTAGCTGGACACAAGGGATATTTCAACGCTCTCCGGTGTGCCGTCGAAAGAGCGAGACTGCTACTTGGTAAGAGAGGGACGCTCAAACACGAGCGAGATAAGTGACAGTGCCTTTTGAGAAATTTTCACGTATTTCATCTACCGCAAGGCGCAATTCGTGTTGGACCATCCCAGTAACAGCGAGACGATATTCGTTAGTGTCGGGCTCAGGGATCGAGCCGTGATTACGGACGTAGAAGAGCTTT
>DASQSI010000125.1:0-21139 GCA_035642415.1 Rubrobacteraceae bacterium
GCGCATCTTCGATCGCTTCTACCGGGTCGAAGAAGCCCGTACTCGAAAGGGCGGGGGTACGGGTCTGGGCCTATCCATCGCTCGCGACCTCGCCCGCGCCCAAGGAGGGGAACTCATCGCAGGAAGCTCAAAAGGCGGGGCCAACTTTACGCTCAGGCTGCCCAAAAACGAAGGCTGAATTGCCCGATGTTCCCAGGGCGTTCGGCTATTACGAACGACTCGCTTGCTGCAGACTCGGAGATTCTGTATATATGAGAATCGGTCGAGAGAAAGACTGTAAAAGACAGTTGGGGAGGGTTAGATGGAAGCCAGCAGCGAAAGTAGGCCGGCGTACCGTTCACTCTGGGTATGGCTCTTGGTGGTGTGGGCGGCCAGTGCCGCCGACCGCACGATTGCCGGGCCGATCCTTAGCTACATAATCAGTAAAGATCTCCCCCTCATGCAAGGGGTCAGCAACCCGTACGCGGTAAGCGGTTTGGTGGCAGGTAGCCTCTTCTTCGCAGGTTACATGCTGACACAGTTCCCGGGCGGGTACCTGGGAGACAAATTCGGTTACCGCACCATCATAGTCATCAGTACGATCTGGGCAGCCGTGGCCACGATCCTGACCGGGCTGATGACGGCTATTGTCGGTTTGGTGGCTTTTCGCGTGATCACCGGGCTCGGGGAAGGCATGTTCTACTCCAACGACCGCGCCGTGGTTGTAGAACAAACCCCTGAGGAAAAACGAAGCTTTGGCCTGGGGGTCGTCATAACCGGGTTGGCGATAGGAATCACGATCGCCCTCGTTAGCGTGCCGTTTCTGATCGATTTGGGTAACTTGGTGCTCGGCACAAACGAGGGGTGGCGGATGCCGTTCTTCGCGCTGGGCGCCGTCACCCTGGTTGTCGGGTTCGGGATAATGACATTCTTCAAGAGGCAGCGGGGGGCAAGAGAGTTCAGGCCTGATTATCTAGGCGCACTGCGCGAGATAGCTAAGTACTCCGTGGTTTTCTTTGTGATCGTAATGGCGGCATACTTGCTCGCTCGCTTACTGGATTTGCCGGAGTGGGTGGTGGCGGTGGCCATGGCCTTCGTAGCCCTTTTGCTGGTCTGGTTCGCCTTCCGCAGAATGGGTGAGGAGATAGCCCCGGTGCTATATGACAGGGATCTGCTCCTTATCTACATCTCGGCGATCGCCATCCTTTGGAACCTGTGGTTCTTCAGCTTCTGGTCGGTTGCCATCGTCTCTCAAGCGGCGCCACAGGCAAGCTTCTTGAACGCAGCGCTTACGGCGGCTCTCAACGCGGGAGCGGGCATACTAGGGTTCCCTATCGGGGGATGGATAGCCGATTACGCCAAGCGTAGAGGGTGGGGCCGCAAAGTAATGCTCATATCTTTTACTCTGGCAGAAGGTCTGTTGACGGTAGCTTTCGGCCTCTACATTATGAACGGAGGGCAGGCCCTTTCGGTGATGGGTACCCTGTTGTTCTTCCAAGCCATATTCTTCTTCGCTCTACAGCCGATCTCCCAGGCGCTCGTGGCGGATCTAGTCGCCACCCCCGCCCTCCTTGGCGCGGCGTTTGGTATGTGGAATCTGATCGGCGAGATGGGAGCTGTTCTTTCCCCGGGCATCAGTGGCGCGCTGCGAGACGCGACCGGAGAGTGGTACGCGGCGGTGATGCTGGACGCAGGTGTCATCTTGGCAAGCATCGTGGTACTGCTGTTCGTGAGGGAGTCGAGAGCGCCTTCGGCCGAGCAACCTTCTGAGGTCGAGGCCACAAGCTAGCGCTTACAGGATAGCAACGCGGTTTCGCGGGCCAATACTGTGTGGTAGGTGGCTTCCGGCAGACATGGAGGCTCCGGTAGCTCAATCCCAATAATCCAGAGGCAGCCCTACGTAGTTCTCGGCAAGGGTCGCCGCCGCGGTTTGTGAGCTCGTCACGTAGTCTAGCTCGGCGAGCTGCAGGCGGTGCCGGAAGACGTCGTCATCGTCGAAGCGGTGCAGCATAGACGTCATCCACCAGGAGAAGTGCTGCGCCCTCCAGACGCGCTGCAGACAGCTCTCAGAGTACCTGTCGAGTAGATCGGTCCGGCCGGACTCGTAGAACTGGGTAAGCGCCCGGGCGAGGACGCGGACGTCGGCTACGGCGAGGTTCATCCCCTTGGCCCCGGTCGGCGTGACGACGTGCGCGGCGTCGCCAGCAAGGAAGAGCCTGCCGTACTGCATGGGCTCGACGAGGAAACTGCGCATCGGTGTGATGCCCTTACCTTCCTCGAGGATCGGCCCCTCGGCGAGTGCCCAGCCTTCTTCGGTGGCAAGGCGCGTGTGCAGCTCCTCCCAGATGCGTTCGTCGGACCAGTCCTGGATGTCGTCGTCGGGGTCGCACTGGATGTAGAGGCGGGTGAGCTCCGGCGAGCGCATGCTGTGCAAGGCGAATCCGCGCTCATGGTACGTGTAGATCAACTCCTCCGACGATGGTGGTGTCTCGGCTAGGATGCCGAGCCAGGCGAAGGGATATTTCCGCTCGTACACGGTGAGCGCGCCTTCCGGGATCGACGGCCGGCACACCCCGTGGAAGCCGTCACAGCCGGCGATGACGTCGCAGGTCAGCTCCTGGTCCTCGCCATCCTTCTGGAAGCGGATCCTCGGGGTCGAGGTGTCAAGGTCGTGCACGCTGACGGCTTCGGCTTCGAAGAGGATCTGTCCACCCGCGTCGAGCCGGGTGGCTATGAGATCCTTCACGACCTCGTGCTGGCCGTACACCGTGATCGCCCGCCCGCTGGTGAGCTCGTGCATATCGATGCGGTGGCCCTGCCCGCCGAAACGCAGTTCGATCCCGTGGTGGACCATCCCTTCCTTCTTCATCCGATCACCGACACCCGAGTCGGTCAGCATGTCAACCGTGTTCTGCTCGAGCACGCCCGCCCGGATTCGGTTTTCGATGTAGTCGCGGCTACGGTACTCGAGCACGACCGACTCGATGCCCTCAAGGTGCAGGAGGTGCGAGAGCATCAGCCCCGCGGGTCCTGCCCCCACGATCCCAACCTGTGAACGCATGTGCGTTGCTCCTCTATTACTCGTTACGGTCGTCGGGCAGACTTAAGTGGTACAGCATCCGCGTGGCCTTCATAAGCACCATCGGCTCGCTCCACCCTTGCCCCTTGGACGTTGAATACCACCGCAGCCAATATAAATCTTTACAGTATGCTGAGCAACTGCTGTGTTCAACAATGCCGAACAGCTCCCACTGCTTGGATACCGTACCGGTATAAGTGGGTACAATAAGCATTGTGTAGGATGTGAAGCGTAAGCGAAACGCCCGTTCTACCTCCCCGGTAGGACCGACAGAAGGAGGTTGTAGGTGCAAGAGACCGAGCAACAGCGTGAGGTCAAGCCGCCGGTGCCCCCCTTCACGGAGGAGAGCGCAAAGCAGAAAGTGAAAACGGCCGAGGACGCCTGGAACACCCGGGATCCCGAGACGGTGGCTCTCGCCTACACGGAGGACTCCGAGTGGCGCAACCGTGACGAGTTTTTCAAGGGCCGCGAGGAGATAAAGGCCTTTCTGAGGCGCAAGTGGACGCGCGAGCTCGACTACAGGCTGATGAAAGAGCTGTGGTGCTACCAGGGCAACCGCATCTCCGTGCGCTTCGAGTACGAGTCGCATGACAGGGACGGACAGTGGTGGCGTTCCCACGGCAACGAGCACTGGGAGTTTGACGAGAACGGGCTCATGAGACGCCGGGACGCCTCTATAAACGACTACAAGATAGACGAGTCGGAGCGCAAGTTCCGGTGGCCGCGACCTGATGAGGAGTAGTAGGGCTGCGAGAAGATCTGTTGCCCAAGATATCTCACAACCCTCAAAACGGCCAGTTGTCTTTCGACCTTGGGGCCTTCGATCTCGACGGCACGCTGTTGCGCCGCGACCTAACCATAACAGAGGCTACAGCGGGCGCCTTGCGTGCGCTGCGGGAGCGGGGGGTACGACTCGTGGTGGCAACTGGACGGCGCTTCGAGGGGGCCCGCGAGCATGCGGCAAGGCTCGGTTTCAGAGCCGAGGACCCGGTGATCTGTTATGGCGGCTCGATGGTGCGCCGGATGAACGGCGAGACGCTCTTGCACCGTACACTGCCTGTAGATGTAAGCGTCGAGGTCCTAGAGTGGGCGGCGGAGAGGGGCCTGCACGCTCGCGTGTTCATGGACGGCAAGATCCTGTCCTCCCCCGGGACCTCAGCGGTTCTTAAACACCTCTCCGAGCGAGAACCTGACGTCCAGGTCGTCCAATCCCCAGGGGCCTGGCTGCAAAATGGCGGGGAGAATCCGACGAAGCTCGTCATCGTCGACCATCCCCGAGAGATACCGGACTGGTTGGAGGAGGCTCGCGAGACGTTCTCCGAGCGTCTCTTCGTCACCCGAAGCCTCCCGCACTACGTAGAGATCGGTGGACGAGAAGGTACGAAGGCCTCGGCACTCGAGTTTCTTTGTAAGCATTGGGGGATATGCCCGACGCGTACTATCGCCTTCGGCGACGCGGACAACGATATAGACATGTTCTCCTTCGCGGGCCTAGGTGTAGCGGTGGGGGGGATGACCGAAGAGGTTCGGGCTGCCGCCGATACCGTGGCCCCACCGGTGGACGAGGATGGGGTTGCCTCGTTCATCCGCGGTCTCCTTGAGGGGGTCTCCTAGGTGCCCGAGCTACCGGAGGTTACGGTGATCTCCGAGGATGTGCGTGCCCTTGCCGCGGGCAGGAAGGTGTTTCGGGCGGAGATTTTCCGGGACGACGTGTCGAACGCGGGCGTTGAGGGGTTTCGCAAGAGGCTTGTGGGAAGCACGCTCAGGGACGTAAAGAGGCGCGGCAAGATCATCTTGCTGGACTTCGGGGATGTCGTGGGCTTGGTGCACCTCGTTATCTCGGGGCGTGTCCTCCGGCTGTCCGCCTGGCAGCATCCCGACAAAATCCATACAGCTGTCATCGAGTTCGAGGACGGCCTTGTGCTTGGTTTCACCAGGCTCTGGCTTGGCTACTTCGATCTGTACGAGCCCGGGCGCGTCGAGGAGCATCCCCTGATCTCACGCCTCGGTCCCGACCCTTTCACGGAGGCGTTCTCGGTGGAGTATTTAACGGGCGTGTTCGGGCGCAAAGCCTCCGTGAAGGGCTTGCTCCTCGACCAGTCCGTCATCTCCGGCCTCGGCAACATATACGTAGACGAGGTGCTCTTCGCCGCGGGGGTCCACCCGAGACGCAAGGCTGGTACGCTTACACGGAAGGAGATTGAATCCATCCGCGCTGCGACCCGCGACATACTCGGCCGGGCCATCGAGTTGCGCGGTACGACGTTCGACTCCTACCATGACGCCTTCGGCGAGGGCGGTAAATTCCAACATCAGCTCAAGGTTTTCGCTCGCGCGGAAAAGTCTTGTCTCGTCTGCGGAACGAAGATCGAAAAATCTCGTGTCGCCGGCCGTGGCACCCATGTCTGCCCGAGCTGCCAACCCCTTTAAGGCTGTATACGGGCCCTGGCTCTTTTTGAGGAGCTCCAGGTTAGCGTCGGCGGTTCTCCTGGGCGCACCCGTCGGTACCCTTGGCCTTTGTGTACTCGTCGCTGGCCTTGGCGAGAACGTCCTGAGCCTCGTTGCGGTTCTAGGATAAGGCAGGGTTTTGCTTCAGGAGCTCGTAGAACTCTATCTTCTTGGCCTCGGCTAGCTGGGTGTCCAGAGCGTCCGAAAGGAGCCCAGCATACTCCTTAAGCTCAGGATCGAGGTTGAAATCCAGGACATGGGATAGAGGCTCGCGGGCTTCCTCAAGCTTGCCTCGCGCCTCCTGCATGGTCTTCCGCGTCTGGGTGGCGCGGCCCGCTTTTTGGAGGCAGTTTCCCTGGCCTTGAAGGCTTCCTTGACCTCTGCATAGGTACCGCGAGCTGCTTCGAAGAGCCGGTTATGCCCATAATGGTGACGCTCGGAGGTGTTGTTAGGTTCTGGATCGGAGGGTGTCGAAGGCTTCCTTGGCGATCCTGCGCGCCTCCGGGCCGGTCTTCGGGTTGAGGAAGAGGAAACCTACTCCGCCCAAGATCAGCAGGAGCATCCCGAAGGAAAGGCCGCGTCCTCCAACCCTCTCGCCCCGTGCCCGCTTGGCCCCTTCTTTGGCTGCCTCGGCTGCTGTTTCGACCTCTTTGCGTAGTTTGTTGTCGTCCCAGAGTCTGGAGGCGATCTCGGTAGGACCCTCGCCAGAGAGTTCTTCCAGGATGTTGCGGGCCGACTCGATAAAAGTGCGGATGTTGTCCTGGAGGTCTTTGTCGTTGAGCAGCCTCTCGGCGATAGGTCTAACCTCGCCGTAAGCACTGACCAGCGTGGAGCCGGCGGCGGCCAGCGCGGCGCCGGGGACCGGCGACCTTTGAAGGGCCTCTTCTCTCAGCCTCTCCGCTCGCGACTTTCTTCCAAACACTCTAGACCTCCCTCTTTCCTTTTTGCCGATGTCTAATGTTCACACTATACCCGTTTTCAACGGTGCTTTACCCGCCTTCCGAAACGAAAGCTTCACCAGCCAGGTCGAGCGCTGTTAACACGTCTTCGAGTTAAAGGGTTTCTCTTTGCTTGAGCCGTTGCGAGGCTTTTGCCAAAAGTTACCCCAGGCCGACCTTGCCGAGCCGCTTTATGTTCACCAGAAGCTCCTCTCCGTCCAGCCGGATGCTATCGTATTCTCCGTCACCACTGTCCGTTAGGCTAAGCTCGAGCTCGTGGGCGAGGACTTCGGTCTTGAAGTATTCGCCCCACGGGCCTTCAAGGAGGGTGACGATCCTGGGGCTCCCCAGAATCGTCACGGAGACGGTCTCCTCGATCTCGAATCCCTTTTCCCGCCGGAGGTTCTGCACCTTGTGAACGAGCTCCCGTACCAGGCCCTCGTCTGCGAGTTCCTGATCCAGCTCCGTACGCAGGGCAACCGCGAGATCCCCTTCGCGTACAAGGGCATACCCGGTCTTCTCTTTGGGTTCGATGAGCAGCTCTTCCGGCCCGAGCACGACCTCTTGACCGTCGACGCTTACCGGGATCTCTTCTCCCGCCGCTGCCCGTGCCCCGACTTCGGGCGACGCCTGCGCAAGTGCCCGTCGTAAGCCTGGCACCAATTTTCCATACTTAGGTCCCACCGTCGATAAGTTCGGTTTGAGATTGTATTGGAGGATGCTATTGGCTTCCCCGAAACGGAGCTCTTTCACGTTCAACTCGTCGAGCACAATCTCCTTTAAGCTCTCCACACTTTCCTGAAACCCTTCAGCCTCCACAGCCTCGCCCGGTACGACTACTACCTCCCTCAAGGGCTGGCGGGTCTTTATCGCCGCTGTGTTGCGGGCCGCCCGTCCCAAGGCCACGACCCGACGCGCTGCCAGCATCCTGCCCGTAAGCTCTTCGTCTACGAGCGACTCATCCACCTCCGGCCAGAGTGCCAAATGCACGCTCTCGGGCGCTCGGTGGTAGGAGTTCACGACGAGGTTCTGGTAGAGGGCCTCGGCGACGAACGGAGTGAAGGGAGCGCTGAGCTTGGCTATCACGACGAGGCACTCGTACAGGGTGGAGTGGGCAGCCTTTTTGTCAAGATCGTCCTCACCCTTCCAGAATCTCCTGCGGCTGCGCCTGACATACCAGTTGGAGAGTTCGTTTACGAACTCGTCTAGGGCTCGGCCGGCCGTCGTTACGTCGTAGGCGTCGAGCTTCTCGGTGACGGTGCGCGTGGTGAACTGCAGCTGGCTTAGAGCCCAGCGGTCCATGAGGCTTCGCTTTCTAGGCTCTACGTAGTCTTCCTTCGGATCGAAGCCGTCGATGCGGGCATAGGTGACGAAGAAGGAGTAGGTGTTCCAGAGGGTGAGGAGGTACTTCCTGACGGCTTCGTCGACCTGCTCTTCGCTGAAGCGGCGTGCGTTGCCGGGGCTTGCGGCGGTGTAGAGCGCCCATCGCAGAGCGTCGGCGCCCTGCTTCTCGAAGATCTCCCAGGGGTCCACGACGTTTCCCCGGCTCTTGCTCATCTTCTTCCCCTCAGCGTCCAGGACGTGCCCGAGCACCAGACACGTCTTATACGAGCTCTTCCGAAAGAGCAGGGTCGAGCAGGCCAGGAGGGAGTAGAACCAGCCTCGCGTCTGGTCTACGGCTTCGCAGATGAAATCTGCCGGGAAAGTGCGGTCGAAATCCTCGGTACCCTCGAAAGGATAGTGCCACTGGGCAAAAGGCATGCTCCCTGAGTCGAACCACGCGTCTAAGACCTCTGGTATGCGCGTCGCCTCTACGGAGCATTCCCTGCAGCGCACCTTCACCTCGTCCACGTACGGCCGGTGGAGATCCTCCGGGACGGGGCTTACAGAGCGCTCCTTTAGCTCCTCGACGCTACCGATGACGGTGGCGTGGCCTTCCCCGCAGCGCCAGATGGGCAGCGGTGTCCCCCAGTAACGCTCGCGTGAGAGGGCCCAGTCGACGTTGTTGCGGAGCCAGTCGCCGAAGCGGCCCCACTTTACATGGTCGGGGACCCAATTTATCTTCTCGTTCTCTCGCAAGAGGTCGTCGAGCACGGCGGTTGTCCTCGCATACCAGGCCTTTTTGGCGTAGTACAGGAGCGGCGTGCCGCACCGCCAGCAGTGGGGGTAGGAGTGTTCGTACGTTCCGGCGTGAAAGAGAAGGCCTTTCTCTTGGAGCTCTTCGACAAGCCCTGGATCTGCCTCCTTGACGAACATTCCCGCGAACGGTCCGACGTATCCGACAAAGGTGCCGTCGGGCTTTACGGGGTGAATGGTCGGTAGACCGTAGCGGCGACCGGTGCGGGCATCGTCCTCGCCGTAGGCAGGGGCGGTGTGGACGAGCCCAGTCCCTTCAGTTGTGGTGACATAGTCGCCGAGCACGACGGTGAAGAGGTTTGGCGATTCTGTTACAGGAACGTAGTCGAACGGGCGACAGTACTTTTTGCCCTCGAGATCTCGGCCCTTCGCCACCGAGAGAATTTCCCCTACGTCTTCGCCGAGCACCTTGCCGGTAAGCTCTCGGGCCATTATTAACTTCTCACCGTCCACGGCCACCGTTGCATACTCGATGTCGGGATGGGCGGCGGCGGCGGCGTTCGAGACGAGGGTCCAGGGAGTCGTCGTCCAGACGAGGAGGCTGGTATCCGGCTCGTCTACCAGGCGTAGCTTTACGTAGATGCTCGGGTCGGTGACTGTCTCGTAGCCCATAGCAACCTCTGCCGAGGAGAGGGAGGTCTGGTCGCGAGGGCAGTGGCCGGTGACCTTATAACCTTCGTACAGGAGGTCGTTGTCGTAAAGCTGTTTGAGCGCCCACCAGACGCTCTCTATATAGGAGTTGTTCAGAGTCCAATACGCGTTCTTCATGTCCACCCAGAAGCCCAAGCGGGCGCTCATCTCGCGCCAGTCCTCGACGTAGCGGAATACGGACTCGCGGCAGAGGCTATTGAACTCTTCGACGCCGTATCTTTCGACGTCGTTCTTGCCGGCGAGCCCCAGCTCTTTTTCGACTTCGAGTTCCACTGGGAGGCCGTGGCAGTCCCAGCCGCCCTTGCGTTCGACCCGGTAGCCCCGCATCGTTTTGTAGCGTGGGATTAGGTCCTTAAAAGCCCTCGCTAAGGCGTGGTGGAAGCCGGGACGGCCGTTAGCGGTCGGCGGTCCCTCGTAAAAGACGAACGGGTTGTCTGCGGGGCGACGCTCGACCGATTTCTCGAACGCCCCGATCCTCTGCCACAAGCCTAGAATCTCCCGTTCGAGCTCCGGAAACTTTACCTGCGGGCGAACTTTTTCGAATGCCATGCTCCGACAAGCCTCCTCTACGCACAAAACGGCTCCCGTCCTCGCGGGCCTCTTAGCCCTGCAGGGACGTGAGCCCTATATGGAGACTCTCGCGGTACCACCCTGCTTGCCCGAAGTCGCTCTCCGGACCGCTCTCGCCGCTGTAACGGGCGGGCCCGGCCGATCCTACTAAACGCCCGGCTCCGAGCACGCTCGGAGCCCTCGCTTTCGGTCGGCAGCTCGGGGAGGATCTTCGGGTTGCGCTCCGTGCCGGGCTTCACACCGCCCCCGGCTCGCTCTGACGGAGTGTTGTCTGCGACCGTACTCGTTCCCGTCGACGCCTGTAAGGGTTTGTAGCCCCAAAAAGCGGATGTGTCAAGAGCGATATCGGGGTTGCGGTGACCGGCGATCCGGGCTTACCTCGACTATCGTAAGGCTGGCTAAACGAAGGTGTAAGGCATTGATGCATGGTAGTAGACTGTGTGAAACCGGCCCTCCGAGCCAGGACCAGCTACATCGATTGGAGAGTGGAAGCGCGAGCGCCAGGTTGAGTACTTTAATTGCAGGGGCCGCTGGGATGGTTCTGGCGTTCGGTATCGCGGAGCTGGCCCACGGGCTGTACGAGCTGGTTCCATCGGTATTCGTGGCGCTTTCTCAGCTGGTTATAAGACTGGCGCCGGGCAATTTCGCAAATAAAGACCCAGTCGCGCATCGACACAGTAAAGGACGGGGAGCGGCTCTCAGCCGGCACTATTCAGGTCGGCGGCATCGCCTGGGCCCCGCACCGCGGTATAGAGCGGGGCGAGATATCAACGGACGGTGAAGAGACCTGGAACAACGCTCGCCTCGCTGACCAGCTCGACATCGATACTTGGCGCCAGTGGATCTACGATTGGGAGGCGAAGCCCGGTAACCATACCCTCAAGGCGCGCGCTACCGATGGCGTGGGGGAGACTCAGACCGACAAAGAAACCCCTCCCCACCCCTCCGGCGCCACTGGGTATCACACGATAAAGGTCAACGTCGCCTGAGAACCCCAAAAAGCCCCTAAAGCTCGATCTCTTAACCCTTACTCGGAGACTGAGCTTCAAGCCGCCTGTCCAGCATGACGTATAGGCCAAAGCAGAGGTGGGGAATCGTAACCTAAGTGTTTCTGTTGCGTAACAATATCGTAACACGAGAGCAAAGTGAGCTTAACATCATAGGAGTATAGTTGTGGTTAACCGAGCCCCGGCCGATGGTACGTTTCCCCCCTCCAGAACCATCGGCTGGGGCGGTATCTTTTACGGGTGGTGACGTGAAGGTTGCGAGGCTTCATCCCTTTACTCTTTCGCCGGGAGAGGCGCGACGGTTGCAGGGGGAGCTTGCGCCGCGGGTTGTACCGAGGCCTCCCCTGGATCTCTCACGCGTACGGTATGTGGCCGGGGCGGACGTATCCACGCAGGGTGAGCGGGGCTATGCCACCGTCGCGGTGCTCTCGTTCCCTGGGCTTTCGCTCGTCGAAGTGCGCGGGTTTGAGGCGTCGATCGAGTTCCCGTACGTGCCAGGTTTGTTGGCGTTCCGGGAGATACCATTGGTCGTTGGGGCGCTCGAGCAGATCAAATCGAACGTGGAGGCGATAGTTATCGATGGGCATGGGCTGGCTCATCCGCGGGGCTTGGGGCTAGCATCGCATATCGGGCTCTTTCTGGACGTGCCCACGGTCGGGTGCGCGAAGAGCCGGCTCGTGGGCGAGCATAAGGAACCCAGTAGAGAGAAAGGGAGCGTTACGGATCTCATCTACCGACAAAAGGTCGTCGGCAGGGTAGTACGTACCCGTACCGGTGTCTCCCCGGTTTATGTTTCGATCGGCAATCGCATAGACCTCGACGGGGCGGTGCACCTGGTCCTCGCTTGCTGTACGAAGTATCGCTTGCCCGAAACCACGCGTTATGCTCATAACGCTGCCAACAAGCTGCGACGGGGGGAAGCCTTGGACGTTATTTCAGGGTAGTGGCTCCTGACCCTGGCGGTACCGCTTATCTGGCGCAAGCTTCCAGAGCGTCGCTGGGAACGCAAGTAAAGGGACGCTAAAGGGTAAATTTATCGCGTGACCCTCAAGGGCATTTGTTCTCAGCGCATCCGTATGGGTCGAGCCGGGTTTGTACGTCCCTCCCTCCTTGCGAAGAGGAGAAGGCCCAGCCAGGCTACGGCTACATAGAGGATAATGCTGGCGCCTATACCCGTATACGCCAGGATGCCACCAGGCCCTCCTACTATGAGGGCACTGATCAGGTGGCTAAACACCCCAACGACCACCGCGCTGATGATGATCAGTAGGACGGCTATACGCGGGTAGACCCTGGCTCGCAGGCAGGTCGCCCCGAACAAGATCCATCCTAGGTCAGTGAGCAAAGCAGGCCAAATAAAGCCCTGCGCCACCATTACTGTGCCAACAGAAATCATCAGGACGCTGATCAGCCCTGAGATGCCTGTAGCCTCCGAGTGGGAGGTATACAGTCCAATCAGCCCCAATACAACCAGGGCTCCTGCGATTCCTGATACTGCGGATCGGAAGAGCAGCCCAGATGAGGTGAAGTTTTGACCGGAGACCAAGACGAACAGGTCGATAAGGGCGACGATTATAAACAGCCCCCCGGCTACCACAGCTGCCAGCCCGCTCCACCGAATAAGGTTTGAAGACGACATAGAGTGAGCTCCTCCTTACTCGAACCTTTTTCAATAGGTCAATGATGGCAGTGAGCAAAGCTCGGCGCACCTTCTAGGGTAATGATGCCCTCGTGCTCTACCTCTGCTCGTTAGGAGCCGAATAGTGCAATAAGGCGCTACCGATAATTGGGTATGCATTGCAACACTCTACATTATATGTTCAGCGGGTAGTCGTTTTTCAGCTTACCTCGTGTCGAACAAGTACAGCTTATCCCAGTTTGTCGAGTAGCTTATTGGGCTCATCCGTTAGCCGCGAGGGATCATCGAGCCCATTGTGGTTAGCAACTTAGAGAGGCCTGAGGTCTCCGGTAGCAGCGTGAATCCCGACAACTCCAATACTAGCGACCCTGATGCATCCAATCCGGATCGTGCCGCTAGGCAAGATTTCTCGAAGAGGCACATACAGAGCGGTAAGGCTTCACCGTCGTTCTCTGCCAACAACACCGGGGACAACGTCAACGTCTGCCCGACGGGTCTGCAGGCCGTCACAACACCGGTAAAGCCGCCAACCAGCAAGGTGTCACCCGGGACAGCTTGGCGACTGATGATATAGACCTGCCGGGCAGTTCGATCACCTTAGACAGCTTGGTTAGCGCCGAATGCACACATACTATCGAGCAGATGGGAGCGACCGGTAAGTAAGGTAGGGGCAAACTCTAAAGCTATCATAGTTTCCGCAGGGTTTGTAACCAGCTCGCTTTGATAAAACTCGCAGAACTCCTTCTGGCGGTCGCCGACCTGCACGAGGTCGACGCGATCGAAGCCGGCGGCGACAAACTACTTGACACCCTGAGCAATCCCCTCTGCCCCGGAACGCAGGGGATCATCTGAGCGATGTCCTCTTCTATAACGAACTGCGAGTACGCATCGAAGCTGACCGGTTGGACAACTCGGCCATCACCTTCCAGTCGCCTGCGGCCCAGCGAGCTTCTCCCGGCGGGTGCCGCACACTCGGCGTCGTCAGGACCGCACCACACCGGGATCTGCACAACTTCTGACTTGCCTTCGCCGCTTGCCTTATAGAACGTTTAATTAGCTTGCTCTCGGACCCAAGTGCGATCACAAAGTTACCCCAGGGACCAGCGATCTCTACACACGGTTTCCACGCCGGCGGACGTCCTACGTCGACCGTTGTCAAAGCTCGCGCAGGACGACCTCGGCTTCCTGGACCACGTTTCCGACGAGCTCGGCCGCCTTGGTGGGGCGAGCGAGGCGCGCGGCCTGCCCTGCCCAAAGCGACATGAACTCCGGACGATCTTGCCTTTGGGCCGCCGCGCGCACGTCCTTCGTGAGCGTGTTCTGGACCGGGAAGGGCGGGAGTTCCTTCTCGTGCTCACCCATCTCTCTCAGGAATCGGTTCTTGAGACCACGAGCCGCTCTTCCAGAGAAGGCCCGGGTGACAGACGTTTCGTCCTCCGCGGCCTCCAGCACGGCCCTCTTGAACTCGGGGTGGGCGCCGCTCTCCTCGCAGACGAGGAAGGCGGTCCCCATCTGGGCGGCCTGGGCCCCCAAGACGAGGGCTGCCGCCAGCCCGCGGCCGTCCATGATCCCACCCGAGGCGATCACGGGTAGCGACAGGGCGTCGACCATCTGCGGGACCAAGGCCATCGTGCCGATCAAGGCATCTTTGAAGTCGCCCAAAAACGTGCCTCGGTGCCCACCGGCCTCGCTGCCCTGCGCGACGACCATGTCCACCCCGTCCTCTTCAAGCCTGAGCCCCTCGCGCACGGTGGTCGCCGTGCCCACCACCGTCGTACCGTTCTGCTTGAGCCGTTCGACGAGGTCAGGTTCCAAGGAGCCGAAGGTAAAGCTGAAGACCGGCACCCGCTCCTCGAAGACTATTTCGAGTTGGTCCTCGAAGCTCTCCTCAAAGGAGGAAAACGTCTCGAGAGTCTCGATTCCTAGCTCCTTTCGGTACTGCCCAAGGAGTGTGTTGGCATGCTCGATCCTTTCGTAGTCCACCTCGAACGGCGAGGGTACGAACAAGTTGACACCGAACGGTCCCTCTGTGAGGTCTCGGATCTCTCTCACCTGCTCCTGCAGTGTCTCCGGTGGCAAGTAGGCGGCTCCTAAAGAGCCCAGGCCACCGGCGTTTGAGACCGCAGCCACGAGCTCGGGGGTGGTCGGTCCCCCGGCCATCGGGGCCTGCACGATCGGGTACTCGGTACCCAAAGCCTCCGTCGCTCTAGTCTTCGGTATCATGAAGGTTCTCCTTTCCGCTATCCAGTAACAGCCTTGCGCTCTCGTCGGTTGCACCCACACCGTCTGCACGGGATCGCCCCTGTGAGCCAGACGCCTGAGACGCCGCCTCCCGGGAAGTAGGCTATACCCAGGAGGGCAACCGCTAAGAGTAGCTCCGCGGATGACCGTGTGATGCACCGGGTGCTGCCCACCGGTGATGATACTGGCGCGGGGCCCAAGGAGGTACCCTAGGTACTTGCTGGAAGTGAGGGCGCCAGCGGCGGCTTGGTTGAGATTGAACCTCTCCTGTATGGCCGGAAGGATGGGTGTGTAGAGAAGCGCCCGATGCTCATGCCACTACCAGAGCAATGATCCCGCAAAGTCCGCAAGAGCGCGCACCGCGGCCTCCGACGCCCCTCTGTTGCCCGTTGCTCAACATGAAGGTAGTATCCGGGATAGCGGGCCGCCCGGCTTCCGAATCCTTGCGGTCTTTCGTCGGTTTCTTGCTTTGGGAGAGGTCTTAGCAGAAGGATCTCGGCGACACGCCGACGAGGCGACGGAACTGCTGGGCGAAGTGGCTGGGGCTTGCGAAGCCCACTTCCCGGGCCACCACACTCACGGGCAGGTTGGTGTTCATGAGCAGCGCCTTGGCTCGCTCGATCCTCTGGCGCATGACGTACTGGTGCGGGGAGAGCCCCGTGGAAAGCTTGAACATCCGGGAGAAGTGGTAGGGGCTCATATGGACCTCGCGGGCGATCTCTGCCAGGGTAAGGTTCTCGGCGAGGTTGTCGCCCACATAGTCGAGCGCTGTCCGCAAGGAGGCTTTCGGAAGACCACAGGCGCGCTCGTGCTCCAGCTTACGCGCAGAGGAGCGCCCGAGCGAGGAGTGACGCCTCAGCAAGTTCACCGCCAGCACGTTGGCCAAAGACTCGGCATAGATCCTGCCACCCAGGTCCTCGTAACGGAGCTCCAAAAGCAGCCACATGGCCGCATGCTCGATCTGCGGATCGCGTACGCCCAATGCCTCGATAAGCTCCGCTTTGTCCGGGTCGAGCTCGGCCCCGGTGGCGACATCCCGTACCCACGTCGGATCGAGGTAGAGGTGCAGGTGCCTCACCTCCCCCCGCCGCTCTAGGTGCCATTCGCGTGGCGCTCCTGCGGGCAGTACGACGATGTCGCCCGAGCCCATGTGCCCCTTCTGCCCTCGAAGACCTTCCTTAGCGTCGAAGGGGTGGCCGAGGTTGACGACGAGCACGTGGTGCGGGATAGCGGGCGTCCCGAAGTCGTCTTGGGGGTGATGGATTTCTGCCGCGTCGACGCCGCTCCAACCCCGGCCGCTGCTCGAGAGCAAGACGTGCTCCGGCGGCACGTCCGGGGCTTCGTCGATCGCCATCAGCCGCACCCTCCTTTCCTCACTGGCAGACCACGGACCCACGAAGCTTGCCGGGTCCCCCTGATCCTTGGGTGAGCCAGGATCTACTTCGCCGCCGGATAGTTAGGTGCTCCACGGTCATTACCTCACCCCGGCCCTAAAAACATAGAGCAAAACGATCGACGTCATGCTCTACCGCTTCTCTAGCGGCACCCAGGAGCGGTCCTTAGGACCCGTATATCTGGATTGCGGGCGGATGAGATGGTCCTGGGCCCGCTGCTCGAAACAGTGCGCCGTCCAGCCCGCTACCCGTCCTATAGCGAAGGTGGGAGTGAAGAGTTGAGTAGGCAGTTCGAGCCCGTGCAGGAGCAGCGCCGTGTAGAACTCGACGTTGGTCTTAAGGTTGTGCCTCGGCTTGTACTCGGCGAGCAGCCTTTGCGCCGTCTTCTCCACCTTGAGCGCCAGCTCGTACAGGGGCGCGTCACCGTCCCTCGAATACAGACGTTTGGCGGCCGCCGCGAGCACGTCTGCCCGGGGGTCGCGCACCTTATAGACACGGTGGCCAAAGCCCATGAGGCGCTCGCCTTGTTCGATCTTCTCCCGCAGGTAGGGCTCGGCCTTGCTGGCCTCCCCGATCTCGAAGACCATGTCCAGCGCCGGGCCAGGCGCACCTCCGTGTAGCGGGCCTTTGAGTGCACCGCTCGCTCCGACCACCGCCGAGACCACATCCGAACGGGTAGAGACAATCACCCTTGCAACGAAAGTCGAGGCGTTCAGGCCGTGATCCACCACGGTGTTTAGGTACGTCTCCAAGGCCCGGACGTGCTCCGTACTTGGTACTTCGCCCGTGAGCATGTACAGGTAGTTGGCAGCGTGGCCCAACCTGGGATCTGGTGCTACGGGCTCCTCTTCGTTCAGGAGCCGCCAGTAAGCTGCCACTATCGCAGGGAAGCATGCCACCAAGGCGAGAGCGTCGCTGTAAAACTCGTCCTCTACAGGAGCCTCAACGGGCGTCCCCAGGCTGAGCGTGTCGGCCGCCATCCGCAGCGCGTCCGTCGCGGGCGTTCGTCCGGATGCCGCCGCCCGCAGCAGGTCCAGCGTGGCCCTCGGTAACGAGCGCCGGATAGCTAGCGTTTCCCTAAAGGCGCTCAGCTGTTCTGCGTTGGGCAGGACATCGTGCCACAATAGGTAGACTGTCTCCTCGAAGCTAGCTTTGCTCGCCAGCTCCTCGATGGGGAAGCCAGCGATGAATAGCTCACCAGCCTTCCCATCTACGCTGCTAAGGCACGTCTCGGCCGCCACCACGCCTTCCAATCCTGGTACTAAGGTGTTTTGCGATCCGTCGCTCACAGGATTACACGCTCCTTGTCGTCTGCTGGTCATATAGTACAACGCCGAAATACCTTTATCAACATTGATTTCAGGATCAATATAAATTACGATGGGCACTGAGGAAACAAAAGCGCGCACGAGGAGAATACGGTCGTGAGTAAGGAGCGTTATCTTAGCGGGCGAGACGCGGCCGCAGAGTTAGGTGTGAAGCTGCCGACGCTGTACGCCTATGTGAGTCGGGGTTTGATCCGTTCTGAACCCGTCGGAGGGACCGGTCGTAACCGGCGTTATCGGGCGGAAGATATACAGAAACTTAAAGAGCGCAAGGAGCAACGACGCGATCCCAGCCGTTTGACGGAGAACGCCCTACACTGGGGGGCGGCCGTGATGGAATCAGCGATCACCCTGATAGAGGACGGTCACCTCCACTACAGGGGACGAGATGCTGTCGTCCTCTCCAGGAACCACACTTTGGAGCAGGTGGCCGAGTTGATCTGGACAGGGAGACTCCCGGAAGGCGAGTCCGCGATCTTCGGTGCCATGTCCGGTGCTCTTGCACTTTATAGTCGAGCCGCAAACACGGTTTCGTGGGAGTTGGCACCGGTCGAGAGAAACTTCGGAGTCTCGTTGCAGTTGGCGGCCGCCAGGGACACCACGGCTTACGATCTGCGTCCCACGGCGGTTGCCCGTACCGGCGCTCGGATTCTGCGCCTACTCGCGGCCACGGCCGTCCGCGGCGGATCAGCCGACACCGGTGTTGCTCGGGCCTTACAGCAGGGCTGGGCACCTAGTAAGCCACAAGCGTCGACCCTGCTCGACGCTGCCCTTATCCTTTGTGCAGACCACGAGTTGAACGTCTCTTCCTTCGCGGCGCGTTGCGTGGCTTCGGCTGGGGCAACGCCGTACGCCGCCGCGGTAGCCGGGCTGTGCGCTTTGAGCGGCGTAAAGCATGGCGGGAACACCGAGCGCGTCGAGGCCTTCCTTAAGGAAGCCGGTACCGCGGCACGAGCACGGGACGTTATGGTCGGCCGTCTCAGGCGAGGTGAGCCGATCCCAGGATTCGGGCACCCGCTGTACCCGGAGGGCGATCCGCGGGGCAGAGCGTTGCTCGAGACCACGGCCGCTTCCTACCCGGAGGCGCTGGCCGTCGAGCTGGCCTCCGCTGTGGTCGAGGAGGCATCAGAACTGATAGGCGAATATCCCACGCTCGACTTCGGACTGGTGATCCTCTCGATGGCGTTGGGGCTACCGGCAGGTGGGGCGCTCGCCCTATTCGCTTTGGGTAGGACCGTCGGCTGGATAGGCCACGCCATCGAGCAATACCAAAGTGGGCGAATGATTCGTCCCCGGGCTCGGTACATCGGTGAGCAGCCGTTGGATCAGTGAGAATATATAACTGGATTGAGGTTCAGCATTACGTGGCAGAGGCTTATAGCGACCGGTGTAGCATGAAAATCCCTAACCGCTTGAGCTTAGTTTCCCGGGACCAGTCCAGGATAGGGCTGCTACGATAGAACTGGTGCGAACTTAAAGGAGGAAGCGCGACGTCTCGGGAAAGAAAAGAACAATTATGGGACGTGTGTGATGCGAAGATGGGAGCAGCGATATGATGGACCATAATCAACGTTACTTGCGCTGGCTAGAGGAGATGTGGGACGTGCAGAAGTTCGACATCCATGGCAGCACGGAGCGAGAAGAAAAGAGGACGGAAGAGGTGCTTGAGATGCTCAGAGGCCTAGCGCGCCTTTCGAGGTACCGCGTAGAGCCACCGGACGTTCCTCCGCTATAGGAGACTACAGTTGAGCAGCACGCAACCTCTTAGATGTCCACAGAACGGAAACAATCACACCGAGTGAGTCGCACACATGAGTTGAGTTCTGCAGAGCTGTGGGTAGGCGGCGGCAGCCGCCTATACGCTAGGTGGTAAGCGCACAAGCTTTTTAGCTTATTTTCGGAGCATTCAGCTCTCCTCCCGAGGCCTTACATACACCATTAGCGACAAGTGTCTTGCTGCGTAGTAGCCATAGGCGAGGATTCTCTGTTCCTGTTTCGTGAGCTGCTCGCCGCGCGGACGTTCTGGTGACCAAGGTGCACAGACGTTCGAAGGTCGGAGACCGAGCAGGGCGAGGGTTTTGATCTAAGCTGGTGGGGGAATGAGGCCAGAAAAAGCGATATGGAGAGAACTAAGTGACCCTGTTCCTCTCGCTGGTCGGTGCTTGCCTGATCCTGTTTGCGCTGCGCGACATCTTCGATACTTTGTTTCATCCGAGCGGGAAGGGCATGTTGAGTCGGGCGCTTCCTCGCCCCCTCTGGCGTGGCGCCCGCCGGATGAGCGCCCAGTATCCTCTGATACGGGAACTTTGCGGCCCGGTGACGCTACTCGCTGTCACAGGGAGTTGGGCTGCGCTCTTGGTAATCGGCTGGGCATTGGTGCTTTGGCCGTATCTGCCGGAGGGGTTCTTGCTCGCACCAGGGCTGGACCCTGCCACCCATGGCGCTTTCTCTGACGCGCTCTACCTCTCGCTAGTAACGCTGACGACGTTGGGCTACGGCGACATCGCACCTACAAACGGCTGGCTTAGAATACTTGTGCCGCTGGAAGCGATGGTAGGCTTCGGCTTGCTGACCGCGAGCCTCTCGTGGGTCATCTCGCTTTATCCGGCCTTTTCCCGCCACCGATCCTTGGCTCATGAGATCAGCCTCGTCCGTGAAGCCGAGTCCGAAACCGGGATAGGCGTAAAACAGATGGACGCCCTTGCTGCTGAGCTAATGCTTAGCAACCTGACCTCTCAGCTAGTTGCCGTCCAAAGCGATCTGGTCCATTTCCCGATATCGTATTACTTTCGCAGCAGCAACGAGCGGTTCGAGCTTTCTGCGGTCATGCCATGCCTTCTTCGCCTAGCGGAAGAGGGAGACGACGAGGATTGTCCGGCCGGGGTCCGCCTGCGCGCCAACATGCTGCGTAGTGCCATCGACGACTTCTCGGCCACTGTCGGATCGCGTTTTCTGGGTCTGCGCCCGGCTTCGACCGAGAAGGTCCTTACGGCCTATGCTCACGACAATCTTCATACCCCTCCCGAGCTGGAGACTTTACGCAGACCCAGGCTCTGAGCTTCCACGCTCTGCTAGCAGGAAGTAGAGCAGGCCTTGTCCTAATGCTGCCCTCATGCTTTATGGTAGTCCGCGAGTAGCCAAACAGAGTGTTAAGAAAAAGCGGCAAGGAGGTTTACTTCACGAACCGGTGATAGCCTCCTTGGCGCAGCTTCTTAGCTGCTTAGGTAACTAGATCACATACCGCCTTGCTAAGTCAAGGCAAACTGCGATCCTAGCGCTCCATTGGAAATTGACGGGTTAAGGAGGTGCGTAACGAGACGCATAAAGCCGGTCGTAAAGGTAGCCGCGTTGGCGGCGGCGATCGTTGGAGAGAGACGATTGCGCAGCAAGATCCGCCAGGTTTCTGGTCGAGGACTGCCCTAGAGCCTCCTGAGGTTCTCAGGGTAGAAGCCAGCGGCACTTAGAGGCAACGACTCCTCCTTCTAGAGTAGATGCAAGCGCTTCTGGTGATCTAGTATTACGTCGTTTGGACGGTACAAAGAGAGCGCTGATGGGAAGTGTCTCCGACTCGATAGTCCGGCATGTCCATTGCCCGACTCTCGAGGTGCGTAAAGAGAAACAGTAAATAGAGCTGCCAGCCTTTGGTGCGACCTTGGCTAGCGTAGTGTCTTAAGAAGCCGCTAGAGTATGAGCAAACAAAAGGAAGCTTGCAGAGAGGGAAGGCATGCCCGA
>DASQSI010000126.1:0-17219 GCA_035642415.1 Rubrobacteraceae bacterium
CGAGACCGGTCTGGCTGTAGGCGGCAGGCGTGAACACCCGAAACCGAAAGGGCGTTTTTGCGGAATGGGAATTTGATGCCGCAGAGATTATACCGGCAAGAGTCCCTCTCGCCTGAGGAGCGCACGTCTTATGAGGAGGACCTGATCTCCTTCTGCGACCGCGAGCTCGATCTCCTTGGCGACATCGAAGGCCTTACCGTACTCTACGCTGGAGGCTCCTCCCTTCTCTGGCTCGAAGGTCTTAGCCAGCGTATCGCGGAGAAGGTCATCCTCACCGCCTTCGACGCTGAGCCGGAACGTGTCCAAGAGGCCCGGAAGCTCCTGGGAGAAGCCGATCTCACCGCCCCTGTCCGCCTCGTATCGGGAGATGTCTTCCACCCCCCTTTCCCTCCGGGCACCTTCGACCTCGTCTACTCGGCTGGGCTATTTCACGAGCTCGACGTCCGTGAGAAGCCTGCAGGAGACGCGCTTGCGGCCCTCGCCACCGTCGTCCGGCTCGGCGGGCGGGTTGCGACGAGCGACTTCGTGGATTCCATACCCGCGGCCCAGCTCGGAGACGAGAAGCTGCAACGGGAGCTTGCCTGGGAAGCGACGGGCGCCGAGTACTACGGCATCGGTCCGCCAGAACGGCTCGTCGCGCTACACGAGGCGCTGCTTACGCAGGTACGGTGGCGGGTCTCACCGCCCCAACCCATACGGCAACTGGATAAGATCGTCCTCGCCGAAGAAGAACCCGAAGAGTTACGGGGCTTGCCCGCGAGAACGATGAGAAAGCTGCGTGAGTGTCGTGAAACTATCCGGGAGCGTATCTCGCGCGAGGGCTATACCCGACCGGCTACGCTTTACATCGAAGGAACAGTAAGCCGGTGCTCGGAGACGGGCTGTAGGCAAAAATCTGATGGCCGATGAGGTTTACCTCTCCAGCAAGATGGTTACCGGACCGGCGTTCGTGAGCGTGACGTCCATCGTTGCCCCGAAGGAGCCGGTCGTCACCGAGCGGACTCCTGAGGCGCGGAGCTTCTCGCAGAAGTAACCGAAGAGCGGCTCGGCCTCTTCGGGTGGGGCGGCTTTCAGGAAGCTCGGACGCTTGCCTTTTCGGGTGTCGCCTAGCAGAGTGAACTGCGAGACGGCGAGGACCTCGCCTCCCGTATCTTTCACGCTCCTGTTCATCTTTCCCTCCTCGTCGTTGAAGATCCTCAGCCCCGCTATCTTCTCGGCGAGCCAGTCGGCCTCGGTTTCTTCGTCACCTTTGGCGATCCCCACGAGGAGCAAAAGACCGGAGCCTATCTGGGAGATCAAATCTTCTCCCACATAGACGGAGGCGTTCTTGACGCGTTGAAGTACTATTTTCAAAAGCCTTAGAGAGGCTGACGGCCCGCATAGCCGGCCTGTACCTCGTGCCAGTAGCCGATCTTTTCCTCGGGAGGGTGCCAGCAGAGAAAGACGATGCGGCCATCCTTGTCGTACGGGAAATCTATGAGGCCAGCATCGGGGTCTTTGAGGAGGACGCCTAGCTCTCGGATGCGGTCTATGGCGAGGTAGAGGTTGTACGCTTCCACTCCATACTCGGAGCCGGCCCTACCGCCGCCGTTCGAGATAGCAGCCTTGAGGACGGGTTCCAGATGCGACACCTTCTTGCGGACGGCATCACGGTGGACGGCGACGTCTTTGAGTAATTCGCGCAGCTTGGGCAAAAGAGCGTTGGCCTCCTCGACGGTGAAGAGCCTGGGGAAAGAAGGTTCCACGTTTCTAGGACGTTCTAGCGGCCGTAGGCCAGTCGGTCGGCGAGCATGGCGGGGAGACCGGCGGCACGTATCTTGGCCTGAGCCTTCGCCACGTCGTACTCGACGAAGCGGTAAGCCACCCGTGCTCCATCCGGCGTCTCCTCGACGAGAACGTAGGAGGCGAAGGTGTCGCCGTCTCGCGGTTGGCCTACGGAGCCGGGGTTGACGAGATAAGGACCGCCGCTCGTAAGATCTAACGCCCCCGACCCGGTTATAGGTCCGTTCGGTGAGGGAGCAATGACTTTTACGTGCGTGTGCCCGAAAAAGCAGACCTGGACGTCCGGGTACTTCTTTTTGAGGGCGGCGAGATTCTCTCGAGCTACGGCTGCGTTTACGATGTACTCGTCCGGGTCGCGGACAGAACCGTGCACGAAGAGGATTCCCCCCTCCTGCATTGTGCGCGATAGCGTGCGGAGAAAGTGGCCATTCTCCTCCGTTAGCTGTTCGCGGGTCCATTCTATGGCTGCCGCCGCGACCGGGTTAAACCAGGCAAGGTCCGTGGAAAGGTCCGTGACCGCGAGGTCATGGTTGCCGGAGATGCTCGGCATCTCGTAGGAGCGCACCAGACTGCAGCACTCGTTTGGGTTCGCCCCGTAGCCGACCACGTCGCCGAGACAGTAGATCCTTTCGATCCCGTCCGGGACGTCTCGGAGCACGGCTTCCAGGGCCTCAAGGTTGCCGTGGATGTCAGAGATAACCGCGTACATAACTGGCGTGGCGTAGTGTACTCGGTATAGTAGTCGCCAGCAATCGGCCTTTGCCGGCTGTTTCGAGGCGTTGAAGGGGTGTGGCCCTTACGGTAAGATTGCTTTACGGTTTCCTTCTTACGGGCCTGTAGCTCAGGGGATAGAGCAACGGTTTCCGGGGCCGTGTGTCGCAGGTTCGAATCCTGCCAGGCCCGCTTTCATTTTTCTCTCTACCTTTCCGTGGTGCTCAGATCCTTCTCCTCAAACACCGTATCGAAGCCGTTACCGGCTAGCTGAACGTCGACGATGGTTCCATCGAAACCCCGTCCGACCATCGTTGCTTGCCCCTGTTTGCCGGCGTACTTCTTGGCAGCTGGGGAGCTCCCATCGCTGCGGACCCGTACCCAATCTCCGACTTCGATGTTGCTTTCCACTACTCGACCTCCTTCTCTAAAAACGCTTTGTCGCTCTGGCCTTACCCTCAAATCCTTTGTCACGCGGGGCCCGTAGAAGAAGAGATCCGGCCACGAACACTGCCGTATCGAAGCAAGCTTCCCTTGGTCTTGCTCTCCTGCGTCTTCTGCCCGTAAGGCTTCATCGGCTCCCTTTGGTTGGTTGTGACGCTTCTATGGTCTCGACCCATTGTGATAGCTGCGTGATGATGGTGTCGCGACGTCTTATCTCTTGTGTGCGAGCCTCCAGCTCCCGGCGGAGGAACGCGTTCTGGTCCCGCGACTCCTCGATTAGCGTCGCTTGGTCGCGAACGTGCGGCGCATGAGTGCCCGAACGTATCGGCACGTTGGGGAGCTTCTGCCAGCTGTTTGGGAGTTAAGCGTACGAAAACACGTCCTTCCGCCGTCTTCTCCTTCATATACGTACCCCGGTGGATTCGCCCACGCGCGGCTTCTACTGTCACCCCGAGCAACCGCGCTGCTTCCTGTACCGTTGACGGACAGTTGCGCTGGGCGTAGGCGTAGTAGTGATCGAATGTCCGGAACGTTCGGGACTCGTTCGCATCTGGTTGGGTAGCGTAAATCACGCCGAATGGCCGGCATAGGGCGGGTTTGGCGGAGCGCAACATGCTGTGTACAGCACGCGCGTTGGGCCGGTATATGGCTCCTCTTGAAGTAAAGCTATGGTTCAAGTCAAGCTACATTTGAATGCTTGTAGGGAGGTTCAGCGGGCTCTATACTTAACCCGTCCTCCGTAAGTGTATACCCTTAAGGTATCCCTTCTTGATGGGTGAAACGGCGTAATCAGGGTGTCCCTGGTTTGAGATTTGACGCTCAAGTTATCGGTTACATAACGTTGGCGCCGAACTCAGATTATACCTAAATATAGGGGTTAGGTTGCGAATCCCTACTACAAGTTGTGTAATAAGCGAAAAGAATATCGAAAGGCGAGGAACAAATGGGGGACGAGACGCGGCACGCGGCGCTCCAAGGCTCATACGGTGGTGAAGTGCTTGGGTGGGTCAGACCCAGGAGGTTAAGCGAAGAGGAAGAAGCTGCCATACGACGTCTAATCTGGCAGCGATTCGAAAATGTGGACGAGTACCTGGCCTATATCGACCAGCAAATCCGGGAGCTGGTGGAGAGGAACGCTCTGGACGCCGATGTGTTAAACGCTATCTGGGACGCGCGTGCATCGGTAATGAAATTTCGTCCGGAGGGATGAGGAGGCTCTTTTTCTCTCGGCCGCTGCCTTGTACGCTCCCGGCGCGCCAGGACCTTCGGCTTCTAATCTGAGCTTTTCATGACCTTCTCGGTCGCTTACCACCGCTCTTGTTTAACAGGTAGAGCAGGCCATCTTCTCTTACTCCTTCCTTCTTGTGGCGTCTTTGAGGATTTGACGCGTGGCCATCTGGGTGCCCGCAGAGGATGAGGTTTGGGCAGGATGCGGGGGATACAGGTATTGGGCAGGATAGTAGCTTTGGGCGAGGTAGTAGCCGACGTCTACCCGGAAGAGACGCACTCAGCGGTGGAGCTGCCGTTGACGGCCCGGCCCGGTGGCGCTCCTGCAAACGTGGCTGTCGCCGCCAGTCGGCTGGGGTTTAAGGCCTCGTTTATCGGAAGCGTGGGAGAAGACCTCTTTGGCGACTTTATTCTGCGCACTCTCGGGATCGAAGGGGTGGATGTCTCGGCGGTTCGCAGGTGCGAGCCGCCCACGCGAACTTCCCTGGCGTTCGTAGACGTTATGGCCTCCGGAGAGCGCTCTTTTACCTTCTACCGCTCGGACCCGGCTGCCGACGAGCTTCTGAGCCCTGAGGATGTCTCGCGAGAAGCGTTGTCTGGCGCCTCGTTTGTGACCTTCGGGAGTATCCCCCTGCTGCGTGAACCGGCTCGCTCGGCGGTGCACCAGGTGGTCGAGCTCGCAGGAGAGCTCGATGTCCCCGTAGCCTTCGATGTGAACCTGCGGCGGCACTTGTGGGGGGACACGCAGTCGGCTCGCGAGGCGGTGTATCCCCTGATGGAACACTGCCAAATCGTCAAGCTGAGCGATGACGAGCTCGAGCCGCTTTTGGATACTACAGACGCCGGGGAAGCCGCGAGAATGCTGCTCGAACGCGGGGTCTCTTTGGTCTTCGTCACCTTCGGGGAGAGCGGGGCGTTCTACGCTTCGCAAGAGTTTGAGGGCAGCGTACCGACCTTCGAGGTGAAGAGCGTGGACCCAACGGGAGCGGGAGACGCGTTCTTGGCTGCGTCCCTCGTGTGCCTCTCCGAAGACACCGTGTGGGATGAAAAGCGGGTGCGCGAGGCGGCGAGATACGGGGCGGCGGCGGGTGCCCTCGCCTGTACGGGCTACGGGGCCATACAAGCGTTGCCCGGTCGGAGCGAGCTGGAGCAGCTCATAAAAGGTAGAGGCTAGCCACTAGCGCCGGACACGGCTGACCGAGACCGGCGCGTCCACGAGGCCAGCTAGCCTTCGGGCGAGCGGACCTAGCGAGGGGAGTTCCGTCGCCGCGTGCCCGGCGTCTATCGCAACGAGCCCCAGAGACTCGGCCAGCAACCCATCGTGGTAGTCGAGATCTCCTGTGACGTAAGCATCCGCACCCGAGAAGGCAGCCTCCCGGACAAAAGAGCCACCCGAGCCTCCAAGAACCGCTACGCTCCTCAACGAGCGTTGGGGGCCTGGGTTTGCGACGACGCGGGCCGGGAAGCCTAGGGATTCCGAGACGTGGTTGCACAGCTCCTCCGGTGTTAGCGGCTCCGGGAGCGTTCCGAGGCGGCCGTAGCCGCAGTCTTTAGGGTTGCCATCCACAGGGTAAACGTCGAGGACGGGTTCTTCATACGGATGGGCGGCACGAGCTGCCGCAGCGGCCCTGTGGGCTACGTGGCCTGGGACTACAGTCTCCAGCCGGAGCTCGTACGTCCCCTCCGCTTGGCCCTTCTCGTCAAAGTACGAGCCGGTTGCCGGCGCGCGAAAAGCGTGATGCGTATGCTTCCCGATGACATCAGCGCCGACCTCGGCGAGAACGTTGGCCATAGTATCAGCGTTCTCTTCGGGGACAAAGACCACGAGCTTGCGCAGGCTTCCTCGCGGGACCAGGACCCTCAAAAGGCCTTCGAGACCCAAAGACTCCGCTAGCGCGACCGAAACTCCTTCGGGGGCGGCGTCGTAGTTGGTGTGGGCAGTGTAAACGGTGAGGTTGTACCGTACGGCGCGTGAGATCAGGTCTCCCGGATAGGAGGTTATGTTCACCCTCTTGAGGCTTCGGAAAATAAGGGGATGGTGGAAGAGCAGGAAGTTCACCCCGGTCTCCTCCGCCTCCTCGAAGACCTCTGGCAGGGGTGTGAGGGCGACGAGTACCCCATCGACTTCTCCGTCAAGGTCCCCGACCTGGAGCCCCGGGTTGTCCCAATCTTCCGCCAGAGCGTTCGGAGCTATGCGCTCTACCGCCTCGGCTATCTCGTGTGCATGTGTCGCCATGAAGCGGCATTGTACAATCGCGGGCCGTGGATCTTACGCGCACAGCCCAACTCGTCTCCGATGCGACCCGCCTGCCGCTCCTGGCTGTACCACTGTTTTTTGTGGTCGGCGTGTCGGCCGCCGGGTGGGGAGGACTTCTCTGGGCCGTGCTCTGCCTCCTGCTCACTAGTGGGCTCTCGCTCGTCTACCTGGCATACCTGGTCCGCACGGGGCAGGTGCGGGATCCGCGTAAGATCACACAGCAGGAGCGGGTGTGGCCTCTCCTGATAGTGGCGCTCTTGCACGCCGGAGCCTGGGCCCTCATAACCCTCCTCGAAGCGCCCGCCCCGCTACGGGCGGTCCTGCTCTCCTATGCCCTGGCGACCGCGGCCTTTGCGCTCCTTACGCCTCTCCTCAACGTCTCGCTACACATGGCGGGCGTCGCGGGAGCCTCGGTATGCCTGATCTTCATCTTGGGTGCGTGGGGGGCGCTTCTCACACCGATCCTGCCTCTGGTATGGTGGGCAAGAACGGTGTTGGAGCGTCATACTACTTTAGAGCTGGCGCTCGGCGTGCTTGTTGGAGGTGGGCTAACGTGGGTCGCATTCCACTTCGTAGCAAGCTAAGGGCTTGCTGTTGCTGGGTACTTTCTTCGGCGGCTCGCTTTTCGGATCGCGGGCGTACCTATGCAATGGTGCGAGAGGTGTCGCGTATGATTACGCAGGATAAACCGGTGAGTGAACGGGGTTTTGAGGATGCCAGTAAGTTGGCGTGAGATTTTGGGGCTCGTGATGGTGCTGGTGATATGCTTCGGCATAGTTAGTTACACCCTAACCAACGCGTCCCAAAATCGCGAGGTAGCTTCTTCTGGGCAAACCGAAAAACAAGAACGAGCTGCTAGTCAGCAGACTGCTACCACATCGGCGTCTTCTTCGAGCGAGGACAAAAAAACGCTGACCATAAGGGTGGCAGGCTCTACCGGCGAACAGTTCTCCGGCCAATTCAGCACTCTCGATGCGAGCCGCCCGGTCACCGGAGCCGCCCCTATCGATTACAAGATTGAAGCTCGTACCGACCCTCTTTTGGCCGACTTCGTCTTCGTTACGGTCGCCAAGACCGCCAACAATAGAAACCAGCTAAGTTTGCAAATCTTGGACAGCGGCAAAGTGCTCAAGTCGGGGAGCACCACCGAACCTTATGGAGTTGTGAGCCTTACATGGAGCCCCAATGAACAGACCTCGCCAGAGCAAACCACGACGGTTCGACAGCGAGGATAGGATATTAGGGCGCTTCTTCCGGTTCCATGCTGGCTAAACCTCCGGACGTTTGACATGGCGCGCCTGCTGGTAAACAATGTAAGAACCGGGCTGGGCTTCGATGTAGGAGGGGGTGCCAGCCCGGGTGTTCGCCTGACGCCATCCTACCCTCAAAACACCCAACCCTGGGCGATCACGAGCGCGATCTGCACTCCTTGATCTGAAAGACACAAGGGACCTGATAAACTCTTTAGCTATGGACAGTTACGCGACGGCTTTCCGCCTGCCGCCGATGGCTCGAAAGCTTCTCTATCTGGGAGAGATCCTTGGTCTTCAAGTGGCACCGGTTGGCGATGTGATGTGCTGGGGCGAGGGGAGACGAGCCTGAGCGCGACCAAGGAGGAGACGGCCCGCAAGTACCCGGAAGCCACGATCGGCTTGCCCCTGCCGACGTGGCTATTAGAAGGTCGCTGAACCCGCAAGTTGCGGAATTTTGGAAGTGGGCCTGACGAGATTCGAACTTGCCCCCTCCGTCATGTGAAGCTGGTAGGGATCTACCCAGAGGATCTGGCGAGGACCATGATGACGGCGTGCGCGCTTGTGGCCATGCTCGCGCTCGTGTTTGGCTGCGGAGGTTCGCAACAGAGCTTTGGGAAGAGAGAACCTACCTCCGAGCCATCCACTTCAACCTCGGAGCCGCTTTCCGCTAGCACCCAACAATCGCCTTCTCAGGACAGCGCACAGAACCAGTCCTTGCCGGAGCGTTACCAGGGGCTAGAAGTAGGGGAGGCTGCGAAGTTCAAGAATGGCCTGGTCGTAGTGGCCGAGGGGGCTTCCCTTGTGCAGGCACCGCTTACACAGCTCGGGTCCGATGATCGTCTTGTAGCTATGCGCTTCAGCTTGGAGAACGTGACTCCCGAGGGACAGATATCCACTCGCCACTTCAAGGTTACAGCTGCACAGTGGCAAGCCCTGAACCAAAACGGCGAGCCCCTAAACACAATCTACTCCCTAGAGGCGACCTTAGAGGCGGGGGAGATCCCTAACCCCAGCCCGGATTACCCTTATCTGGGTTGGCAGGGTGAGTTGAGACCTGGCCAGAGGCAGCAGGGTTCGGTCCTCTTCGCGGTTCCACGGTCTGCGAGGAAGATAAAGGTGAGGTTTACACAGCCGGTCATGTCGCCCCCCTTTGCTGAGTGGGAACTCGGCACCGTCGCTGAGCTTCCTCGAGCGCCTTGAGCTATCGAGGCTGATTGCTTCAAGAAATGCTTCATAGATAATCCATTGGGGTATCGTGGATACGGGGGGTGTGTTGCGTAATCGCGAACAGGCGACGCTCGGACCCCTTAGCAGATGAGGAGGTAGCGCACGTCTTGAGGCGCATCATCGGTTACTGGCGGCGCTGGTACCACAAAATCATGGAGACTGGTGGTTCAGAGCACACGACAGCTGGGAGGGTTGGGACCCCGTAGATGAGTAGTAGCCCTAAGATTCAATGGCTGGCCCAACGGCCAGTCCTTCAGCGGAGAGGGTAGGATTCGAACCTACAGACGGTATTCCACGCCCACGGCCTACTAGGCCGATGCATTGCCACTCTGCGACCTCTCCGACGCTTACGACAATATACTGAGTTTCCGTAATTGTCAACAATACTTCACAATACTTAAAGCGCGAGGAGTTCGCGGTGCTCGCTTACGTTCAAAAACCCCTGCAGATCGGAGATGCTCCTACGAGCCGCAGAGCGGGCCGGCGTCTCGCACTTCGTCTACGTCTCGATAGTTGGTGTAGACCGCAACCCGCGCTACTTCTACTACTGCGTAAAGCGCGGTACGGAGAAAGTCGTAGAGCGGTCGCCGGTCCCGTGGACCATTCTGCGGGCTACTTAGTTCCACGAGTTTGTGCTAAAGCTACTGCAGCTCTTGGAGCGCGGCCCCTTCGCGTTCGTCCCGAAGGGGTTCCTTCTGCAGCCCATAGACGTTAGGGAGGTCACAAGTCGCCTGGTCGAGCTCGCGCTCTCGGCGCCTGCCAGGCACGTACCGGACGAGGGTGGCCCCGAGATCAGGACTTTCGCGGATCTTGCACGCTCTTCATTGGAGGTTAGCGGGCGCCGTAGGAGGGTCGTGGAGATCCCGCTGCCCGGAAGACGGCGCGAGCTTTTCCCTAGAGGGCGCACCTGTGTCACGACCGGAAGTATGGCGAGATCACGTGGGAAGAGTTTCTGTGCCAGACGGTATATCCGGCGATCAACCGATACGGGAGGAGGAGTTTTTATGGACGGTGAAACTCACTATCGTCGCACTGATCGCGAATCTGTCCCTTTGCCGCTTTACCATAGACAGAAGCTCGTGATACACCTGCTTTTTCTGCTCCCCCTTGCTAAAAACACGGAAGACTATACCCTGGCCCCAAACCACCGGGCAAGCTGATAAAGAGCTAGCGTGTAGAACCCACCAGGGGAGTAGGGGACTGCCTCATCGCTCGCCCGTGCAACGCATTGCGGAATACCGAGCCTGCCTCAGAGCAACGAGAATAAGTACACCCGGCTACCTATAGGATGTTGAAGGTCTTCTCTCGCAAACACTCCTTTATTCCTAGTGCCTAACTACCTTAGCACTTTTAGATATTAGAACTCTTGTGCTCTTAGAGGGGCTGTTGTGGTGAGCGCCGACCTCTACCGTATCGGGGCGAGCCTATGGAGAGGGTCTCATAGTGCGCGCGACCGAGTGGGCTTCTCAACTGAAGTGCGACTCGAAGGCAAAGTTAGGCACTCTCTCGAACCCATCCGTTATCAGAACCTCCATCGCGCCCGGAGTCTACCAGCGGGCCGGGGGTACGGCGGTGGTAGACTTGCCCCATGCACGGGGAGTACAAAACGCCGGGCGGGAAGCTAGTCGCGGTGGACTTCGAAGTGCGGGACGGCAGGCTCTCCGGGGTAAAGTTGAGCGGGGACTTCTTCCTGGAGCCGCCTGAGGCGCTCGACAAGATCACAGCGGCGCTCGAGGGCGCAGCGGCGGAGGCGGGCGAGGAGGGCTTCGCCGCCCGGGTGCGCGAGTCCGTCGGGGCCGGGGTGTAGATGGTCGGCTTTTCACCGGAGGCGGTGGCCCGCGCGATCGGGGGGGCTGGGATGAGCGGCGTTCTTCCAGGCCGCCTCTGCTCGTTCAGGGGCGGCACGTGCGTGATCCGCGCCCCGTTAGCGAAGCCCGTAGCAGACGCGGAGTGTAGTGGCGAAAGGGGACCATGAGCTTTTGACACGGCGCCACGTTGTAGAGCCCACGATGGCAAGGACTTTCCCGAAAGGATTCGTTAATGATCACCGAAGCCAAGCTTACCGTCAGCGGATTGCGGGCCAGGGCGGTGAACGTCGGGTTGGAGCGCCCCGTGCAGACCAGTAGCGGCGAGATTACCACCGCACCCCTCGTTCTCATAGACCTGAAAACGAGGGAAGGAACAACCGGCTGCGCCTACGTCTTCTCCTACACGCCGCTGGCCCTCGAACCGTTGAGGCGGCTCGTCGAGAACCTCGGGACAACGCTGGAGGGCGACGTCCTCGCCCCGCTGGAGATCGAGCGCAAGCTGCAAGCCGTGTTCCGCTTACTGGGTCCTCAGGGCCTCACCGGCATCGCCGCTTCCGGGATCGACATGGCCGCTTGGGATGCCCTAGCGAGGGCTCACGACCTACCGCTCGTCGAACTACTCGGCGGCGGCAAGAAGCGAGTCCCCGTCTACGGTAGCCTCAGGACTATGCACCGGGAGAGCGTCGTGGAGGAGGCACGGGAGCTTGCGGAGATGGGCTTCGACGCTTACAAGGTCAAGATCGGACACGGGGGCGTAAAAGCGGACCTCGAAGCCATACTAGCTCTGCGCAGCGTAATCGGGGAAGATGCGAAGCTGGCGGTGGACTACAACCAGTCACTGTCGGTGACGGGAGCCTTGGAGCGGGTGCGCATCCTTGACGAGGAGGGTCTCTACTGGATGGAGGAACCCACCCGCGCCGATGACTTCGTCGGCCGCGCCCGTATCGCCAACGAAGCTAGGACGCCAATCTGCATCGGCGAGAACTGGTGGGGACCTCACGACCTCCAAAAGAGCTTGGAGGCGGGAGCCTGCGACTACGGGTGCCCGATGCTATGAAGATTGGGGGCGTCACCGGCTGGCTGAGAGCCGCAGCCTTGGCCGAGCCCGTAGGGCTTCCGCTAACGAGCCACATCTTCCCGGAGGTAAGCTCACACCTCTTAGCCGCAAGCCCTACCGCTCATCGTCTGGAGTATTTGGACACCGCCGGTCCCATACTCAAGGAAGCGGTCAGGATCGAGGACGGTCATGCGCTCGTGCCCGAAGGGCCTGGGATCGGTCTGGATATGGGATGAGGAGGCTGTCTCCCGTTTCCTCGTCCGGTGAGCCGGATGGAGGAAGTGACGACTATGAACGGCGTCCCCGAGGGGTTCGAGCTGTTGAGCTGCACCAGCCCGCTCGTGGTTCTGCTTGGACCATTTTACGCTCGGGGCGAAGGCGGCAACCTCGTCCTGGGGCTATGCGTGGCAGAGAAGCACACAAACGCTCGTGGCTTCGCACACGGCGGGGTGCTCCTCACGTTGGCTGATGTGGCATTGGGGTGCGCTGCGGAGGGTTTCGTGGACCCTCCCGCTCGCCTGATCACGGCCAACGTCTCTGCCGACTTCGCCAGGAGCGCTCGGTTCGGAGCCTGGGTGGAGGCGCGAGTGGACGTTCAGAAGGTGGGCGGGAGGATGGCCTTCGCCAACGCCTATCTGCACGTAGGCGACAGGCGCGTCGCCAGGGCGAGCGCAGTCTTCGCCCGTGCCCAGGCAAAAGAAGGAGGCGAAGCTTGACCGGCGCGCTGGTACGAAACTTCCGGATGCTGGCGAGGTACAACGCGCTGGCCAACCGAAGGCTCTACGAGGCGTGCGCACGCCTCCCCGACGTCGAGCGCAAGAAGCGTAGGCTCGCCTTCTTCGGCAGCATCCACGGCACCCTCAACCACCTGATGGTTGGCGACCGCATCTGGCTATCACGGTTCTCGGGCGAGAAGGTCCCCTTCATGAACCTCGACACGATCCTCTACGAAGACTTCGGAGAACTCAGAGAGGCAAGAAAGGAAGAGGACTCCCGCATCGAGGCCTTTGCCGCCGGCATCGACGACCGGTTTCTAAAGGGGACGATACGCTACGTGAACAACGAGGGCAGGACCTTGGAGGACCCTGTCGAGTTGTTGGTCGCGCACTTCTTCAACCACCAGACGCACCACCGCGGCCAAGTCCACGACATGGTCTCCCAGACAGAGGTCCCTCCTCCGGTTTTGGACCTCCACCGTGTCATCCGCCCTTAACCGGAGGGGTAGCGGGGTTGGAGGATCCACTCGTTGACTCACGAGGAGCTTTTAGTGGGGCAGACAAGCTTAGTATAGTGGTCGGTACGCTCTAGTTTCATTTGGAGGTGTCATGAACACGTCTAGCCTGGGATTCTGGTTCGAGTTTGGGAGCCCGTACTCTTACCTTTCTGCCGCCCGGATCGAAGACGTGGCCGCCGCGGCGGGCGTACCGGTCCTTTGGGAGCCCTTCCTCTTGGGGCCCATCTTCGCTGAGCAGGGGTGGGAGGACTCACCCTTCAACGTCTACCCTGCGAAGGGACGTTACATGTGGCGAGACGTGGAGCGCCTGTGCGCCAAGTACCGCATCCCGTTTGCGAAGCCCTCGCGCTTCCCACGCAACGGCATGCTCGCCGCCCGGATCGCTTACCTGGCGAAGGCGACGTCAGAGCGTTGGCTTCCCGAGTTCGCGCGGGCGGTCTTCCGAGCCAACTTCGCCGAGGATCGCGAGATTGGGGTAGCTGCGGAGATCCGCTCGATACTCGACTCGCTTAGGCAGCCAGGCACACAGCTAATCGAGCAGGCCCAAGCCCCCGAGAATAAGCTGCGCCTGCGCCAGCAGACGCGACGGGCCAAAGAGCTTGGCATCTTCGGCGCTCCAAGCTTCGTGGTCGGCGAGGAGCTTTTCTGGGGTGATGATCGCCTGGAGGAAGCCCTGGTGTGGGCAAGCTCCCGGACGGACGAAGAACGGCAGAAGCGGTCGATGAGCAAGGAGGGAGAATTGTACGATGGAGTCCAGGAACCCTGAATACATGACCTTCATCAAAGGGCTGCTCGAGCGGGCAGCGTTCGTCTCCGAACTCGGCTTGCGGCTCGTGGACGCAAGCCCCGGGCGGTGCGATTCGGAGCTTCAGGTGCTGCCCAAGCACCTCCAGCAGGACGGGTACGTCCATGCCGTGGCGCAGGCGACGATAGCGGATCACACCGCCGGCGCAGCGGCGGGCACGATAATTGCCAAAGGGCTGCTGCTCCTGACAGTGGAGTTCAAGATTAATCTCCTCAGGCCGGGGCGAGGCGAGCGGCTCGTTTGCGAGGCGCGTGTCCTCAAGCCGAGGAGGATGCTAATCGTTGTGGAGGCCGAAGTCTACGGTACCGAAGAGAAGAGAAACATCCTCGTCTCCAAAGCGACCGTAACCATGGCCGCCTTAGAGCAACGACCGCCTGAGGGACAGCATGTCTGAGCGATACCGGCCCGTTGCGACGCGTATATCCGGTCCCGGCGAGTCTGCAGTGTATAGAGCAGAGAGGAGAAGCATGGGCTTCCAGAGCCTGAAGTACGAGCTTGAGGATGGCGTTGCGCGCCTGACATTGTCTGTCCTGCCCACCGAGGAACTCGATCGGCCTGACACCTGGGTGCGAGCTCATGCAGGTGACGATGCATTGCGATGAGGATGAGCGTGTTCGCGCGGTGCTGATCTCCGCCGAGGGCGCGATGTTCAGTGCTGGCGGGGATCTCAATGAGTTCGTAGACGCTGGCGACGAGCTACCAGCGGTACTCAAGGAGCCGGCCCTTTGCGCTTCTGCTTATATACCCTGCGAAACTCTCTTCTGTACGCCCTATCTACTAGAAGGGCCACACGGCCGCCACGAACCACCCAAACCCAGGACTCCAGCACTACAATAACCATCTATGCACCCATCCCCACCGCCACGTCCAGATCCACCCATCAGGGAACCACTGGCAGCTCTGCCCCCAGTTCTGTGCTATGGCAGGTGCGGCAAGCACTGCTAGCGCCACCACCCCAATCGCTGCCACAGCGAGGAGCAAAAATATGCGTCTCAAATGCCACCTCCTTCTCTACAACACAATCCCCGCTGGATCGTGCCCTAGACATATCTACGCAAGGTTGAAGGAGGGGGTTTACCTTGTGAAAAAAGTTTCACACAAAGTTAACGGAAGCTAGTTCGTCGGGGGACGGGTGTAGCGTCGTATACCGTTTTAAGGGGTGGCAGCGCGATATGCTTAGCCTCTAGGTGCCCAACACCTAAGAGCGGCAGGCCTTCTTCTTTTAGCCTCTACCCGATGCTAAAGGCCCGCCGCTTCTAGATATAAACAGAAAACCCCTACCGTGTTGGAGCGGGGCTATGAGAGATGCCTAATATCGCCCTCCCTGCGCTGCTCTTCGAGTTCCCGGATACGCTCGCGAATTTCGGCACCCTGCGCATCGAGCCTGGCGATAGCCTTAGTTGCCTCTTTCCTCTTGCGCGCGAGCTGGTCGCGAACTTCTTCGGTTGCATCTAGTTTGCCGTAAAGCTCGACAAGCTGCATTAGCTCTAACTGTTTTACGGTTGGTATCCCAACGAACTGGTCGAGAAGCGCTAGGAGTGTAATCATGTCGAAGGCACGTCCTACTCTATCGGACTGGGGCGGCCGCTAGGAGAACGGTCGAGGCTTTAGTCCTTTGCGTCTTTTCCTATTCGGATACGGATTGCTCGCTTTGCGCAGCGTTGGTGTTGTACTCTACACTTGCGGGCAGTGCTAAAGGATCTCCGAACGCCAGCAACACCAGCACGGTTGCACCCACCAGGAGCACCCTATCGATGTGCTTCTTCATGCGCTGTCCTCTCTCGTAGGTACTGCAATGGGACGTCTTCTTAGACGCTACGTTATCTGATATATACCCTAGAGCACAAACAGTCTACCATCATCCCCTCCCCGATCGGACCCGAGCAATGGACAGATCTCTCATCGCCTTCTTATAAACGTATTCTAGGATTCTAAGCCACAAGGGATGCGTGGCGGAGAATAACAGGTCTTCTTGTCTCAGCCGAACCTGTTGCTCCAACCAACGTTTCCATTCTCCCCACGCCCCCTTTTTATCGCCGAGGTCCCACCCCCTATTCCACAGCATCCATTTGGGACCTCGGGTTTTCTTCTCCACTACCAATCCCTACCCCATCGGACCGGGGCTATGGGGGTTAGAGACGACCTTAGGTACCTAGGTCACTAAGGTGGGTTAGATAGCCTCGTTGGTCGCTCTTTGCTTTATCGAATACCTTTAGTCCAACGAGACGCTATCTTTTATTGGCCCGTCTTCCTATATCCGACGGATTCTTTCATACAAGGGGACGGGTGTAGCTCACGAGCGCGGTGGGCAAGAAGCTCTGGCCACCTTCGAGGGCTGGGTATTCTCTAGATATCTTTCGGTTTCCTTATCGCCCGGCCCTCTTCTTTGTGGCCGCCCCCTCTAGAGTTTAGAGGCAGCGCGGAGTAGGTAACTAATGTGCTAAGGGGCCGGAGGCTCTTCCTTACAGCAGGCACCTTTCTCCTGTTCTCCGGCCTTTTTTTAAGATCCCGGTACCAAAATGGCCAGGGCGTGAGAGCCCCGGCCCTATTACACACTGTTCTTCCTTCACTTACCCTGCAGCAGCCTGACTGATAGTCTCACTGCAGGTAGCCGTCTCCGATGGAGTTATACCGCGGTGTACACCCTAAATTTGTGCAAGAGCTTTTGGGACACGCCACCATAGCCATGACCCTGGACGCCTACAGTCACTTCTTGTCCTCAAGGGGAGATCAGACTGCGAGAGCCATGGAGGCCGCACTTCAATAGGAGCGAAGCGGGTGCCGACTTGTTAATCGGGTTGCTGCACAAAGGCCCTGGAGAAGCTCCAAGGCCTTTTCCTGTCCTCACGTTTCACCTGCAAATCAGCAGTTTTATAGAGTGGACCCGAGGGGACTTGAACCCCTGACCTCCGCCATGCGAGAGCGGCGTGACGATGACACCGTTGTTTACCAACGTTTAAAAGTTCCTGCAAATGTGCAGATTCTCTGGGCCAAATATTTCCAGCTGTTTGCGGGTATTCGTCCCGGTAACTGTCGGGTAACTGTCAAATCACTGTCGATGGCAACAAACGGATCGGCGTATCCGCACGTGCTTACTTACTCTCAACATTTGGTATCGAGGTTGATGCGACTTCCAAGGAGGTAGAAGACCTAGCGGTCAGTGTCGCAGCGGGACACATGGACACTACGGCCGTATCCCAGTGGTTCGAAGCTCACACCATAAGGCCTGAAAGCCTCAGGGCGCTGCCTGTGAGGCGGGGTGTAGGGAGCATCCGGGCAGGATACTGGGCGTAAAAGGTGGGGTATACAGGGTAGGTAGAAGTTCCATGGAATTAGTTGTGCTCGTGCTGATGGTGTTGATGGTCTTGGGCGTTATGCTGAGGGGGAGCGAGGCTGTGGTGCCATGGCTTCTCA
>DASQSI010000127.1:0-6509 GCA_035642415.1 Rubrobacteraceae bacterium
GACGTCTAAGGCTTTTGCAAGCTTGCGCACGGTTCTCATCTGTGGCTCTACACGATTTCTCTCTATGCGGTTAACCGCTGCAGGAGTTACCCCTGCCTTGTTGGCCAGCTCGATCTGGCTGAGCGCGGCTCGAAGCCTCAACCGTTCGAGGTTCTCCCCTATGTACACCGGCCTTGGCATGATAGGAGTCCTTTCACTGTACGTATAGTTATTATACACTCATTCTATAAGAAGAAGTAAAAATAGTATATACAAAATACATAGGCTGTGGTAGTATAGATCCATAGACAAAGAAACGGCCCCGGCGATGGTTGCACTTCCGGAGCCCAGGATGCTGTGGAGGTGTGAACATATGCAGTACGCTATCGGGATCTTAGTAACCATCATCGTGGCAATTATCTTACTGTCGCTTCTGGGGCTTCTTTAAGTTCGTTCGCGGATAAGCGCGGCGTAGACAAGCGTGGCGTAGACGCAGAGATCAAACTACAACAACACAAGGAGCCAACATGGCTGAGACCGCGCAGAGTCTGGTTCAGCAGTTGCAGGTGCAGATCCTTAAGAGTGCTGAAGACTTCTACGGAAACTCGCTAGGGACACTCGAAAGCCAGTTAGAGAACGACCGCTCCCAGCTGCAAGACCTGCTAGAGCAGGTCCCCGAATCCCAGCAGGACATCCAGGTGCAGCTAGAGGAGATGGTCTCGTCCTACGAGGCCATAGAGAACTCCCTCGGCGAGGTCGCCCGGCAACAGGGACTGGAAGGCGCCGTGAACCAAGTAGCCCAGCAGGCCCAGGAGGAGACCGCGTGGCAGGCTACGGGCCAAGCTCAGGATGCTGCAGGGCAAGCCGCCGAGCAGGTGCAGGGCGCTGCGGGAGACGCGGACGGGCAGACACAGGAAGTCGCCGGAGAGGCGACGGGGCAAGCACAGGAGCTCGTGGGGCAGGCGACCGATCAGGCCGGGGAGGCGGTTGGAGAAGCGACGGGGGCAGCGGAGGAGGTTGTGCCGGGCACCCAGTTGCTGAGCGAAACGACCAACGAGGCAGGCCAGACGGTTAGGCGCACGGTGGATGAGTCGGGGGACATAGTGGAGACGACCCTGGACGAGTCTGGGGAGCTAGTAGACGAGGACGTGCTGGGCAACGTGACAGAGCTCTCCTCAGAGGAGGAATACACCAGCGAGGAGGGACAAACGGTGCGCACTGTAAAGGAGGAGGGCGGGAAGCTTCTCCACCTGTCGCTCGGGCCGGAAGGGAGCCTCCTCAACCTGGAGCTTCCGGACATGGGCGATACCGTAGAGGAGATCACCGAGGAGAGCTCTGAGCAGTACGAGTACGAGTCCCGGTCCGATACGACCGAGGAAGAACCGGACGCCACCGAAGCAGCCAGGCAGAAAGCCGAGCAGCTAGGGGTGGACCTCTCCGAGATAGAAGGGTCGGGGTCCGGCAGACGCATCACGGTAAAGGACGTGACGAAGGCCGCGCAGGAGTAGTGAGGAGCCTCAACCGAAAAGATCGGTTAAGGAACAAGCACCAGCTATTTGGCCATCAGAGTCACGGTCAGGAGGAGGAAGGATGACAAAGAAGCGACAGGCTAAGGGGCCCAAGCGTCGCCCGCGCAAGTCCGTTGGGCGTACAAGATCCCCTTCGAGCAGTCGAAAAACTTCAAGTTCTTCTACCGCTAAAGGAGGAGGAGAAGGAGGAGGTCGGACCTTTAGCATAAGAGCCACAAAGAACCCCAGTACGCTGGTGTCTGAGGCTAAGAAGGTAGCGAAGGAGAACAACGCGACCTTCAAGGGTGATACCACCTCGGGAAGCTTCTCAGGGAAAGGGGTCAAAGGCAGGTACAAAATAGAAGGTGGAACTGTGAAGGTCACCATGACCGACAAGCCAAGTCTGGCTTCTTGGTCTACCGTGGAATCAAAGGTAAAAGAGTTTTTCCGTTAAACCGTCTAGCAGACGACTCGGTTGTTAATGGGTGACAGGGTAGTGACGACAGAGAGACCGGAGAGTATGTCGGACCGCGCCGAGGGAAAGAGGGGCTCTTGACCAAGGTGACGACGAAGCTGGGAACGTGTCAGGTGCGAAGCGAGACGGGCCACCCCTGCCCCCGCCCGGCGGTGGTTGAGATCCGGGGCGTACCCTTCTGCGAGCAGTGCGCCTGTGAGCAGCAGGCGTACTTTGCAATAGGCGAGATGACACAGGAGCTAACGGTCGATAGAGCGAAGCAGATCCCAAGGCTTCCACCATACGAGCCATTGGTCGAGGCGCTGAACTAGGCCTAGATATGTGGCGCTGAAAACTCGGAAGTGAGAAAGGTGGGATCAGGCAGATGTCTCAAGGAAGGGTTCTGTGGTACAGCGATACCATAGGCTACGGCTTCATCCATCCGGACAATGGAGGCGGGAAACTCTTCGTGGGCCGCACGGACATAGCGGAGGGCCAGCACGAGTTTCTGGAGAATGGCGCCAAGGTGACTTATGAGGGGGTTCGCAGCAAAGAGGGCATGGAGGCAATGAACGTCTCCAAGATCTAGATAGTCAGGCTGCCAACCGATAGCCCTGCAGAGATCCATGGCACCGCGAGCACATGAATGCTACTCGAAAGAGACGATGGAAATTTACGTGACGAGTGGGCGAGAACTTCTTTGAATTGTGTTCGGTCTAGGCACCAAATAGGTGGTACCTTTTTCGGGAAACCATAGGCAGCTCTAGACACGCTCCAGCGTTATGGCGACGTTATGGCCCCCTACCGCCATGTTGAGGCAGATGGCAGCCTCCAACTCTGGGACTGGGACGGGCTTGCCTACCACGTACTCTAGAGGAGCACAGTCCTCGGCCAGAGTATCAAGGTTGCGCATAGGAGGGATCGTCTGCTCATTGAGAGTTAGAGCGCAGATGGCGGTTTCTATCGCCCCGGTCGCACCCATGGAGTGGCCCAGGTTAGACTTGGTGGCCGAGACTCGCACTCTGGGGTTTACAGAATGCATCGCCCAGGATTCGGGACCATCGCCAGCAACGGTGCCGGTACCATGTGGATTAATGTACCCGATCTGCTCCGGTTGCAGCCCTGCGGACTTGGCCGCAAGGGCCATCGCCCGTGTGATCCCCCGGCCTTCGGGATCGGGATCGGCCAGATTGTAGGCGTCAGTGGTGCGGCCGATACCGGTTATCTTGGCGTATGGAACCATACCTCGGCGCTGTACGGACTCGGCGGTCTCCAAGACCATTACGGCGGCCCCTTCAGCGATCACGAACCCTGCGTGGTCCTTATCGTAGGGGCGGCAAGCCCCTTGCGGATCGTCGTTGCGGATACTCATCGCCCGCATCGCCGCGAACCCGGCTACCATGAGTGGCGTTATCACGGCTTCGGAGGACCCACACAGGACCATATCCGCGTCACCCCGGCGGATCAAGTTGTACCCCATGCCTATAGCGTCCGTGCCGCAGGCGCAGGCCAAGGCCGGGGTTATCGACGGGCCTTGGATACCGAGTTGGAGGCTGACTCGGGCGGCACCTGAGTTCTGCATCATCTTAGTTACCGCGAAGGGGCTCACCCGGTTAACACCCTTGTTGTCCATTTCCCACTGGGTACGGTCAAAGCTCATCACGCCGCCGATCCCAGTGCCTATGACCGATCCCACCCGCTCGGGATGACGGTTCAAGAACTCTCCGGCTCCAGCATCATCTACGGCCATCAAGGCAGAGGCCAAGGCGAACTGGGCGAAACGATCCATCCTTTGCGCGGTCTTGCGGTCCATAAAGTCCTTGGGCTCGAAGTCCGTACATTCGGCGGCAATCTTTGCCTCCAGGCCCTCCGGGTTGAAGAGGGTTATGGGGCCGGCCCCGCTCTCGTTGGCCAGCAGCAGACTCCAAAACTTCTTCCGTCCTACCCCGATGGGGGTTACAAGTCCTATCCCGGTTATGTAAGCTGCCGGATGGCCATTCTCCATCCCGTGTGTCCACCTCCCCTATCCTGAGAAATGATCGATTGAGCGATTCTAGCAGTACTCGGCAGCTTCAAGAATTTAGTCCGACCCTCCACAGGGTACCAATCCAGAAACACTAAACCACCCGAGGTATCATTCCACGCCCTGCTGATAGGTGGTAGGTACATAGAGAAACCCGTCACCCGCATCTCTCTCCTTTTCCCTTTCCCCACTATTACCGATACGGGTGGCGGGTCTTATAAGAATTGTTATCTATACCCACTAGCAGGGCACACAAAACACGTCCTCCACACGTTAATGGCGGGTAGCAAAGAGGGGCTGGAGGACACAAGGATAAAGCGGGTGTAAGCAACCCCCTCCGGTCCCTTAGGACACATTAGTTACCTGTTCCAGGCTGCCCCTAAACCTCATAGGTCCGCTTCGGTGCCGCAGGAGGTCAACCAAAAAGAAGAGGGCCGGGCGACGAACGCAAAACTAGGAACGAGGAGCAACCCCGGCCCTCGAGCTAGGTTAGGCCATGTCTTCTTACCCACCGCGCCCTTGAGCTACACCCGCCCCCTGTATGAAAGAATCCGCACAGGATATAGGGGGACGGGCCGATAAGATAGCGTCTCGTTGGAGATAAAAGCGTCAGAAGGTTATCCAACGAGGCTACCTATTACTGGCCATTCTACGCCCACACGCACTACGCGCTACCCCGTCCATAGACTGGCGCAAAACTGGCTGTGGGCTAGTTCTTAAAGTAACCGCAGCAAGATGATGATAAGCACGACTACGACTATCGCGCCTATCAGCAGACTGATTGGATTTCCCATACCACCGCGCATGCTCTCTCTCCTCCTTGTAGCGTTCCTCTTCTGAGCATTCTCCAGAAATAAAGAGAAGACTCGCTCCCCGTAAGGGAGGACCATCTCCTCTTACCCCTTGGGCTCTTGGACTACACCCGTCCCCCTGTGTAAAGGTAAGTGTTTCGCTTCGCAATGGCTTGCGGAGGACGGGCCAATTAATGATAGCGACTCGTTGGAGAGCACCGCTGCGAACAGCGGCTACCAACGAGGCTATCTCAAAACACATAAGTACCTAGTTAAGGTCGTCTCTAAACCCCCATAGCCTCGGTCCGCTGCCCCCAACCCCCTAAAATCCTCAGAGACCCCCTCCCGCTCAGGCGGCGGAATTTATTTATTGCGGGTAGTAATCAAACCAATAACGTTACATACTGCGTAATAACCTGTATATGCCAATAGCGGCACTAGATACAAAGAGGCGCGAGGCAGATGGAAGTGTACATCAATAACAATTGGACCGAGTGCTATGCAGATTCTTATATTGCCGAAGCCATCGCGTGGTCCGAAAACGGCAACCACGCCACGATCTACGCTGTGGGCACCACCGCTGAAGAGGCGGACGCCAAGCTCGTGGGCGCCTTGCGTGAGCTCAAGTTGATGTCCGAAGCATCCTCTGTGAAAGGCGACTCGGAGGGGAAAACTGAAAACCCCGACCCCTGACCTATAGCTACGTGTTTAGGTTTGCCTCTAAACCCCCTATAGGCCCGCCCGACTGCAGCTAGGGTTACCGCTGAACTCCCCTCCGCACTTGCCCAACACTCCCCTGGTAGAAGGAGAACATAGAGTTGACAAATTCCATGTAGGCGTCCACTGACTCCTGCGTGAGCTGCTGCCCAGCCTCAGTGGCCCGCTGCTGGTGTTCGGCCAACTGCTGGCCCATCTGCTGGGTCTCCTCCACCTGGGTGCGAAGGTTCTCTATAACTGTGTCGAAGAACTCCTGGGTTAGCTGGGCGTTTAGCTCCTGAGCTGAGGTGCCGCGCTCAGCCAGCGCTTGGTAGGAGTTCCTTATAGCGTTAGCGAGCTGCTCGGCTGCCTGGTTGAGCCTCTGCCGCTGATGCTGTTCTTCCGCCATTATGAATCCCTTCCTTCTGGTTGACCTCTTTATTTAATGACCCCGGCCCTTAAACACATTAGTTACCTACCTAGGGCTGCCTCGAAACCCCTATAGCCCCGGTCCGATTGGGAAGGGGTTGGTGGTAGAAAAGAAGCGCCCGGTGCCCTTGCCGCTACCCATTCTTCCTAAAGACACCGGGTCTTATATAAGAGGGGCCGGACAGAAGATTATTAAGCCTATTATCATAACCCGATAGGTTTCCGGCCCCTTAGAAAGGGGGCGTGGGGAGGAAGGCGCTTTGTTAGGCAACAGTCCCGTCTGGGAGGAAGTGAAACTGCATATCCTCCGCCACGCATCCCTTGGGTAGCCTCGAATCCTAGAGCATCTTTATAAGAAGGCGATGAGAAATCCTCTCTTAGCCCCGGTCCAATAGGTCTAGGGGGTTGGCGGCAGAAACTTCCAAGTTCTAGAGGTAGTGGACCGGGGCTATAGACGATTAGAAGAAGCCCCTGGTGGGCCTTAAACCAGCAAGCCGACCGGCACAGCCTCCAGTTCGTCATAGAGTAGATCCAACAGGTCCCTAAGCTCGCTCTTTGCTATAAGCCCATCGAGTAGGTAGGTCGGCCTCGTAGCAGCATACTGCATACCCATATACAGCCCCCATCCT
>DASQSI010000128.1:0-2854 GCA_035642415.1 Rubrobacteraceae bacterium
TGGCTTCTGGGAACTGCCACTGCGCATCCCCGCAAGCCGGGCACTGAACGATAGCCTTCGAGTGCATCCAGTTCTGCAGGTGCTGGCGCTGCGGTTCACTTAGGGGCATATGGCTCCTAGTCGACCAAATTTCCTAACCCATAGTAGGCTGCTATCGAACGTTTCGTTCGTCATCCGTACCACGCGAGGTGATGTCGTTGTAGCGCCAGGCCGAGTCCTCCGGATAAGCGGCCTCGTCCTTTCGGCGTTGATCTGCCTGCTCTTGGGTGTCGTAGGCCCACGGATGAGTGACCTCATGCCCCAGCCGGTCTTCCCGCTTTTGGATCTCGTTGATGACGCCGCTGTGGTCGGCGCCACACCTACTACATGCGGGCGTGCCGCTAGCTCCGGATAAGGTCAACTCCGCCCCACAATAGCACTGGAGGTTGACGTATGACGGATGCCACTTGTAGGACCTGACGAAGGGGGTTTCGTCTACCTCGTAGTGTCCTACGACGCGCACGGTGGTTTTCGTCGGCTGCTCCTTCCTGGGGGACGGGTGGGCATAAAAGAAGGGCCGGGGGTGTTCCCCGGCCCTTCCCTATTGGCTTGTGCTAGATGTCGCCCTTACGCTTCATCGGTCTCTTCCCTCCTGCTCGAGGTGCAGCGACGACCCCATAGTATCACTCATTTCATTTAGGGGCCTAAAGAGCCTGCACCCAGGGTAGAGGGTGCCGTGGCCTCTATTCACTAGATTGCCGAGAAGGAGGGTTCTAGGAGACTGATGCCAAGGAACGTGAATAAAACCCAGACACCTAGGTGGCAAAGCGGGCGTCGGGACTCACAGCGGTACTCATAAAGGGTGATCCTGCGACCAATAGCCAGCATGGGCAAACCAGCCTGCCGCATCTTTGGGCGTTAGCGCACATAGCGCTGCGGCTATCGCTTCCTCCAGCGCTTCGCGGGTGCGGGCTCCCACCTTACGCACTATGCCCTTGATCTTACTGAATGCCTCCTCTATAGGATTCAGATCCGGCGAGTAGGACGGTAAGAACACAAGATCTGCACCCCGCCCCTCAACGAGCTCCCTGACCTTCTCTGTCCTGTGTGCTCCGAGCCCATCGAGCACTACCACCTGCCCCTCACAAAGTGACGGTGCCAAGAAGTGCTCCACGTAAGCTTCGAAGGCTAAAGCGTCTGTGGCTCCCTCTATGGTCATCGACTCTCCCATGACTCCTTGGAGGGTGATCGAGGCGATGAGCGTGGTGTTCTTACCCCGGTTTCTGGGGACTTTGCCGTAGGCCCTCTCTCCCTTGGGCGCTCGCGCCCTCAGGCGCGTCATGGAAGTGTGAAACCCACTCTCGTCCACGAACACCAGGCGCCTAGCGTCGAAGTGGGAAGCCAACCATCGCCACAGGCCCCTCGCTTCTTCGTCGCGCTCAGAGGCTAGCTGTGACTTTTTTGAGCGGCCAGGGTCCTCCTGGCAGGCGCTCGATGGTCCGGCTTACCGTGGAGGTCGAGACCACCACACCGGTGTGTTCTTCGAAGGCCTCGCGATGCTCTTGGAGGGTCAGGTCGTTGTTGTTTTGCAGCTGGGAGGGCAGCCACTCTTGGAGTGCCGCTCCCTTGAGGCGAGGACGCCCGGGGATCGGCCTTGGCTCTACGTCTCCGGTTTCGCGGCGCCTCTTGAGCCAGCGTTTGATGGTCGGAACAGATACCGAGAAGGTCCTTGCGACTTCTTCCCTTGGCACTCTGCGGTCTACGGCTGCGAGCACCCTGAGTCTTAGATCTTTGGAGTATGGCTTCATGTTCAGAGGTTAGCACGTGGATCAACCCTTACGCACGTCGCTGTAGAAGCGCTGGTTGGGTTGGTGTTTGTGGTTGGTGTTGCTGTAATCGTCTATGGCGCACTCACCCTTGTGCCAAGGTGGTTGCGGAAGTGGAGGTATAAACGCAGTATTGAGGGACGGATTGAGCAAAAGGAACAGGAGCTCGGCGAGCAAGATTCGTACCTGCAAGAGATCACCTGGGAGATGGGAATGCAGGAGACCTCAGAGTCCCGCCGTAGGATGTTGTCTGCCTACCGGGAGCTGGCAACCCGGAAGCGAAATCAGCTCTCAGTAGAGCTTGACGCCTTGCGGGCAGAGCGCGACACCCGTGAATTTGAGAAACGGATGGAAAGGAGAACGCATTGAGCTACTCCGTCCGAAACGTAGACCCCAAACAGGCACGCCGGGGGTGTGGAATTGCCTTCCTTTTGGGAGTCGTTGCCCTCCTTCTCGTCTTTTGGCTCGCCTCGCCTCTTCTTCACCCGTTTGTGATGACGGTTTGGAAGCACTGGCCGGGCTGGACGATGCTTGCTTTGGCGCTTGTCGGCTTAGTTCTCACTCTTAACCGACGCTACCGCTTGGGGGTGCCAATGCTGGTGATTTTTACTCTGCTTTGGCTGATCGGAGCGCTTTTTGGCAGCCTTTGGAAGCAGGAGTCGTATCTTGCCGCGACCGATATTACGAATCTTTCAACGGAGCCTGAGACCACGGGGTACCGCTTTTTGCCCCTGGAGGTTGCCAAGACCACAGCCGACAACAAGACGACTGATCCGCAGGTAACGCCGGGGGAGGTTGAGCCGCTGGTTGTGGGAGATACGGCCAACTGGATCGTGCCAGAGGAGCCCAATAACTTCTCAACCAAGTACTTTGGCAGCCAGCCCGGTTTCTTGACCATCAACACTACGGCTGATACTAAGCGGGACACCACCGAGTTTGCCCCGGGGTACGGTATCTGTTGCTTCAACGGCCGCTCGCTCTGGTGGAGCAGCATTAAGCGGCACTTCTTTGCCGACTACATGCCTGAGAGCTATATGACTGAGCTTAAC
>DASQSI010000129.1:0-5816 GCA_035642415.1 Rubrobacteraceae bacterium
AGCTACGTCCCGCCGATGGTCAGTCCGGAAGCGCGAGCGTCGACGCTCAAGCTCGTGCCGCGCTCCTGAAAGGAGAAACAATGCAGAAGCGCAAACTTGGAAACCGCAACTTGGAAGTCTCGGCTATCGGGCTCGGCTGCATGGGAATGAGCTTTTCCTACGGGCCGCCTGCAGACAAGCAGGAGATGATCTCTCTTCTTCACGCAGCGGTGGAACGGGGCATAACATTCTTCGACACCGCTGAGGTTTACGGCCCGTTCACAAACGAAGAACTCGTCGGCGAAGCCCTCTCCCCCTTTCGTGGGCAAGTGGTGATAGCCACCAAGTTCGGCTTCAACCTCGATCCCAAGTTCGATCCCAGGGGGATGGGGGGGGCCCCAGCCTTGGATAGTCGGCCAGAGCACATCAAGCAGGTCGCCGAGGGCTCGCTCAAGCGACTCAACGTCGATGCCATCGATCTGTTCTATCAACACCGTGTTGACCCGGACGTGCCCATCGAAGACGTGGCGGGGGCGGTGAAGGACCTGATCCAGGAAGGTAAGGTCAAGCACTTCGGCCTGTCTGAAGCAGGAGCGCAAACGATCCGTCGCGCACACGCAGTCCAGCCGGTCACCGCGGTCCAGAGCGAATACTCTCTGTGGTGGAGACGCCCTGAAGAAGAAGTGTTGCCGACCCTCGAGGAACTCGGGATCGGCTTCGTTCCGTATAGCCCTCTGGGTAAGGGCTTTCTCACGGGAAAGATCGACGAAAACACCACGTTCGACAGTTCCGACTTCCGCAACACCCTCCCTCGCTTTACGCCGGAGGCTCGGAAAGCAAATCAGGCGTTGGTTGATTTGCTTGGCAGGATCGGGGAACGGAAGAATGCGACACCTGCTCAGATAGCGCTCGCTTGGCTGCTTGCCCAGAAGCCTTGGATCGTGCCGATTCCGGGTACCCGGAAGCTGGAGCGCCTGGAGGAAAATATTGGAGCCGCCGCTCTCGAACTTACGTCAGACGATCTCCGTGAGATCGATAGCGCCTCCTCAGAGATCCCGGTGCAAGGGGCTCGGTATCCCGAAAACTTGGAGCAAATGACCGGTCGCTGAGCGGCCGTTAGGACAATCAGTAGTCCAGATTATGAGCAATAACATCAAAGGCAAAGTCGTCATCACGGGCGCGAGCAGCGGGCTGGGCGAGGCGACGGCCCGGTGTCTCTGCGCGCAGGGCGCGAGCGTTGTGCTGGGTGCGCGGCGCATCGATCGCATCCGGTCCTTGGCAGACGAGCTGACCGGCAGTGGCGGCAAGGCACTCGCCATAACTACAGACGTCACCTTCGTGGAAGCAGGCTATGATCGACGACCAGAGATCGACGCCGCGTACCGCACCAAGTACCGCCGCTACGCCGCGAGCATCATCAGCCACCTCGTGAGCCCTGAGGCGCGATCCGCCACGATCGAACTCGCGCCCCGCATAAGGGCTGGACGAATGGGAACCGGCGGGATGGGTCGGACCTCGTCGAGCTGGCTGGATAGGTACACTTGAGGGATGGGCCAAGCTGAGCTTCTGATCGCCGGACTGCTGGTGGCCGTCGCGGGCCTGAGCACGCTCGCGCGCTTCCTGTCGGTGCCGTATCCGATCGTGCTCGTCGTCGGCGGCGCCCTGCTCGGATTCACTCCCGGTCTGCCCGAGGTGGGGCTCGACCCCGAGGTCGTGCTGGTCGTCTTCCTGCCGCCGCTTCTCTACGGCTCGTCGATCTATGCGAACTTCGGCGACCTCCGGGCCAACCTGCGCGCGCTCACTCTCAGCACGGTTGGGCTGGTGCTCGCGACGATGTGCGCGGTCGCCTGGGCCGCGCACGCGCTCATCCCGGGCCTGCCCTGGGAAGCGGCCTTCGTCCTCGGGGCGATCGTCTCGCCGACCGACCCGCTGGCGGCGGCGACCATCATGCGGCACCTCGACGCCCCGCGGCGCTTGGTCAGCGGCATCGAGGGCGAGGGCCTCTTCAACGACGCGACCGCACTCGTAGCCTACCGCGTCGCGGTCGCCGCCGTCGTGGCCGGAAGCTTCTCGCTCGCCGAAGCCGGCCTGGAGTTCGTCCTTGGGGCTGCCGGCGGCGTGGCCGTGGGCCTCGTCGTAGGGGCGATCGCCGCAGAGATCCGCAAGCGCATCACCGACACCCAGGTGAACGTCACGATCTCGCTGCTCACCGGCTACGCGGCCTTCGTGCCCGCGGACGCCATCGGCGCCTCCGGGGTCCTGGCAACGGTCACAGCGGGCATCTACATGGGCATCCGTGGACCGCAGATCCTCCCGGCCCGCACCCGCCTGCAGGGCTACTTCGTCTGGGATATCCTCGACTTCATCATCAACGCGATCCTGTTCGTGCTGATCGGGTTGCAGCTTCGGGCCCTCGTGGACGGACTCTCGGGATACTCGGCGAGCACGCTCGGCGGATACGCCCTGGCGGTAACGGGTGTGGTCGTGGGCACCCGGCTCGTCTGGTACTTCACGGTCCCGTACCTGATCCGGGCGATCGACCGGCGACCCGTCCAGCGGGCGCGGCGCGTGGGAGCGCGGTGGCGCCTCGTGATGGCGTGGAGCGGGATGCGGGGCGCCGTTTCGCTCGCGGTGGCGCTGGCGCTGCCGTTCACGACCGATGCCGGCGGCGGCTTTCCGGAGCGCGACCTCGTCGTCTTCCTCACCTTCGCGGTAATCTTCTTCACCCTCGTCGTGCAGGGGCTCTCCCTGCCGGCCCTGATCCGCCGCCTCGGGGTGAGCGACGGCGGCGCCGACGCGGACGAGGAGGTCCGCGCGCGGCTGGTAGCGACCAAGGCCGCGATCGAGCAGATCGATGCCCTGGCGGGCGAGGAGTGGACCCGCGACGAGACTGTCGAGCGGATGCGCGCCCTCTACGAGTACCGCAAACGCCGCTTCGCGGCCCGCGCCGGCAAGATCGAGGACGACGGGTACGAGGACCGCTCGCTCGCCTACCAGCAGATAGTGCAGCTCGTGTTGGGGGCGCAGCGCGAGGCGCTTTTGCGGATGCGAAGCGACGGGAAGCTCTCGAACGAGGTGATGAACCGGATCCTGCGCGAGCTCGACCTCGAGGAGTCGCGGCTGGAGATCTGAGTCGCGGCGCCCCCTAACGATCTCCAGGAGCAGATCAACGCTTGGCGCGACGGGTGCGCTGCAGCGAGCTCGCGGCACGCGAGAATGCCTTTTGTAAACCCTTCTCCTGCTATAATGTGATGAGAACTAATATTACGAAACTCGTGGGAAAAGTTTGACCCTCTACAAAAGGAGAGAAGATGGCCGAGGGAGCTCAGAGTCTGGCTCAACAGGTTCAACAACAGACACAAAGCCTAGTCCAACAGCTCCAGGAACAGGTACTGACAAGCGCTCAGCAATTCTATGGCAACTCGCTAGGCTCGCTCGAGAGCCAACTAGAGAACGACCGCTCTCAGCTAGAAGAACTACTCGAGCAGCTTCCTGACTCCCAGGAGGATGTGCGGGCGCAACTTGAGACGTTGGTGTCCTCTTATGAGGCCATAGAGAATACGCTAGAGGAGACTGCTCAAAACCTAGGTGTGGAAGAGGTAGTGAGCCAGGCGGCTCAACGTGCTCCTGAAACCGCAGAACAGGCTGCCCAGGAAGCGCTGGATGTCGCTGAACAGGCTACAGAGCAGGCCCAAGAAGCAGCGGGGCAAGCCACGCAAGAAGCGCAGGGTACTGCGGATGATGCAGCAGGGCAGGCACAGGGTGTTGCGGGCCAGGCTACAGAGCAAGCGCAAGGCGGCGTAGGGCAAGCGACTGAGATGGCTGAGGAGGAACCTATCGCTACGAAAGCCGCCATGAAAAAGGCTGAGGAACTGGGCGTGGACCTTTCCGAAATTACGGGTTCTGGCTCTGATGGGCGCATAACCCTCAAAGACGTAGTCACAGCAGCGCAGAGGTAGCGTGGGGCTGGAGCCCTTCATAGGCTCCCGGTCCTACCCTGGGCAACGTATAGCCTAGAAGAGGAACGGGTTGGGTGTATGACACCGCCGCACCGGGAAAAAGATGAGCGAGACGGTGAGGACGACGAAAGTAAACGTCAGAAAGCGGGTCATTGGAGGTTGGTATGGGAGGCCTAAGACGTGCTAAGAGGGACCGTTGGATCATGGGCGTGTGCGGTGGTATAGCGCACCGTTACGGATGGAACTCGACGATGGTAAGGCTGGTGACGATCATCCTAGCGATTATTATCCCCGGCTTCAGCGTAGTTCCTACACTCCTTGTCTACTTTGTACTTGGTTACGTACTTCCCGAGACAGACGAGTTCTAGTGCCTTTGACAGTAGCCCAGAAAAACGGCCTGGAACGATGAGCAACGTAAAACGCGAGAATCTGTCTTGAATAAAGAGATGCTTGCAAGGGAGATTCTGAGATGTCCTTGCTCCATCGAGGCCGAGTGATCCAGGCTACGGTTCATGCTTAAGAACATACAGGCCATAGTTACGGTCGCTAGCCAACAGTAGGTCGCCGTGTAGGTCGACGCCCCAGATGTCGACCGCTGGGGCATCTTCTGGAGCGTCCTCACCGCTCCAAGAGCCGATCTCACGGGGCGAGGACGGATCCGAGATATCGAGCACCCTAATACCGTCGCTGAACCACGAGGCGTACACCGTGTTTCCCCTTACCTTCGGGTTATGCACGCTCCACCATCTTTTGCCCTGCCTCGCTAAGGCTTCGTTGTTGGTGTTTTCGGTGGCGAAGGTGCTGAGCTGTTTAGGGTTGGCTGGGTTCTCGATGTCGAAGAACCTGAGGTAGCCCCACCCATCGAAAACAGGGTCCACGCTTGCCGTTACGGGAGGTGTCCCATCGCGCAACAGTAGCCCGGTGCTCCGCGAGACGAAGACCGCTGGGGTGTTGATGTCCACGATGTTGCCATCCGGCAGCGTAACAGGGTTGCCGGCAGCCATATCCACCATGTTCAGCAGGTCTTCGCTACCGCCGGGGGTGCTGTCATAGATGATGACGCCCCTGGCTCCGGCTCGTTGCGCCCGCGCGATCTTATCGTCGAAGCGACACCCGCCGCGCTCTACGAGCGCGATCTTGCCGTTCGGATCTGCGAGGTATGGGTTCTCTTGGTTGGTAGAATTGATGATCGAACCTGCTGGACAGCCCTGACCTACGTGTACGACTTCGCCCTCCATTTTCCGGCCGATCAGATCCACGATCGGAGGCTCGAAGGTGATCTCATCCGCGCGAAGGTTCCCAGAGGAGGCGTTGCTGCTCAACTCGAAATGGAACGGGCTGATGTCCTCGTCCGCCTGGACAAGGATGTTGGAGCCTTCAGCTTGGTCGGTTGAGTGGGCGTTGCCTTCCTCGCCTGAGGAGTAGGACGTGCGTCCGAGGTAGACCGGCTTGGACGGATCAGAGATGTCGAGGATGATCACCCCGGCGTCCCAGTAAGAGAGGTAGACGCGCGTGCCATCCGCGTTGGCCCGTGGGCTGTGCCCGTACGTCCGGGGATCGCCACCCTGCCTGGCGCTGAGGTAAGCGTCGAGACCCAGCGATGGATCGTCCAGTACACCCCACTCGCCCACGAGGACCGGGTTCGCCGGGTCGTTGACCTTCCAGATCAAAAGGTCGCCCGTCCCGTTCTTCCGGCGTTTGTCTGAAGTATCGACCTCGAGGTTGGGCACTGCGCCCAGCGCCAAAACGTCGCCGCTGGGCGTTTTGGTCAGGTACAGCTCGTGAACCCCGCCGGAATCGGGGCCGAGGGTGTTCGTGTTGAAGAGGCTTAAGAACTGGGGGCTGCTCGGATCGGTGATGTCGTAGAGCTCGAGGCCG
>DASQSI010000130.1:0-2044 GCA_035642415.1 Rubrobacteraceae bacterium
TAGCCCCGACGGAGCTACTGTTGGGAGTATGTGTATTTTACACATATCTGCAAAATGTCAAGGTCTAAAGCAATGAGTAGGGCTGAATCCCCTCTTCTTCCAATGTCTCACAAACCCTGCAGCTTGTTGAAAAACACGACTTCCCGGTTGCACCTTGAGGACAGGCTGAGATAGGCGCTAGCATAGCTGTCCTGGTTTTCTCGACAGGAGGGCGCGCCACCGTGATGGGCACTAAGAACCGCGACTTCGCCCCGCTACCTAACCTCTCCCTCGAAGAGCTCGTCCCGAAGGACAATTTCTACCGCCGCCTGGAAGCAACGCTCGACCTCTCGTTCGTCAGGGAACTGGTAAGGGACCGTTACGCCTCTTCAGGCCGTCCAAGCGTCGATCCGGTGGTCTTCTTCCGCCTGCAGCTGGTGATGTTCTTCGAGGACATCCGCTCCGAACGGCGGCTTATGGAGGTCGCTGCGGATCGGTTGAGCGTTCGCTGGTACCTGGGCTACGATCTCGCCGAGCCTTTGCCCGACCACTCCAGCCTCACCAGGATCAGGGAGCGCTTCGGGCTTGAGATCTTCAGACGCTTCTTCGAGAGGATCGTCGAGGAGTGCCTCGAGGCGGGGCTGGTGTGGGGCGAGGAGCTTTATTTCGACTCTACCAAGGTCAGGGCCAACGCGGACGTAGACAGCCTCCGCTCGCGCTTCATAGCGCACAACCACCTCAAGGAGCTCTTCGAGCAGAGTGCTGACCCAGAGAAGATCGAGGACTTCGCCACGCTGGACCCGAGCCCCGATGCATTGGCTACCGATGCGCTGCCCACGGCCGGGGAGGAGGGTCTCAAAGAGAACAATACTCCGAGCAAGGACTGGATCTCTCGAGACGGCAGGCAGGACCGTACCTTTAGCTCGGGGCCGCGCAAGAGGACCGCCGATAGCCTGCTCTGAGCACCACCGATCCCGATGCCACTCCCGTGCACATCAGCGGGAGCGAGACCAAATTGGGCTACCAGGCCCACTACGTGGTGGACGGTGGCAAGGCACGAGTTATCCTCAACGTCTTGGTCACACCCTCGGAGGTTAGCGAGAACCGGCTCATGCTCGACCTGCTGTGGCGTACTTGCTTCCGCTGGCGCTTATGGCCTCATCAGGTGACCGGCGACGCCAAGTACGGTACAGCCGAGAACGTTGCAGCTGTCGAGCAGGCGAACATCCGGGCATTCGTAGCGTTGCACCAGAGCGGGGGCAGACCCAACATCTTCGGCAGGGAAGATTTCACCTACGACCCGAAAAAGGATGTCTACGTCTGCCCAGCCGGAAAGCTCTTGCGGCCACTCGGCAAGAAGAAGGACGGTGAAGAAGACCGTGAGGGAAAGGCTACTAGTTACCGAGCCAAGGCCTCCTCGTGCAAGAGGTGTGAGCTCAGAGCGAGATGCACCTCCAACAAGCTGGGGCGTACCCTCAGGCGCGGTCCCTTCGAAGGGTACCTGGATCGTGTGAGAGCCTATCGAGGAACCTATCCCTACGAGAAAGCCCTACGAAAGCGGCAGGTGTGGGTAGAGCCTTTGTTCGCCGAGGCCAAAGATTGGCACGGGATGAGGAGGTTCCGTTTGAGGAGGCTCGAGAAAGTAAACATCGAAGCGCTTTTGGTCGCTAGTGGGCAGAACATAAAGCGCCTGTTAGCCGCGAAGGATCGAGGACCGAGGTCTTTGGCACAAGCCGCGGCCCTGCGCCTGTCCGAACCGGCACACTTCATCCGATTCGGCCCCGCTAGTCGTGAGCGCTGCCGACTTTACCGACGGCGAACTCAGCGGTGGGTGGATCAGGAGCGATCCAAGCGTTTTTCAACACGCTGGAGGATTTTTGAGACGTCTAGTTTGCATAAGCACCTCCTAGGGCGGGTGCCCTTTAGCAAAAAATCGGACAGATGACCTATGTACCGCTCTCTGCACTGCTGCTACTTTACAACAGTGTTGGATTGCCACATAGAGGGAGGAGGTGAAATATGAAGCGCACACTTGTGGTTCTTGCGCTAGCCGCTCTGATGGCGA
>DASQSI010000131.1:0-3249 GCA_035642415.1 Rubrobacteraceae bacterium
GCCGACCAGCTGGATGGCTCCTTGCGGGGCCTGGGGGCAGGGGCGGGCAACGCCAAAACCGAACTGCTGGCCGCGGTCCTGGACAAGATGGAGGTCGAGACCGGCCTAGACGTCTTCAAGTTGATGGATGCCGCCGAGTACGTCATCGCGCCTATGATGCCCTTCCAACCGTTCCCCGACCGCGACTCCATAGCGATCGGCTACGCCGGGGTGTACTCCACGTTCCTCTTGCACGCCAAGCGGGCCGCCGAGAGGTACGAGATAGACTCTCGCGACATTATGGTAGAGCTGGGGCGTAGGGAGGCCGTTGCGGGCCAGGAGGACTGGGTCATAGACGTGGCACTCGACGTGGCCAAAGAAAAAGGCGCGGTCTAGCGGTGCGGGCCATCTTAGGGAGAAGGGCAAGGAGGGAAGCATGAGCGAGACTATGGAGACCACTGTCAGGACTGGACCTTATGAGACCTACCTCAACCGTGCGGGGGAGGGGAATAACGAGGCCATCCTTTTCCTGCAGGGCTCCGGACCGGGTGCCACCGGCTGGTCCAACTGGCAGTTCGCCCTGCCGGCTTTGGGTGAGTCCTACGACTGTTTGGCACCCGACCTGATCGGTTACGGCAACAGCGATCACCCCGACGACCCACCGCAAGGCGTGGCGCCCTGGCTCGACATATGGGTAAACCAGCAGATCGAGCTGCTGGATAACCTCGGTTTGGATAAGGCCCACCTGGTCGGCAACTCGATGGGCGGAGCCCTGGCCCTCCACCTGCTCCACCGCCACCCCGACCGTGTAGGTCGCGTGATCCTCATGGGTACTATGGGCCCCCCACACCAGATTACCGACTGGCTGGATCGGCTCTGGGGCTTCTACGACGACCCTTCTGAAGAGCGGATGGCCGAGGTGATCTCCTGGTTCGTCTACGACCCGGACGCGGTGGGGGGCGACCTCGAAGGTATCGCCGAAGAGCGCTACCCGGCGGCGATGGATGAGAACGTGCAGCGCAGCTTCGCGGCCATGTTCCCGCCGCCTCGCCAAAAGCACGTGGACGATCTGGTGTTGCCCGACCTGGCGTTCCAGCGGATGGACCACCCGATACTCCTCGTACATGGCCGCGACGACGGGATCATACCCTTAGAGACCAGCCAGTACTTGCTAGAGCGCCTGCCCAACGTGCAGATGCACGTCTTCGGCCAGGCCCGCCACTGGACCATGATTGAGTACGCCGCCGCCTTCAACGAACTGGTGGACGACTTTTTAAGCGGTGGAAAAGTCTAGAACTCACGCTCGCGGCCCAAAACATGAGTAGCTTTTGCTCAACGTGAACAGGTTCGAAGCCCAGTGGTTGCACGAAAGGTAATAAGCGAGCCATGAATCAAGGCGAAGAGACCCTGCTGTCGCACATCCGGGAGGCCCGCGAGAGGCGCGAAACGACGACGCCCAAGGCCGAAGAGCTGGGGGTAGGCATCGAAGGCGCCTACAGGATCCAGGTCGCCCTGGGGGAAGGCCGGGAAGTTATCGGGTACAAGATGGGCTTGATCAGTCCCGCTAAGCAAGCTCAGATGGACGTTGACTCTCCCATCTACGGCTTGGTCTATGACGACATGATCCTGACGAGCCCTGTGCAGCTGGGTACATTCCTCCAGCCCCGGCTCGAACCGGAGCTGGCCGTGATACTCGGCGAAGACTTGCCTCCAGAGGCTTCGCCGGGCACCGTACACTCTGCTATAGGCGGGATCTTTGTGGCGATAGACTTCTTGAGCAGCGTATGGGCGGACTACGAGTTCGGCGCCGCCGACGTGGTAGCCGACAACGTCTCCGGCGGAGGGTTCTTGCTGGGAGAGCGGTTGCTGAACGAACCTTTAGAAGGCAGCCTGCGCCTGTATCACAATGGACGGCTGCTCACCGAAGGGCTGGTCGGGGACATAGGCGACCTAGAGGGACGGCTGCGCTGGCTCTCAGAGGGCGTTGGGGGCCTTGAGGCCGGGCAAACGATCTTTTTGGGATCGCCCGCCGCTGCCCAAGAAGCTGGGCCAGGCACGGTCGAGCTACACGGACCCCGCGGCAGCGTGTTGGTCGCGAACCTGCAAGAAGATTGACCACAACCCGGAGGGAGGACGGTAAAGCATGTCCGAGCAAGCAGGTACGGCGGTAGATACCGAAGCCCTCGCCCGTCGATTGAACGAGGCCTGGGAGAACCGCGAGCCCATCGCGCCTTTAAGCGAGAGCGAAGGCCTAGAAGACGTGGATCGGGCCTACGAGATCCAGACCCTCTGGAGCGAAATGCGCATTGGCCGGGGAGAGCGGATCATCGGGCGCAAGATCGGGCTGACCAGCTTCGCCATGCAGGAGCAATTGGGCGTCAGTGAACCCGACTACGGCAGCCTCTGGGACTCCCGCTACTTCCCTGCCCAAGGCGGCCGAACGGAAATGCCAGCCGAGCCCTTTCTGCAGCCCTTTCTGGAGGGCGAGCTAGCATTTCTCATAGGAAGACCTCTCGCGGGACCCAACGTAACCCTGCAAGAGGCTCTGGCAGCGACCGACGCTCTGGCTGTGGCGGTCGAGGTCGTGGATAGCCGCATCGAGGATTGGAACATCAAGCTGCCCGACACGATAGCCGACAACGCCTCTTATGGTGCGTTTACCACCGGTCCCTGGAGCAGCTCTTTAAGGGAGGTCGATTTGCGTACCGTCGGGATGCTTATAAACCAGAGCGGCTCTCGAGTGGCCGAAGGGATGGGATCCGCTTCTTTAGGGCACCCCGCCGAGGCCGTGGCCTGGCTCGCCAACAAGCTCTCCTCGTTCGGGACCACGTTGGAGCCGGGCGACATAGTGCTCTCCGGTTCTTTGGGCAATGCGGTTCCGGTCCACGAGGGCGACGTTTTCGTGCTCGAGGCACACGGACAGTCCCCGTTTACGGTATCTTTCACGTGAAAAATAGCATCTCGGTGCACTACTCGAATTACAAAAGGGTTTGAGATCGAATTCCAGGTGCGATTGGCGGAAAATGGTACGCGACAGGTACGCTTCGAGCGAGCGGTGGGTTAGAGCGCTGAAAACTCCTTTAGAGGCAACGGGGTAGAGCTCCCTATACGCTCCCTATACCGGGCTCAATAGGCCTTCTGGAGAATTTTTTAGCGGTAATTGCCGAGTAGACGGCGCGAGCGAGGGGCGAAGTGTAAAGAAAGCTTTATTGAAGGGTACCCGAAAGTAAACATGGCTTTGGCACCATACCTACCGAAGCGTTTGACCCT
>DASQSI010000132.1:0-7862 GCA_035642415.1 Rubrobacteraceae bacterium
CGAAGGCCTGCCCGGACGCGGGTGGGGCACCTTCGAAGCGAGAGACGGCGTGCGCGTCGGGGTGGCTAACGTGCAAGGTCGGGTATTCATGCGCCAGGGCTCGCACTCTCCCTTCGAGGCGGCGGATCAAGCGGTGGCGGACCTGGAAGCCTCCGGGGTGGACCTCGTTTTGGTTGATATGCACGCCGAGGCCACAAGCGAGAAGCAGGCCATGGGCTATTACCTTCGGGGTAGGTTGCAAGCCCTAGTAGGTACCCACACTCACGTTCCTACCGCTGACATCCAGATCTTGGCGGGCGGCACCGCGTACGTGACCGACGTGGGTATGACTGGCGCCAAGGAGAGCATAATAGGCTTTGATAGGCAGGGCTTCCTAGGGCTATTCCTAGGAAAGGAGCTTCCGGGCTTGCCGGTGTCGAGAGGCTCAGCCGCCCTAAACGCTGTGCTTATTGAGATGGACATCGAAAGTCGCCAAGCGACGAGCATCGAGCGCATTTACAAAGACCCCCTAGGAGGTACAGACTGCCATAGCGAGGGAGCACCCTAAAGAGAAAAGATAGACTATGCGGAGACCGACGATGAGGTGTGGGTTTTCGAATACGGTGAGCGTGAACTGAGGAACCCAGGGGTGTTTGATAGCCCACGAAGCTTGCTACTGGCTCACTGGCCTTGAGGCCGGTAGCAAGCGCGCAAGGTTCCAGCACGCCTACGGTGAGCGCGTGCTGTCTCTAGAGAACTTGAAGGCGCGTCTAGCGAAGATTGAGGAGCTTGAGGACACGGCTCGCCGCGAGCTGCGTAACCTCACAGGCAAGAGCGCATAGCAGAGCTGGAGCGTGACAGAGATGGCCTCCTGGAGGACTATGTGGGGAGGATGCCAGAGGTCCCTGAACTCTTATAGCATCAGAACAGAGGCACCAAGTCTATAAGATGCTAAGGTTAAAGGTGCTTGCCAACGAGGACGAGAGCGCTGCGTTGGAAGCCGACACGCTACCAGCTCTAACCCCCCGGGCTCTTCGTTGACCTGGTCAGGGCCTTCAAGAAGAGTGACTTGACCGAAGCGGCGGAGCTGCACCGGCGCGTTCGCTCTCAGGGTCCTCGGCGCGTACAGCAACTCCTCTATAGGGGCCGCAGAGTTGGCGCTGAATAAGCTAAGTGTGCCGATGGTGCGGCGGCCTGCCCTACCCGCCACAGAAGAGGCTCACGATAAGGTCAAGGCGCACTCCGCGATGCAGGCTTGCTGACGGCACAGGAGGCCACTAGGCTCGGGCCTGCCGCGAGCCTCGAGTGGATGAGCGTTTGTGGATGGGCTACAATGGCCAGCCGTATGCTCGCCGTTTCGTGGCCTCCGATATTCATAGGGATAGCTGTGAGCGGTAGCACGGTTGTGTTAGAGAATGGAGGTGTCCGGTCTTGATCCACCGCGAGCGTCGGCCTTCTCCCCTTCGCTGGGTCAACAACTTCCGAGAGAAGCTAGGAAGAAATGCTAAAGCACTGTCGCTCGTCCCTCGCGAGCAGCGCTTCTACGACCTTTTCGAGCAGCAGGCTGCGACGCTCATCCAATCCGCCAACCTGCTCGAGCAGGCACTCGCTGACGTGGCGAACCTTAGGGTGCTCCGGCGAGAGATCAAGGACCTCGAACACCAGGGAGACGAGATCACCCACGAAATCGTACGCGTCCTGTTTCAGACCTTCGTTACTCCCTTCGACCGCGAAGATATCTACGATCTCGCAGCTGGTCTTGACGACATCCTCGACTATATTGAGGAAGTTGCCGACACCGTCAACCTGTACGGGATTACTGTCATTCCCGGGCCTGCGCACGAGCTGGCGGGGCTTCTCACGCAGGCTGTGGTGCAGATCGAGCAGGCCATAGCTAAGCTCAGGTCCAATAAGGAGAACAGCGAGCACGGTATCGAGGTCCACCGGCTTGAGGATACTGGCGACTCTACGTCGCGACGTGCCATCGCCGAGCTTTTTAGCAGCGAGCATCCGCCGCTTGAGGTTATCAAGTTGAAGGACCTATACGGCCTCCTGGAGGACGCTCTCGACCGCTGCGAGGACGTGGCGAACGTGCTCGAGGGCATCGCGATAAAGAATGCCTGACGCGCAGACGCTCCTCCTTATCCTCACGATCGCCGTCGCGCTCGCGTTCGATTTCACCAACGGCTTCCACGATACAGCAAACGCCATCGCGACGACGGTCGGGACGCGAGCACTGCGACCGCGCTTCGCCGTTGCCTTCTCCGCTGTCTTCAATCTCATCGGCGCAATCGTCGCGACGCAGCTTCTCCACGCGAAGGTGGCAGACACGATCGGCAGCCTCGTGGCACCCCCTGAGGGCATTGGGCTCTCGATGATCGTCGCCGCGCTGTTCGGCGCCACCGCCTGGAACCTTATTACGTGGCGCGCGGGCCTTCCTTCGAGCTCCTCGCACGCGCTGATCGGGGGGCTCATAGGCGTGGGACTCGCGGCGTACGGCGTCGAAGCAGTAGTGTGGGAGAAGGTCTATCCAGTTTTCATCGCCCTTGTTACGTCCCCGATCGTTGGCTTCCTCATCGCGTACGTCGTCACTGTCCTGCTGCTCAACCTCCTCCGCCGGACTCGGCCCAGCCGTGCCAACAGTGCGTTCCGCAAGCTCCAACTCTTCTCCAGCGGGTTCGTATCCTTCAGTCATGGCGCGAACGATGCGCAGAAGACGATGGCGATTATCACCCTCGCCCTCCTCAGCTCGGGCCGCCTTACGGAGTTCGCCGTCCCGGCGTGGGTTGTGCTCGCTGCCGCGCTCGCAATCGGCCTCGGGACGTGGGCAGGTGGCTGGCGCATCATACGCACGATAAGCAGCAGGATTATCCGGATGGAACCGGTCGATGGGTTCGCTGCCCAGACGGTCGGCGCGGTTGTCATCCAGGTGGCGACGTCGTGGGGTCTTCCGGTCAGCACGACACACGTCATATCAGGCTCCGTTATGGGTGCGGGCGCGACGCGTCGGCTCAGCGCTGTACGATGGGGTGTTGCTCGCCGCATCCTCTGGGCATGGGTCTTCACTATTCCCGCCTCAGCTGCCCTCGCGGCCCTTACAGCCCTCTTCGTCGAAGGCGGGCTACCCACGATCGCGACCGCGATCCTCGTGTTGGGCGCGACAGTTATTACTCTGCTCGCTCGACGGACACGACAAGAGCGCCCAATCACCGACGTGGGCATCGCCTCGCTGGACAACCCAAACGCTGCTGGTAAGAGAACGGTAGAGGACCGAGGCTTAGAGGATGTCAGGATGGTCGCAGGCTCCACGCACGGTCGTGATCCGCACTCTGGAGGACCGCACTCCCCCGTATCGAAGAACCCAGGCGGAAAGCGCTAGACTCTTCTCTACTCCTCCGGCCCAATGGCTATGCTAGCGCATGCTTTAACCATTTCTCTTGTAGGGCGAATACGTTTGGATCCTCACGGACGGTACAGGTATTGTAGCTCAGGATTGAGGCTGATCCCGGCGGCTTTCAGCACTTTAAGGGTTTCGGGTTCGGGCGGGGCGAGGCGGGCGCGGAGGAGCCCGAAGAGAGCCGGTGCCCGCTCGTAGCGCACCACAGTCGCTTCTTCGAGGCCTGCAAGCTCTTTAGAGAGCTCGGCGGCCTTCTCCAGCCCGCCGAGCTCGTCCGCAAGGCCTAGGGACTCGGCTTGCAGACCGGAGTAGACACGGCCGTCCGCGAGTTCGCGCACCCGGTCCTTAGGGAGGTTCCGACCTTCGACGATAACGTCGACGAACTTGTCATAGGACTCGTCTATGAGGGTTTGCAGGATCTCTAACTCCTTTTCGGTAGGCTTGCGGAAGGGAGAGCCGATGTCTTTGTATTTCCCGCTCTTTATCACCTCTTCCTCAAGGCCGAGCTTGTCGGCAGCATCTTTGTAGTTCAGGTAGGAGAAAATCACACCCAGAGAACCCGTGAGGGTGTTCTCATTAGCCACAATTTTATCGGCGGCCGTGGAGATGTAGTATCCGCCCGAGGCCGTCGTCTCGCCCATCGAGACGACGACGGGCTTCTTTGTCGTCTCCTTAAAGTCCTGGATGCTCTTGTGCATCTGGTCGCTGGCTACAACGCCGCCGCCTGGCGAGTTGATCTCGAGTACTATAGCTTTAACTGTCCTGTCTTTGGCGGCCTGACGGAGCTGGTCGCGTAAAGTCTCGGGGGTCGCAACCATCGTCCCTAAGGAGGATGGATCCTTGGGTCCTATCTGCCCGACGACGGGCAAAACCGCGATCTTGGCGGTGCCTTTACCAGAGATATATTTCTCCTGGAAGGTCTCGGGTGCCTCGGCCCTTCCTTCACCTCCTCTCGCGTCGCCAGGACCAGCTATGAGGACCAGCGCGACCGAGATGATCGTCAAGAACAGGAGCCCGAAGACGGTTGCGCCCCCGATCAATAGCCCCCGTCCGCGACCCCTCCACAGGGGCGGGGTGCCGGCCCTAGCCTCACGTTCCGGTTCTCTTTGCCGCTCGCCTTCGGCGTCCAACTGCTCACCTTCCCTTGGTCCGACCGATTTTCAGGACGCTCCGGCAGAACCTGCCACCTGAAGTAGGACGGCGATCAGGACGCCAAAGAACACGCCCACGATGAGTATAAGCCCTGTGCAGCCGGCACACGAGATGGCGCAAGAGCCAGCGGATTCGCCGTAACCAATGCGCCGGGCGAGGGCTGCCCCGATAACCACGAGTACGATGTTCCAGGCGTAGGCGGCGACGAAGAGTAGACCGACCAAGGCATCGACGAGCGTGGCGCCTACGCTATCGAGCCCGAGAATGACCTGGAGACCCGTTACGGGCAGCTCTACGGTGGAGGCGATCACGAGCGGCACCGCAGCTACACCTACGGCGGCGAACATCCCCGAGAGCGGCCCTGTGCCGCCGAAGAAGCGTGTGACGAGCTGCATGAGGAGCGAGACCATGATCCATCCGATAAACCGCGAGAGTACTGCAGAGACGACAATCGCAACCTTACCGACCTGAGAGAAGCCTTCCATAAACTCCGGCGGCAGATTGGAGAAGTCCTCAGTAACGAACGCGCTCGCGCCGCCCAAGATACCCATGACGTTGATGACGAGCTGCAGCCCAGCATATAGCGCCACGACGCCGAAGCCCAAAAGCGCCCGGCGCTCTCCCGTCACGCGCGCGAGCGCACTTACGGGCGCCCATACGACGGCTAATGCTTCCAAAGCGTTCCCCCTGTCGTGGTACTCCGGATTCACACCAGCGGAGACCATCTTACACCTCGAGACCTCCATCGGACTGCGGGTAGACATCCTTATTGGCTGTTGACCTCGCTGGGTAGAGGACCTTACACTCAAAAGGGCGAGAGAAAGTACACGCCTCATGTCCGGACCGGAGACCCCAAAACTCATGGTGGACGTCGTAGTACCCTCGGAGGAGGGCCACGTTCTCCTCATCCGCCGTGCCAGCGATCCTTACGAGGGTTACTGGGCCCTGCCGGGAGGCTTTGTCGAAGTGGGGGAGACGCTGGAGGATGCGGCGGTCCGGGAAGCCGAAGAAGAGGCCGGGGTCAAAGTGGAAGTAGAACGCCTCGTCGGCGTTTATTCAGACCCCGACCGTGACCCCCGTGGCCACAACGTAAGCTGCGCCTACCTCGCCCACGTCATGGAAGGCGAGCCGTCGGCCGCCTCGGACGCCGCCCAGGTCTCCTTTCTCGACCCTTCTACGGTCGAACTGGCCTTCGACCATAAGAAGATCGTCGCCGACGCTTTAGCGGGTGAGACCCCGACTGCCTGAAGGTAACCAATCGCGAGAAGAGGAATCCGTCCGGGTGTAGACCCGTCCCTATACGGGTTCTGCTATCCCCTGGACGAAGATCGCTCGCGCCAGGCTCTCCCCCAAAGAGTGTTCGTCACCGCCTTCGTCTTCGATGGTGACGACGCCGTCGAGAGCGCGGACCTCCTTGATGCCCAACATACACCCGGGGACGAGGCCACACTTCCCGAGATGGTTCAGGACCGGCGCACTCTCGTCACTGATCTTGACGATACGTACCCTTTGCCCAACCTCGGCCTCGCTCAAGGGCCTGGACCTCTCGAGAGCCAGGGTACCGTCGGCGGCAGGGATAGGATCTCCGTGCGGGTCGCGGCCAGGGTACCCCAAGAACTCCGCCAAGCGCCCCGTGAACTCGTCCGAGACGGCGTGCTCGAGCTTCTCGGCCTCCTCGTGAACATCTTGCCACGAATACCCCAGGTGCTCCGTTAGGAAGGTCTCGATCAGACGGTGCCGCCGCACTAGTCTTAACGCTTCCTCTAGCCCGCGCCGTGTCAGTGACGCCCCACGGTACCTCTCGTACCTGACCAGCCCCATCTCCTGCAACCGCCCGAACATGTTCGTCACCGACGCGGAAGAAACGGCTAGCCTCGCCGCGACCTCCTTTGTAGAAGCCGCACTCGAACCAGAGGTTTCCCAGATGGCCTTAACATAGTCGCCCACGGAGGAAGAGGGCTGCACCGTCGTGGACCTACTCATGCTACGCGCAATATAACCGAAATGAAAGTTTTTATCAACGCTATAGAATCTTGACTTTTGCGTTATCCATTTTGTAACATTAGCTAAGGCTAAAAATTGATATTAGAGAAGAGGGTTATGTGAGCGAGCGTACCGAGATCATCGAAGGCGCCGAAGGAGTTCTGCCAGGCGAGAGTGCAACCGCACGGGCAGCGCACCAATCACTGAAGGGGGAACGCCGGGGCATCCGCAAGGTGTGGCCCTTCTTGGGACCAGCGTTTATTGCAGCGGTGGCCTACGTGGATCCGGGCAACTTCGCGACCAACATCTCGGGCGGGGCGCAGTTCGGGTACCTGCTTCTATGGGTGTTGCTCTGTTCGAACCTGATGGCTATGCTCGTACAGTCGATGTCGGCTAAGCTGGGGATCGCCACCGGCAAGAACCTACCGGAGGTATGTCGCGCGCGCTTCCCGAAGCTCGTCTCGATCGGGCTCTGGATACAAGCCGAGGTCATAGCCATGGCAACTGACCTTGCGGAGTTCATCGGAGCGGCCCTGGCTCTGAACCTGCTCTTTGGTATCCCGCTGTTTCCGGCCGGTCTGCTTACCGGGTTAGGAGTTTTTGGCATCCTCGCGCTGCAGCGGCGTGGTTTTAGACCGCTGGAAGCGGTCATCTCTGCGATGGTCGGCGTGATCCTCCTTGCCTTCGCCTTCCAGATCTACTACGCCGAGCCGGAGAGCGAGAGGATCTTGGCTGGGCTCTTCACGCCTGGCTTCCAGGGCACCGAGAGCGTGCTGCTTGCGGCCGGTATCCTCGGGGCCACGGTCATGCCCCACGTGATCTACCTGCACTCAGCCTTAACCCAACGCCGGGTGATAGGCAAAACCGAAGGAGAGAAGAAAAAGATATTCCGCTTCGAGCTCGTCGACGTCGTGATAGCCATGAGCCTCGCTGGGTTCATCAATGCCAGCATGCTCATCATGGCCGCAGCGCTCTTCAACGCCAACGGTTTAACCGAGATAACCGACATCGATCTAGCCTTCGAACAACTGGGGATTCTCGTCAACGACAACGCGGCCATCCTTTTCGGGTTCGCTCTGTTCGCTTCGGGCTTCTCGAGCTCGTCGGTAGGCACCATGGCCGGCCAGGTCGTTATGCAAGGCTTCATAAACCGCCGGATCCCACTGTTCTTGCGGCGTTTCATCACGATGGCGCCGGCCTTAATCATCCTGGCCGTCGGCCTCAACCCCAGCCGTTCGCTAGTCATCAGCCAAGTGGTGCTCTCCTTCGGCATCCCCTTCGCGCTCATCCCGTTGTTGATCTTCTGCCGTAACCGCAACGTAATGGGCACGTTGGTCAACCATAGCCTGAC
>DASQSI010000133.1:0-11859 GCA_035642415.1 Rubrobacteraceae bacterium
CCGCTACTAGTTGGTATCCTGCGCGGAGCGGCGAGCATAAAGTACGTGGGGTTTGAGGTGCCCGACGTATTCGTCGTGGGATACGGGATCGACTACGCTGGGGCCTAGCGCAACCTGAGGAACATCTACTCCTTGGAGCCAAAAAACACCGAAGGTTGACAGGCTATCTGAGATGCAGCGTAGGTTACCGTTTCATCCCGTCCACTATTTATCCGACCGTCTCTAGTAGACGCCTTCTGGGATCAGACGGTATGGCCCAATGCTAGAGAAGTGCTTCATAAGCGGAGAAGGCGCTAAATAAAGCTAGCCTAACCGAGTATCAAACACTGGTTTTGGGTAGCCATTAGAAGAAACATGACACCTTGGCACCTGATCCAAAACAGGAGGAATGTATGCGGCTAGCAGAGGTGCTGCGTGGAGCGTGGGCGTCTCGACCGGATAATCTGCGCCGTGGCCACCGCCTTCGCTACCGCCTAACACTTGTGGCCCTACTAGTTGCAGATATCACCTTCGCTTTCCAGCAGACAGCAGTTATCCCCGCCTTTCCAACCATTGAGCAAGATCTCCAAGCACCGGCCACTTGGACCGCTTGGTTGCTATCAGGCTATCTGATCGTGGCCACCGTTGCCACACCACTGCTAGGTAAACTTGGTGACCAACAAGGGAAGCGACGGCTGCTTGTTATAGCTCTCCTGCTTTTTCTTACCGGCTCGGTGGGCGCAGCAGTCTCTCCGAACATAGGGTTACTAATCGTCTTTCGTACGGTTCAGGGTATTGGTGGAGCCGTGTTTCCACTTACCTTCGCCGTGGTCAGAGATGAGATCCCAGAGGAGAACGTCAGCTTCGCCATCGGCATACTTACTGGAGGCTTTGGCATTGGAGCCGCACTCGGCCTTGGTCTTGGTGGGTTTATAGCAGCAGCGCTATCTTGGCGATTTATCTTCGCGCTGGGAGGTGCTGCTATCCTGTTGAGTACGCTATTCATCGCGCTGCTTGTCCCGCATTCCCCCGTAAGGACTGAGTCGCAGTTGGACATCCTTGGGGGCGCACTGTTTGGCGCCACGCTCGCAGCGTTGCTGCTCGCCCTTACTGAGGGTGCCAACCTTGGCTGGAGCTCGTGGCCGATCATAATTCTGTTCGCTGCCTCCATAGTGTTAATGGGAGGGTGGGTTGGTTATGAACTTCGTGTTGAGAACCCACTGATAGATCTGCGGGTACTTAGCATGCCCGCCGTGCTACTCACCAACCTTGCAACCCTTGCACTAGGTTACCTGCTTTTCGGCGTCTACTTCTTGGTACCCCACTTCGTCGAGGCGCCAGAAAACGCCCCAGCAGAAGTTGCTAGACAGCTGCACTACGGGTTTGCTGCCAGCGCTGCCGAAGCTGGGCTCTACCTGCTACCCGCTGCGATCGGCCAGCTCATCAGTGGCCCGCTATCCGGCGTAATTGAGCGGCGGTGGTCTCCGAAGTGGCCATTTGCTGGTGGTATGGTACTCGGAGCGTTGGCCGCTTTTGGTCTGGCCTTCTGGCACGACCAGCCGTGGCAGGTGGTGATTAGTATGCTCATACTCGGTTTTGGTGTAGGGCTGGGTATCGGAATGAGTGGCACACTAGTAACCCAATCGGTGAGCGAGCAGGATACTGGTATCTCAAATGCTCTGAATACTACCTTACGCCGCGTAGGTGGCGGGATGGGTGGACAGATTGGCGCTGCGCTACTAGCCACTATCACTATTGCAGGGACTCAGGCTCCACGGGAGAGCGCTTTCATCGCCGCTTTTACCGTTACTGCGCTACTATGCTTGTTCGGTGCTGGCTGCGCAGTTTTCATTCCTCGACAAACTTAGCCCCGTCCTGAGGGCTAGTTTACTGACACCCATCTCAATTAGGCACTAGGAGACAAAGAAGGACGCGAGCATATCACTTACGATCTCCATCACCTCGGTGCACTACTCAATTTACAAAAGGGTATGAGATAGGGTTTCGGGTACTACTGACGGAGGATGGCCTACGGCAGGTAGAACTGGCGAGGGTGTAACACCTTGTTCGCCCACTCGGTTGTGTGTACCGAATGTTAGAGGGCCGGATCTCAGCAAACCATTCGTGCGATTACTGCATTAAAGCGTAGGCCTACCTTCTCGCCCGACAACCGCCTCAAGGTAGCGTTCAAGAATCCTACTCTGATATTAACCCGAACACACAACTTTGTGGTGAGGACAAGGTTGAGTGCGCTGTATTTGATAGTGCTTATGTTTGATGTGTAGCTCCTTAAACGCTTAATGGCTACTGCGCATAACCTTATCTCAAACTTCAAGGTTGTATTACTCATAGATACTTACACGCTACATTCTTCTCGATCTTTTTGGGCCCTGTTCCTAAAACTCCTTCCAGTTAAAACATTTTGAAAAGTCGAAGAAGGGCTGGACTCCCAGCGTTAAGCGAGCCGGCGCTCATAGATTGTCTCCAAACCCGGCTCTCCGGAGCTAGCCGAGATCGCCTTGTCGAACTTCCGCGTGGCCTCCTTGCCCTTCAACTTTAGGGTCGCGGCCTGGTTCTCGTACCAAAGCTCTCGGTGCGTCAGATGCCAGCTCATCCCCTCTTCCCCGATCCCCACTAGCCAGGCCAGAAAGCGGCCAGCAAGCTCGGCCGGCTTCATCCAGCTGATCCTATGGAGACGTGCCTTCTCGCCAGGAAGGGAATTACGGAACGGAGCGCTGACAACCTGGAAGATTGCACTTTCCACGTCCTCGCCACGAAACGTCGCCTCGGCCAGGTAACCATGATCGATATCTCCAGAGAGGACGATTATAGAGGCTGGAGGTTGGCCCTTCTCTCCGGCCCCTACGGCTTGGATCAGGTTGGCAATCTCCGTAAGAGTTATGGAACGAACTCCAATGGTCTAGATCCAGTGAGCGTCGGATCTCCTCTCCCCACTGTGCCGCTCGCTCTCCCCATACACCCGAACAAACGGCCTCGTTCCAGGCCTCCAGACGGTGCATGACTGGTCCGAGCGGTACCGGCACCGAGGTGCCCAGTAGGAGGTGGTCAAAGCCCCCGGTTAGATGTTCTTCGATCCAGCGCCCTACAAAAGGGTGAAGCGCAAAGGGACAAACCTACAGCGGCTTGCAGCAATGTTGGCCCAGGTAGCCACCTGTCTCAGGGGGAACTACGCCGTCCCGCATATGAATCCTTGTCAACCGTCTGCTGTGCCCACTCGGGTAGACTTAACCCCGGGGTAGGTACGGGTCGCCATCGCCGTATGTGTGCTCGGTTCGTATCTGGCCGTTCGGCCGGTGCCCACCTGACCCCTACGCACGGTCGTTCTGCTCATGTTACTCTGGTCTAGTTGAAAACCAGGTTAGGCGCTGGGGCATGGCGAATGCCGCCCAAATAGGTGTTCGGCACCTCCCCCGATTAGTGGAGCCGACGGGGCTCGAACCCGTGACCTCCACGCTGCCAGCGTGGCGCTCTCCCAACTGAGCTACGGCCCCAAAGCCTTAAGAGTATAGGTACGTGATGATCCTATGTCAACGCATGGAATCGCACGTGCTCTTAGATGCGCCGCATCTGCTCCTCCCAGCGTTCTTGAGGAGCGCTACGCCACAGGGACTCCAAGCGGTAGTAGTCGCGGGCCTCATTGGTAAAGATGTGAATGACCACATCGAGAAAGTCCAGGCTGATCCAAGCTGACCCTTCGTCGACGCGCCGTAAGCGAGGCTTATAGCCCTCCTCGTTCATCTTTTCCAAAACTTCGTCCACTATGCGTCGTGTCTGCCGCTCAGTTTCAGCACTCGCTACCACAAAGTAGTCTGTATAGGAGACAGCTTCTCTGAGATCTATAAGGACCACGTCCTTGGCGAACATTTCGGCTGCGGCCCTGGCCGCCGTCTCCGCCATGTGCCTGGTAAAGCCAAAGTCCTCTCGGGCCCCGTCCGTCTGCCTTTTAGCCGCAGGCTCGTCCCGGCTCATGCTTGCTTCTTCCTGCTCAAACTCCCCTCCGATCCTGAGCTTCGTTTGCCTCTTCTTGCACCGTATAACCCTCCGTCGTAGATGATTTCGCACACCTCATCCGGTACCAAGTATCGGATGCTCTTGCCCTCCGCCAATATCCGACGGATACCCGTCGCCGAGATGTCTACTAGTGTGCACTCGACGGGGATGACCTTGACGAAATTCTCGAGCGCCTCGGCGAGGTGGTCCAGGTCGGCGACATCGTAGCCGGGTCTCGTCGCCGCCACCATCGCAGCCTCCTCGAGGAGGCTGTCGGGCTTCTTCCAGGACAGGAGGTTCGAGACCTCGTCAGCACCGGCGATGAAGAACCACTCGTCTCCTTCGTGGCGCTCTTTGATAAGCGGCACCGTCTCGACGCTGTACATCGGTCTTCCTGCGTCGATCTCTACGCGGTCCACGGAGAACTTGTCGTTGCCTTCTATAGCAGACTCAATCATGCTAAAGCGATCCTCGGCCGAAGCCTTGATGCTGGAGGCCGGTTTGTGCGGGGGGATGCCCCCGGGCACAAAGATCACGCGCGCGAGACCCAAGGTTTCGGCCACCTGCTCGGCGATTACGAGGTGACCTTGGTGTATAGGATCGAAGGTCCCACCGAAGATGCCAATCTTACTCATCGACTTCACCTGAATTCGAACTCGGTCTCGCCGATTCGAACCTCGTCGCCAGGCTCCGCTCCAGCACGTTTGAGCATGGCCACCACGCCCTTCCTCTCCAACTCCCGCTGGAAGTTCTCGACACCTTCAGGGCTCTCCCAGTCGGTCCTAAGCGCAAGCCGCTCGATGTTCTCGCCGGACACTTCATATTTGTACTCCTCAACCTTCTCGACGCGCAAGCCCTTACGGGTAGGCCGGAAGGTACGGTGCTCCCTGATACTTTTGGCTCCGGCGACACGCTCCTGTTCGTCCAAAGCTTGTAGCCGCTTCTCAACAAGGTCCTGCAATCGTTCAACGCCCTCGCCGGTGAATGCCGATACCTGCGGGGCTCCGGGGAAAACATCACACAGATACCTTTGTAGCTCGTCATCTAAAAGATCAACCTTGTTTAGTATCACGATCGTTGGCTTTTTCGAGAGCCCGGCTGCGTGAAGCTCAGCACGCAGGATGGTCTCCGCCCCCTCGGGATCCTCCGAGGCATCGATAACGAGCGCCAATAGGCGAGCCCGGGCAATATGTCTCAAAAAACGGTTTCCGAGGCCCCGGCCTTCACTAGCACCAGAGATTAGCCCAGGAATATCTGCAACTACGAAGGTCTCTAGGTAGGACTTCTTGTCGACCACCCCAAGCTTGGGAGTAAGCGTGGTGAAGGGATAAGCGCCAACCTTAGGCCGGGCTGCGCTCAAAGCGGCGAGTAATGAGGATTTTCCAGCGTTGGGAAGTCCGACGAGCCCCACGTCTGAAAGCACCCTGAGCTCGAGACGAATTTCCCTCTCCTCGCCGGGTAGCCCCTTCTCCCTAAAGGCTGGGGCACGTCGGGTCGAGGTCGTGAAAGCGGCATTGCCTAGCCCTCCCCTTCCACCTTTAGCTGCAACGAACTTGTCTCCCGGTTTGGCAAGGTCAGCGAGCAAGCCGTCTTCGTCGTAGACGAGGGTCCCGACGGGAACGTCTAGGACCACGTCGGCGCCCATCTCACCGGTGCGATTGTTGCCCGAGCCGTGGTTACCACGCCCGGCCTTGAAAATCTTGCGGCGGGCGTAAGGCTCGAGTGTCTGAAGATCTTCGACAGCGCGGAATACTACCGCCCCACCGTGGCCACCGCGGCCGCCATCCGGGCCACCGTAGGGCTTGTACTTCTCACGGTTAAAAGATACGCTGCCGTCGCCACCGTGGCCTGCACGAACGACCAACCGAGCTTCATCGACGAACTGCAATGGGACTAAGAACCCGCAGTCCCAGCGTTCAGGCCGTAGTCTCCAGCGGATCTCCGGCAGGCATCTCGACGACGTTCGCCACGCTCTTGCCGCGAGGCTTTGTGAAGCTCACCCGGCCCGCCACCTTGGCGAAAAGTGTATCGTCGGAACCTTTCCCGACGTTTAGCCCCGGGTAGACCTTGGTGCCACGCTGGCGGACGATAATGCTCCCAGCTGGAACCAACTGGCCTCCGTATGCTTTCACACCGAGCCTCTTGCTGGCTGAATCTCGCCCGTTCCTCGATGACCCCCCACCTTTTTTATGAGCCATTTCCTAAAACCTCCAATAGCTTGATCCGGGTCTGCGCTTGGCGATGGCCAGTCTTTTTTCTGTGATTTTTCTTGGGTTTATACTTGTATATGTAAACCTTCTGACCTTTGAGATGCTCGAGGATCTCTACCCTAGCCGCGCTGCTAGAGAGGTCGAAATCAGTCCCGTCGGCGACCAACGCAACCGGCAGCTCCACCGAGTCTCCAACCTCGCCAGGCAGACGATCTACGACCAACTCCTCGTTTTTGCTAGCCCGATACTGCTTGCCGCCTACTTTTATTACCGCAAACATACGAACGCTCCCTATCGCTTAGCAATTCAATTGCACATCCGAGGAAGTATCGGCGTGCCGCGATCTTTATTCAGTATACTCGTTGAAGCCCCCAACGACCAGTGACGGCCCTTGGCAAACCACTAACGCTTTGATTAGCGCGCTACTGCCGCCAAGTTCCGCCCTGTCCTCGGCCCCTGCTTTCGGTGCGAGAAGAACAGGTCCGGTCGGCACCCTGTGCAGAGCCCGAGGTCATATACCTTCTCGACCCCAGCTTCCTCAAGGTTTCTTCGGATCGCCGCTGGCAGCGAGAGGTATCGGTCTTCCACCACCTCCGCCCCGAACCTCTCCGCGAACCTGCCGGCCAGCTCCTCGGAAACTTCGTAACAACATCTCCGGATGCATGGTCCGATGTAGGCGCGTACACACTCCTCGCCCATCTCTCGAACCGTTTTACCAGTGATGCCCGCCAAGCTGCCACGCCAGCCGGAATGCACCATACCTATGAACTTGTCTCCGATGAGCGCCACCGGCACGCAGTCGGCAACAGCAACGACCAGCGAGAAGCCCTCTTCCTCCGTTATCAGCGCGTCAGCCTCTCCAGCGAACCCAGCCTCGCTCACCCGAGCAACCCCATCCCCCGCAACTTGACGCACCCAAGCCGATCGGCGTCCGTCCATCGCACTACGGATACGGGCCAGGTTTTCGGTAACAGCGTCAGGCTCATCGCCGACCTTGATGGAGATATTCAAGGAGCCGAACGGAGGTTTGGAGACGCCGCCCTTGCGGGTGAAGAACCACACCTGCGCCTCCTCGGGCTCAGGTTCCGGCGCTACGTACACTACGCCTCGAGCAGAGTCCTGGGTCCAAGCATCGCTCTCGCACCTCTCGCTCTCTACCCTGTAGTTCATGCCATCTTTTCTCCTTCTTCCACTGGCCGTATATGATTGTACGCTTATGAAGCCAAAAGGTTCTAACCTACTATCCGAGAAGAAGATACATCGGCTGGCTGAGGTTCTAAACCTCTAAGGGGCTTTTTCCGGTATTTCCCTCTCGCCTATAGGCTTTGTATAAAGGCGTACGTCATCAGAAGTGAGACAGCGCCCGGTGGTCAAATCGAACTGCCAACCGTGTACCATGCAGGTCAGTACGCCTTCTTTCTCTTCTCCAAAACGTGTCAAATCGGCTTTCAGGTGGGGACAGTTTCGCTGGACCATAAAACCAGCACACTCCCAAAGTTGTCGTACCGGCGCCGATTGCGCGTAGTAAGACTCGGAGTATTGCAAACGTTCTGGGGAGAGAACCTTAAAAAAGTTATAGACGTATTCGTTGTACGCTCCCTTACGCTTTGCCTCGAAGCGGCAAGAGAGGAAGAAGCTGTTTATCCAATCCTCTTCGTGGTTCAGAATCTGGTGCTCGACGAATTCCGGAGCGATGCGGAAGCAGTAATCATATTCTTCGCCACTCCACTCGTATACCTGCCGTTTCTGAAAATCGATCACTACCTCCTGAACCTCGCAGTCGAGCAGCACTCGCCCGTTGATTCCGACGCAGTTCAGGTCAGCTTGTTCTAGCAATGGTTCGAACCAGTCGCGCAGCGATGACAAGATGTCAACCTGGCCTCGCGACCAACTTGCTTTGATGGCGTCTATCAACGGTTGCTTTCGAACTTTATACGCTTCCAAGTAAGCCTGCTTCTCGGTGAAGATGGTTTGTACTTCATCGTCGGGAAAAGGATGCGCCACAATGCAATCGTCTTTGCTGAGCGTAGCGACGCTACCCGGGATTAGCAGGCGCCCGTTATCCATCCCGTGTTCCCGCATGTACTCGAGGAAGATCGTCTGGTCGGGGAAGATGTTTGCTGAGTCGCGGTCGAAATCGTTGAAGTGAAAAAGGTCCTCGTCTAAAAAGCAGGGCGGTCCCGCGGAGGGGAACACAAAAGAGGCATCGGTCTGTCGCACATAGCGCAAGGCTCGAGCCATCTGGTTGGCGCGTTTCTTGCGACCTAGAGCCTGCTTTGCCTTCTCTGGCATCTTGTAGACCATCGGATACCAGATCGCCCCAGAGAATTGCAAGAAGTGTGCGTCGTAGGGGCCGAAGCTGTTTACAACGTCGAGATCCATCGGACGGGAGTCGTTTTGGTCAAAGATACGTACTTCCCCATCATCTATTGCCAGCCCCGAGTCGCCGAGGGGGCCATCGGTAGGAGCAATCAGGGAGGTAATCATGAAGCGCAGACCGTCTATTTCGAGTGCCTCGCCGTTCGTTGTCTTTATGAACCTCGTAAAGCCGAGATCGCACAGAGCTTGCTCCATGAGATCAAGCGGGTAATCAGGGAGGAGAACGATCGCCTCTTTCCAAACGTGCTTGCGCAGAAAGTCCGCATCAAAGTGGTCGCGATGCAGATGCGAAAGATAAAGATAGGTGGGTCGTCCAATCTTCGTCGGGTCTACATCCTCGTTGCTAGGGAAGGGGAACCAAGAAGCAAAGTAGGCCGGGTTGAACCATGGATCGCATAGAATACTACCATGCCGAGTTTCAATGAACAGCCCAGCGTGACCAATGAATGTAATCTTCAACCGAGCTCCTTCTTTATCTCATGGTTAAAATCTTAAGATAACAAAGCGTACCACACCAATTCGGTTCCATAACCGGCAACGCCTGTAGGGCTCTAGGTGTCAGGGGCCTTTGAGATATCTTTTCTTGAGCGCAAAGCGATGCTCTGAAGTAAGCCCAAAGAGATCATACTAACCACCAGGTTACTTCGCCCGTAGCTGATGAACGGTAGCGGGATGCCGGTGACCGGCATTATCCCCATCGTCATCCCCACGTTCACGAACACGTGGAAAAGAAAGATCGTACCCACGCCGACGGCGAGTAGGACACCGAAGCGGTCCCTGGCAATGGTCGCCACATGCAGCATCCTCCAAACGAGAACGAAGAACAGTCCCAACAGCAACAGTCCTCCGACGAAGCCCATCCTCTCGGCCAGATTCGAGAAGATGAAGTCGGTATGGTCCTCCGGCAAGAACCCCAAATTGGCAAGCGTAGTGGCGTAGAGTCCCTTACCGGTAATGCCGCCGGAACCTATGGCGACCTTGGATTGGAGAACCTGATAACCTTCGTGGGTTGCGGTCGCACTGGTGGGATCGAGGAACGTCGTGAGACGCGCGACCTGGTACTCCTCAAGGATTTTCAGCTTCAGCGCGAGCACAGACAGGGCACCTCCTGTCGCCATAAGGAGTCCGAGTTGGTAGAGCTTCGCCCCTCCCACGAAGGCCATGACGAAGAACACGACCCCGAACACGAGCGCACTGCCGAGATCGGGCTGAACGAAGACTAACAGGGCCGGCACGCCGATAATGCCTACGGCTTTGAGGAAAGCCTCGTTATCGGCGAGGTGATGCTGGGTAAAGTACCCGGCGAGCACCACGACAACGAGGAGCTTGGCAAACTCCGCAGGTTGGAACTGTACGGGGCCTACGTCTATCCAGCGCTGGGCACCCTTGGCGGTAGCACCTAAGATTGCCACCATCAAGAGCATAAAGACAGCGGCGCAGTAGATAGGAGTCAGGTACCGCTGCAACCTTCGGTAGTCCATAAGGGCCAGCGGCACCGCCGCTATAAGGCCTACCCCGAACCCCAAGGTCTGGTTCAAAGCGTAGGCCTCCCGGTCGTCGGCACCCGCGATGTATACGGCGAGGATGCCGAAGGCTGTAAGCGCCAGCGAAACCAAGAGTAGTATAGGGTCGAGGGATCTGAGCTGCCCGAAGGTACCCGCGCCGCCACCGACGTTGCTTCTGCTCAAACTCATTTACTCTTCCTTCGTAGTGATGAGCCTCAGTAACCGGCTGCCCACCAGGTATGCCAGAAACGCGTTCAGCAGCACATCAGGGATCACGCCGCCGACGAAGTAGCTCACGACTGGAGGACCCGACTGGCTAGCAAGGTTCAGGGCAAACAGGTTCAACAGATCGTACCCTATCGTCGCGATCGCGACCGCCTGGGCCAGGAAGAAGCGCACCTCGCCCTTCCGACGTGTGATTCCAGCCCGAACCGAGACCGCGGCTGCGAAGACACCACTAAAAGCCCCTGCCCCGAAGACCCCGCCGCCCAAGGCATCCACAAGGACGCCACCGAAGAAGCCCAAAAGCAGTGCTTGGAACTCACGCAAGCCTGCGGCCGCGATGACCACCCCGAGAACGACGAACCTCGGACCTACCCACCCGAAGGTAAGGAGCGGGGAGAGGGCTACTTCGAGCAGCGCTGCAAGCGCCACGAGTAGCACCGCTCGAACGATGAGCGTATACCCTAACACGCTCTTCTCACCAGTCGCTGACTACCATCCGACGATCACCTGTACCTCCTGCAGGTCGTTGGCCTGTATAGCGGGCGTGACTATTATCTTTTTATACTGGTCTATATCCCGGGAGCTCACCGACTCGACCGTTCCCACAAGGAGGCCCGGCGGAAACAGTAATTCACGCTCTCCGGCTCGTCCGCTCGTAACCACAAAATCTCCCTGTTCAGCCTTGGCGTTCAGGTCTACGTAGTCTACCCCGAGGTAGCCTTCCCAGCTGGTCCTGAGAAGCCCCTCTCCGTGCGAATCCGTCGTTGAACCATCCCCCGGTAGGACCTGAACACCGGCAGCGAAGTTCTGGTCAGTAACGAGGAGAACCTCGGCGGTATTGGGGGTGACCCGACTCGTTGTGCGACCGATAAGGGTGTTATTCCCGACGACTACCGGTTGCTCGGGCGCAACACCGTCCTTCGTGCCGATGTTGATCACCACCCGGTTGGTGAGCTGTCCACCCACGGGTGAGACGACTTGCGCCAAAGGACTGTATTTGAAGGAAGGTTGCTCACCCCTTAGCAGCGTACGCAAGCGCTCGTTCTCCTGTCTCAACCTTGCGGCTTCTGCTGCCCCCTCTTCGTACTTTAGCGCTTTCTCTTCGAATTCCTCCTTGTCATCCCCACTCACGACTCTCCCGACCCTTTCGCTTGCCGTCGTGAGTGGCGAGGCAGCGAAACCAAGCAACCCCCGCACCGGCCTCAAGACCTCGGCGGCCCCGAGTTGGACGGTGTGCAAGGGCCCGGAGTCACCCTCCCTCACGTAGATCGTGAATAAGGCGAGGCTCGCCACACATAGGACAGCGAGAACCACGAGGCTACCCGCCGCAGCGCTGGACTTCCGGCGCCCCAAGGCGTCAGGAGGTAGAGAGGGCGCTGCGGTAGTATTCGATCTCCTCAAGGCAGCGCCCGCTGCCAATGGCAACACACATCAAAGGATCTTCCGCTGTATGAACCGGGATGCCTGTCTCCCGCCTCAACCTCTCGTCCAAAAGGCGCAACAACGCCCCACCTCCCGCCAGTACCATCCCCCGGTCCATGATGTCGGAG
>DASQSI010000134.1:0-6836 GCA_035642415.1 Rubrobacteraceae bacterium
GGCAACCTCGTCTATAACGCGGGGATGCGGCACCTCAGGGATCGCACCCTCGCCGAGGACCTGGTGCAGGACGTGTTCGTCTCGGTGTGGCGCAACGCGGCAAGCTTCGACCCCTCAAAGGCCGGTTTTTCGACCTGGGTGTACCGCATAGCCCGCAACAGGGCCACCGATTTAGGACGTCGCAGGAGTGCGAGGGCTAGAACCGTCTCACCTCCGCAGGGCGAAGAGGCGCTGCCCGAACCCGACGAAGTAGATGAGATCTTGAGAACCTTTGACGTTATGGGCGCACTCTCGGAGATCTCTGAGGCTCATCGCGAGGTGTTGGCGCTTGCCTACTTTGGGGGGCTTTCACAACGAGAGATTTCGCGACGGACGGGTATACCTTTGGGGACGGTAAAGAGCCGCACCACCGCGGCCTTGCGAGCGTTGCGTGAACTGATGCTTGATGCAGAGAAGCCACGTAATTTTCACGAGGGCGTCCCGAAGGATCGGGGGGAACAAGAAGATGGATGAGCGCGGCTGGGGTCCGGACAGACATCTTCCCGAGGATCATTCGTGGGCGCGAGAGCTGCTTGGACCATACGTGCTCGGGGCCCTGGACCTGGAGGAAGAGAAGGCAGTAGGGTGGCACATCGCCTGGTGCGCCGCCTGCCAAAAGGAGGAGCGCGGGCTCCGTGAGACCCACGAGAGGCTCAGCGCGGCTTCCATCGCGGCGTCCTCCGCGCCCTCGTACCTCAAAGCACACGTGTTCTCTGCGCTTCCCGCTCGCGACGGAAGCGAGGCGCCGGCTGAAGTGCAGCGGGGATCTTTCCGGTTCACGTGGCGGGTGGGCCGGATGATGATGGTAGCCACGATGGTATTCCTTATGGTCGCGCTGCCAGCGATGGCGTTCTCGGCGGGTCTTCTCGATCAGGGGACAACGGTAGCTCTTAAGCCGACAGAGCTGGCACCTGGAGCAGGCGGGGGAATCGAAATGCAAGGTTACGGTCCCAACGCCCAGGCCGACCTGGAGGTCTGGGGCCTTCCCAAAGCCGAGCAGGACGAGTACTACGAGCTATGGTTTAGCAACGAAGGAAAGCGTATCAGCGCCGGCACCTTTAAGGTCGACCCCAAAGGACAGGCCAAGCTCTCTGGAGCCGTGCCGGATCTGCCCGGCGGCTATCAACGCGTTGACGTAACTCTAGAGAAGCCATCCGACACGCCAGACTTCAGCTCCGCAAAAGCGGTGCTTAACGGGGATCTGCCGAAACCCTGACCAAGCAATACCGTCCCACCACAGGAGCGGGAGAGGTGGTAGCCCGCTAGCAGGCGCAAGCTTTTCGATTTACCTTCGATGTCCCTAAAAAACGATCCGAACTCTCGGTCTATACGTGTGTATATAGGAAGGTGAAAGCGGACCTCGTGAGGTGGGATGCCGGAAGAACGAGGTGGCGTTTGAGAGGCACATATCTTTATTCCTTGCCGTGACAGCGACTTTGGTGGTGGCGCTGGCAGTGGTAGCTGCACGCCATTGCAGGCGATTGGTGGTAGCGCCATCGTGGCCAATTTTGCGATTGGTTCTGGAGCCGTTGGTGGGGCTTTGGTGCTGGAGCCCTCGGTGGGGGTGGTGGCCAGTCTAGTGGTAACTCTAGATCTGTAGACAGGAGATTAGCCAAGGGTCCAGAGCTTTTACGCTCCGGCCTTCTTTGTATCCTGAGTTACCGAGAAGCAAGCTCTCTTCGATCGATTTTACCGTTTGGCTTTTGCTTCTTCCGTACGCTGCCTAGAGACCATCGCAACATAGAGCAGATCGAACGTCAGGATGGCGACGTAGAGGAAAGGCAGCAGGACCGAACCCTCAGACACGGAAGCGTACAGGTAGAAGGCTAAGGAAGCCAGCGCGGTGCCGAGCATCTTGCAAAAAGCAATCGAGACTGACTGCCCACGCAGCGATCTCCTCGCGTAGAGCATCGCTATAAAGAGCACCGACATGAGAAGGTTCCCGCCGAAGGCCGAGTAAGCTCCATCCCAGTCCTCAACGTCGTATGTCATAAACAAGACGGTACAGAAGCTGGTCGCCAGTGCCAGCCCGAACATCGCGTAGAACACGCTCTTCGAGAGGTCGACGAACTCACGCGGGCCATACCTTAATAGCTGAAATACGATGATCAGGTCCAAAAAGAACCAGATGATGTTGACGGGGCGCTGAACAGGTCCATGCGGGTGAACGAAGGAGAAGATAAATTCCCAGGAGACGTTCGCACACAACGCGACGAGCGGCATCCCGTAGGTTTCGTCCAGGAAGCCACGTCGGATCATCAAGACGTACGTAAGCGCCCAGAAGGCGCCGGCACCAAGCATAAGCACGTCGAACATTCTCTAATTTCTTTAGTTGAAGCTAGCCAGGTCGAAGTTCAAAATACCCGTCACCTCGCTTCACAGGGGTTTGTCCACAGCCTAAAGGATCCCAAAAGCATCTTAGAATTCGAACCGACGCAAGATGCTCCTCACGGCATCCAGGTAGTTCCCTCCGAAGAAATACACATGAACAAGGAGAGGGTAAAGGTTGTAGAGGTCGCAACGTCTCTCGAAGAAGCCGGCCCTTATGCCCCGGATCTCATGATAACGCTCGAAGAAAGGCTCGCCGAAGGAGTTAAAGAGGCTTATGAAGGCCAACTCTATTTCGGGGTCGGCGTGATAGATTGCCGGGTCCAAGAACGCGGTGATCCTATCCCCCTTTGCCAGCACGTTCCCGCTCCATACATCCCCGTGTACAAGCGACGGCCGCCCTGGCTCCTCGACCAACTCGTCGAGCTTTCCGGCCAACCGTTCTATGCTCTTTAGATCCTCCAATGGCAATCGAGCCGCATCGTGGGCAACACCCGCCAGGTAAAGGAGACGCTGGTCCCGGAAGAATTCGACCCAACTCTGTGTCGGGGGATTAGGCTGATCGAGGCTTCCTATCAGGGTGTCCCGCTCGTGTCCATAAGCGTCTGCCGTGATCTCATGCAGCCCAGCCAGAAGTTCGGCGGCGTGACGCTGGGCCTCACCGGAGAATCGTTTGCCCCCTTCGACGAATTGCATAAGGAGGAGCGTCTCCGAGCCGTAATAGACCTCAGGCACGGGGAGGTCGCTGCGTTCACGCAAGTAGCAGAGCATGTAGACCTCGCGCTCTAGACGCGACTCGCCCTCACGGTCAACCTTCGCCACCAGCTTCGCGCCGCTTTCGAGTTCAACCTTGTAGACCTCGCTTATGCAACCGCCGCCCATCGGCCGCGTGCTCAACAGCCGCTCGCCGAGAGCCACCCCCACCCCGTCGGCGATGATCTTCTCAGATACGGCCCGCAAGGTGCTTCCTCTTGATCTCCTCCAGCAGCCCCTCCGAAGCCTCCTCTACAAGATCCAAGACGTGCTCGAAGCCCTCCGGACCACCGTAGAAGGGATCCGGGACCTCGGTCTCCGGGCGGTGGGGAGCGTAGTAGAGAAAGGGTCGCACTACGGCACTCCCCTCTCGGCAAAGAGCCGCAACCGCCCGGTAGTTCTCCTCGTCCATCGTCAGAATGTAGTCGAAGCTTTGGCAGTCATTCGGTCCAATCCGGCGGGCCCGCTGAGTGCTTATGACTAGGCCCCGCGAGCTCGCGCTCCTCTGCGCCCGCTCGTCCGGCGGATGTCCGACGTGCCAGGATCCAGTTCCGGCGGAGTCTACGAGGACCTCGCCTTCGAGCCCCTCGCTTCGCATGAGCTCTTCGAAGACGCCTTGAGCAAGTGGGGAACGGCATATATTACCCATACAGACGAACAATACGCGTACCATAGGTGTGGACCCTACCCATTGTATTCCACCAGTACTCGTCTGGCGGAATGCCCCTCGCCACGTCCTCTTTCTTTTAGAGCCTGTTTGGTAAAGTTCACACTTCCCTCGCCAGCCGCTTCAGTATCAGGTGGATCATCGCCACCTCGATGAACGTCTCGCTGCTCTGCACCTTCCGCTCGTAGTCTTTGCTCAAACGGCGGTTCTGCAGCAGCCAGGAGAGCATCCGTTCCACGATCCATCTATGGGGCAGCACGGCGAAGCCTTCGTTATAGCGCTCAGGACTTCTGAGTGTGGCATCCTGAAAGCAACTATGTACGACGCTTACCGAGAGGATCTCGCTTACATTCACGATATCGGGTTCGGAGATCTTGCTAAGAACGCCGCTCCGGTTCTGCTTGATGCTTTGCGAGGCAGCGGTATAGACCGAGGATTGGTGGTAGACCTCAGTTGCGGCAGTGGCCTATTAACCCAAGACCTTTCGGCTGCTGGATATAGAGTGGTGGGAATAGACATCTCACAGGCCCTGCTGGATATAGCCAGAGCGCGTGTGCCAAGCGCCCACTTTTGCCAAGAGTCGATCCTCAAGGCCCAGATTCCTCCATGCGTCGCTGTTGCAGCTATCGGGGAGTGCTTCAATTATCTGTTCGACGAGGACAACACGCAGCACGGACTTCGTACGTTACTTCGACGGATTCATGGGGCCCTAGATGAGGGCGGAGTACTGATCTTCGACTTGGCCGAGCCCGGCCGGGTCCCTCCTAGTTCAGGTGTGCAGCGTGCTCACATGGAAGAAGAGGACTGGGCAGTGCTCATGACTGCCAAAGAAGATCGGAGAAATAGAATGTTGACGCGCCGGATCACGACCTTTCGAAACTGACCGTTTAAAAGATCGCCACAAACAAAAAGAGAGAGCCCAGTGCTACCATCGCCAGCAGCGCGACCAGCGCAAGCACGAATAGTTCGATCACCCCGCTAGTAGATTCCTTTATCTCCTCCTTTACCTCGCTAGCGGCTTCCATCATCTTCTCCTGTAGATCGCTAGCGGTCTCGCTTCCCTTATTGGTCATCAGAACGGTTTCCTTTCCTCGCCCCACAGGTGTAACACCTGCGATTGTGCATATTATCACGAAGAGAGACGCATGTACAGTAAATGGCAGATCCTCGTTGAGCTCTGCACAAAAGTAAACGTTCATGATCGCCAAAAGAAGTTTGCGCCTAGGTAGAGGGCAGGGAAATGTTTACGACTAGCGACGACACTATAAACAAGACAGAACCAATCAGTGCGCTAACCCCATGGAGAATCAGACGATGGGGCTTTTGCAGGGTTGTGACGATGTGAGGTCGGTCAAGTGACTCGAACCAGGATGTGTAAACCTGAAAAGGAGCGATATCGCTACGGTTATTCTTATGAAATGCTGTGTATCGAGATCTCGATACACAGCGACCCGAAGTCCCGGTAGGTGCTCCGGCCCTCTGTGGCTAAGGTCCACTTATCTACACGACGTACTGGACTCTATACTCGCTGTAACTCTCACGTTTATGTACAGAGTAGAGGCAAGTTCAACGCTAACTAAGCGAAAGTAGCAGGGCTCTAATCCTACTATTGACTGGGGTAGTGGATGGATAACCCCCTCTATATTGAGGTTTGCTGTGATTCAGGGTGTCATGAGTACGGGGTAGCTTAGTAACATACCTGCCCTGGGTGGGATGGGGATCTTACCGACAAAAACAGGAGGAGATTCAGACAATGACGTTAGAGGACGAAACGGCCGAGGATTCAACTGAGAACCTCCTCGAGCGCCTTAACGACATCGAGCACTACCCGGAAGAGGCTCTTACCCCCTACCAGGAGTTCACCATAGGCGGGAAGATCTATTACTTCACCCCCGGCGGCTTCCTTTACCGAAAGGACCCTGGCTCAGAAGAAATAGGCGGCTTCTTCTGCGGCTATCTAAGCGATGAGGTTTGGCACTACAGGGCTGACGTCCGGTAGGAGGGGTCCTCCTCACGCTTCCTACCGCCTCTTCCAAGGGAGCTGGGCCATTCTCTCAGCGTCTAGCCCGGCCCCTCTTGCGACCCACTAGTAACGCCGCAGGGGCTAGAAGGCCCTTCTCTTGGGGTCGTATGTGTAGACCTGTCCATTAACAGGTAAGACAAGGATCATCCTCGGCATGCGGGCTACCTTATATTTGCAGGTATTTATTGAGTGGCGGGACCCGGACTCGAACCGGGGACACCATGATTTTCAGTGGCGTGATCTATGTTCACAGATGTTCCCGGTTGTTCGAAATCACCTGGAAATCACGCAAATTCTCACATAACTTGTTCCTTGTTGTTCGCCACTGTTTATGGCGGGTTGGTGTACCAATTGGTGTAGTAGTTAGAGCATGCCGAGTTCGGTGTCGGGTAGCGTCAACTCCATAGTTCTATGAGTGTCAGAGTGTAGGGGCACCAAAGGTGGTATCTCGATACCACCTTTGGTGTATTTTGTTCTGGGAAATGTTCCTGAGGATAGAGCGGTCAGAACCTTTGCTTTATTATGTTGTTTGTAACTATCTTTATAGAAATAGGAGCCAGCGAGATGACTAAAGCGAAAGACCAGCGCGATAGTAACGGTTTGCTAGGCGCTTTGCTGAAGGATTCCGAACTGCTGCGTACTTTGATAGATACCTTGCCTGACCACCTCTACATCAAAGATGTAGAGGGGCGCTATGTTCTCAGCAACATCGCGCACGTCAAGAGCTTGGGGTTTGCTAGTTCGGAGGAGGTCGCCGGGAAAACAGGCTTCGACTTCTACCCTATGGAGCTGGCCAAGCGCTACCATGCCGACGAGCGAGAGGTCATCCGTTCGGGCCGACCCCTGGTCGCCAAGGAAGAACCCTCCGTGAAGGAGAACGGCAACAGAAGATGGTATTCGACTACCAAGGCACCTTTGCGAGACAGCGGTGGGAAGATCGTCGGTATTGTGGGCATAGCCCGGGACATCACTGAGCGCAAGCGGGCGGAAGAGAAACTCAGGGAGAGTGAGGAACGCTACCGGGCG
>DASQSI010000135.1:0-15655 GCA_035642415.1 Rubrobacteraceae bacterium
CTCCTAAATTTTTGCCTGTTTTGCAGGACTTTTTCTAATAGGGGCGGTGGGACTCGAACCCACACTGTACGGATTTTAAGTCCGCTGCCTCTGCCTATTGGGCTACGCCCCCGAAACTTAGCTCGGAGTATATAACGCACTGAGGGCAACGGGCGGGGTCGGCGTAGGGGTTTTCCAGGCGGGCAAGGGTCCACTCGGCGACCAGGTTGGGCAAAGCACCCGCGAGGTGGAGGGCGGTGAAGGCATGGAGGCATTTGATGCGGCCCCCAGGCTCACCGACGCCGGCGACCCGGGAGCCGTAGCTGGCGAGGTGCCGCGCGTGGATCTGGTCCACCGCTTCTGCGCCAACCTCTTCCTGAGCTGCGCGGACGCCGCCTGCACCTTCGACCCGGGAGATAGCCGCCCGAAGGGTAGGGCAGGTGATCCAGAAGCTTGTAGGCATCTCAAGGCGGCACTCATTCTCTATGACGCTAGGGAGGCCAGCCGGGCAGCGAGCGGCTACACGGAAGGCTACAGGCTCGCGTCCAAGCTGAAGCGCCACGGTCTTATGGTCATTCAATGTTCCGTCTGTCTTTCGTCCGGGACGATATACACCTTCTCACCGGGTTTTATCATGCCGTAGCGCTCACGAGCAGCACGCTCGACCCCGCCGTCGGTTTCGAGTTCTTCTGTGAGCCGCTTCTTGGCGGCGTTGTCCTTCTCCATCCCCTCAAGGTCCGCCTGCAGGGTGCTGATGCGGCTCTTGTCTTCGAGGATTTGCTGGAGAGGGGTTACATAGGAGGCTAACAGGAGCCCGATAAAGGCCGCGTACAGGACCACCTTGAGCGGTCGAGACAGGCCCATGAAAAAGGTTACTCTTCTTCGCCTATCGTATGCAGCTTCAACATGTTCGTCGACCCCGGCCTGGTGCTCGTCGAGCCGCCGGTGATGATGACCTTGTCTCCCTTCTTAATAAGCTCGGACTCCCGAATAGCTTTTACCGCCTCATCGTAGCGCTCCTCGATATCGCCGCTCTGCTCGCCGTATATGGCATCGACCCCCCAAACCATCGCGAGCATCCTGACCGTCGACTCTTCCGGGCTCACGGCGAGGATCTTGTTTGGAGGTCGAAAACGCGCGACCCTGATACACGAGAGCCCGCTCTGAGTAGCAGTGATGATGGCATCGAGGTCGAGATCCTCGGCGAGCTCGCAGGCGGCGTGTGTCAAGGCATCATAGCGGTCGCCACGACCCCATGCGGTGTAAGAAACTATGTCCCCCCCATAATTTATGGCCTCCTCGGCGGCCCGGCAGATCCGGTCCATCTCCCTGACGCTTTGCATCGGGTGGCGTCCAACCGCGGTCTCGCCCGAGAGCATCACCGCATCGGCCCGGTCAAAGATGGCATTGGCCACGTCCGAGACCTCGGCGCGGGTGGGCCGTGGGTTCCGGATCATGGACTCCAGCATCTGGGTGGCGACGATGACCGGCTTGCCCAAGCGCCTACAGCGGGCCACGATGCGCTTCTGCTCTATTGGCACCCGCTCGGCCGAGAGTTCTACGGCGAGGTCCCCGCGGGCTACCATAATGCCATCAGAGGCCCGCAATATGCTTTCGATGTCGTCTATCGCCTCATGCTTCTCTATCTTGGAGATCACCGGGATGTTGTTCCCACCAAACTCCTTTATGCGCTCCTTGACCTCCCTGACCTCTTTGCCGGAACGGACAAAAGAAGCTGCAACCCAGTCCGGCTCGAGCTCCTCCATCCCGAAGCGTAGATCCTCAAGGTCTTTGGAGGTGAGACCCTCGATGGAGAGCAAAGAGTCCGGAAAGTTCATGCCCTTGTGTGAGGAAATCGGGCCGCCAGTTACGACCCTGCAGATAACTTCTCCGTCCTCGACCTCCTCGGCTTTTAACTGCAAAAGCCCATCATCCATGAGGATGCGATGGCCGGGCTCGACGTCGTAAGTGATACGTTCGTAGGAAGTCGAAAGCCGACTCGCATCGCCCAAAAAATCTCCCGGCGCTATAGCCACCCGGTTCCCTTCGACAAGCTCCGTGTCGCCGACGACCTCGCCGATCCTTATCTTCGGGCCCTGTATGTCTTGCATTACCGCCACATTGCGCCCTAAGGACTCCGCCGCCTCGCGCACGAAGCGGGCGTTCTTCAGGTGCCCCTCGTGCTCGCCGTGGCTGAAGTTCAGGCGCGTTACGTTTACCCCGGAGTGCAACAGCTCCCGGATCGTATCCTCCGTTGAGGTTGCGGGGCCCAACGTGGCGACTATCTTCGTCCGGCGCTCCACGCTCACGTCTTTCCTCGTCGAGGATTGAACGCCTCCCTCCCCGGGTAGTACGCTGCGTTCCCTAAAGCCTCCTCTATCCGGAGTAGCTGGTTATACTTCGCGATGCGCTCCCCGCGGGCGGGTGCCCCAGGCTTTATCTGCCCAGCGTTCACCGCGACGGCCAGATCCGAGATCGTTGTATCCTCGGTCTCCCCACTGCGGTGGCTAATCATGGTCGTGTACCCCGACTTGTGCGCTAGATCTATCGTCTCGAACGTCTCCGAAAGCGTGCCGATCTGGTTCACCTTGATGAGTATGGAGTTTCCTATCCCGGCTTCTATGCCCTGGGTCAGTATTTTCGGGTTGGTTACGAAGAGATCATCCCCCACGAGCTGCACTTTCTCCCCAAGCTCCTTGGTGAGCAACGACCAACCCTCCCAATCCTCCTCGGCAAGGCCGTCCTCGATGCTCAAGAGGGGATACTCATCCACGAGCCTGAGATAGTACTCAACCATTTCGTCGCGAGAAAGGCTTCTCCCCTCTCCCGCAAGCTCGTAGGAGCCGTTCTCGTAAAACTCGGAGGCCGCGGGGTCCAAAGCGAACGCCACCTGCTCGCCTAGAGAGTACCCGCTCCTCTCTACAGCCTCTGTCATGAGCGCGAGCGCCGACCCGTTATCGTCGAGGTCGGGAGCAAAGCCTCCCTCATCGCCGATACCGCCCGAAAGCCCCTTTTCGAAGAGGAGCTTCCTCAAGTACTGATAAACCTCGGCGACCGCGCGTAACGCCTCGGCAAAGCTCCAAAAGCCGACCGGCACGACCATGAACTCCTGGAAGTCCAGGTTGTTGGCGGCGTGGGCACCGCCGTTGAGGATGTTCGCGCACGGGACCGGCAGCGTGTAAGCCCCGGGGCCGCCCAAATAGCGAAAGAGCGGCAGCCCTGCCGATTCGGCCGCCGCTTTAGCCGCCGCCAAAGAAACCCCGAGGATAGCGTTGGCTCCGAGACGCTCTCTGTTCCTGGTGCCGTCGGCTTCGATCATGGCCCTGTCCAGCGCTCGCCCATCGGTGACGTCCATCCCCGATACAACCTCGGCGAGCTCCGTGTTGACGTTCTCGACCGCCCCGAGTACCCCCTTGCCGAGGTAGCGGTCCTCGTCGTCCCTGAGCTCGACCGCCTCATTTTGGCCCGTCGAAGCTCCCGAAGGCACCGACGCCCGCCCCACGAAACCGCTCACCGTCGCGATCTCAACCTCCACCGTCGGGTTGCCTCGGGAGTCCAGAATCTCCCGCCCGTGGACTGCAACGATCTCCGTCATCAGCACCAGCCTTCCCGGATCGTCCGATGCCTAGGGCTCTCTAAGGTGTTATTTGCACCCTGTAACTCTACGCCTTTATGACTCGCAGCGCTACTACGCCGCCGTTAGGCAGGTTCTGAACTATCTACCCAGGTTACTCCTTGGCTTTACCCTGGGGAGTGGCTTCTTCTCCGGGAGCTTTCCCTTCGGGAAGGGCCCCTCCGGGGATGCTGGATGGGGTTGCGGTAGGGTTGTAGCCGGGAAGATACTTAACATCCCGCTTCTCAAGCTGATCACTAACCCAGGCATCGAATTCTACAGCCTGCCGCTGCCGGGAGAGCTGCTCCTCGATATCGGAGCGAACCTCTTCTAAAGGCCTCTCCTTTTCGGGTCGGATCTGCGTAACCTCGAGGATATGGTACCCGAACTCGGTCTTGACTGGGCCTACGATCTCTCCTTCTTTTGCATTGAACGCAGCCTGGTCGAACTCAGGGACGAAGGCCCCTTTTGCCTGACACCCCAAGTCGCCCCCGTTTTCCTTGCTCACCGGGTCCTGCGAATTCTCGCGAGCTAGCTCTTTGAAGTCGCCCCCGTTTTCGAGTTCGCGTTTGACGTTTTGGGCCTTATCCTCCTGGTCCTGGGTAAAAAGTATGTGCCTTATGCACCGCTGCTCGGGGGTCGTGAACCGAGTTTCTTTGTTCTCTTGGTAAAAGTCCTCGACCTCCTTCTCCGTCGGCTTGAACTCGCCTACGGCCTGATCCTGGACCTTCTGGACGAGAAGGCTTCTCCGGACCTCCTCCTGAAACGAGCTCTGCGAGTAGCCGAACTGCTTGAGGGCTTCCTGGAAAAGCGTCTCGGAATCTCCTCCCCGCCCTACCGCCTCGGCCTGCTGGGCGATTTCCTCCTTGGTCTGGTCAACCTCCTGCTGCACCTCTTTGTCGGACACCTTGATGCCGTTCTCCTGAGCGTAAGCCTTAGCCAGGTTCAGGGTCAAAAGCTGCGGCACGACCTGCCTTTTGGCGGCTTCAAACTCCGGTGAACCCGGCTTGGCTTCGGGAGCTGCCCCTCCAGAAGCAGCGCTCGTAGCGGCCCGCAGCCTCTCGACCCCCTCCTGCACCTCGCCCTCGGTTACGTCGCCACCCTCAAAGATGATGACCTTCCGTGCTCCAGAGTCTATCTGGGAAGCAGGCGCCGCCGGGCTGCACCCCACCAAGAGGAAGAGGGTCAGCGCCGCAAAACCCCAAACGAAAACTGTCCTTGCGGAAAAGAAGCTGCTCAAGATGATCGAGCGCGATTATAGCATTTAGCTACCAGCCGTCCGCTTTGACGCGGTAGGCGGAAGCCGGAGGCACGAGATGAAGGGCGAGCGGCCTTCGGTCTAACCCCTCGGTCCTCGTGACCTTGCTGGTAACTGATAGTTGAATGCTGACCGTGTTAAAGCCCGGAGGGACTTCTCGGCAAGCTCTAGTGGGGCCAAGGTTGAGCCGCGCACCGTGATGCGGCCCTCTCGGCCACCGACCACGCCCCCGGTTGCCTCGTAGATAAGGGTGAGCGCTGCCTCCGATGCGGTAACGCCGGTGAGGCTCAATGCACCCGAACGGTAATTCACCGCCGTAACACCCACCTTGCGAGCAAGAATCTTTATGCGAGAGAGGCCTATTAAGTTCAGGGCCGGTTCGGGGAGTTCTCCAAAACGCTCGGCGAGCTCCTCGGCCAGATCGTCAAGCTCCACAAGCGTATAGACGCCAGAAGCCCGACGGTAGAGATCTACACGCTCGACCTCGTCCTGGACATAATCAACGGGCAGGTAGGCATCGAGAGCAAGCTCCACGATCACCGGCGCCGCAGCCTCTTCCTCCACCGGGTTTCCCTCCGCGACAGCAACCGCCTCTTCGAGGAGCCTCAAGTACATCTCGAAGCCCACCGCTGCGATGTGCCCTGATTGCTCCGAGCCCAACAGGTTCCCGGCGCCCCGGATCTCCAGATCCCGCATCGCGATCGCGAACCCGCTCCCGAGCTCCGTGAAGTCCATGAGCGCTTCGAGACGTTTCTGGGACTCTAGGGTTGCACCGAGAGGGGCGAAGAGGTACGCGTAGGCCTGCTCGGTCGAGCGACCGATTCTACCCCTGAGCTGGTAAAGCTGCGCGAGGCCCATCGCATCGGCGCGCTCTACGATCAGGGTGTTAGCTGTGGCCACGTCGAGGCCGCTCTCGACGATCGTCGTGGTGACCAGAACGTCGACCTCCCGGTCGAGAAAGCGCCGCATCACATCCTCCAGAGCCCGCTCGGACATCTGTCCATGCGCTATCGCGAAGCGTACGTGGGGCATAAGCGCACGCAGCTTTTCTGCGGCCTCGTCTATGCTCTCGACCCGGTTATGGACGAAAAAGACCTGTCCTCCTCTATGGGTCTCCTTGTCAATAGCCCTGGCCACGAGATCCTCATCGTAGGGACCAACGTGGGTTAGGATGCTCCGCCTTCCGGTGGGAGGCGTTTCGATCACGCTAATATCCCTTAGAGAAGCTAGGGTCATCTGCATCGTACGCGGTATCGGCGTCGCGGTGAGCGTCAAAAGGTCTACGGAAGCCTCGAGCTCCTTAAGGCGTTCTTTGTGCCGCACGCCAAAGCGCTGCTCCTCGTCCACGATCACAAGTCCGAGCCCTTTGGGGCGCACCTCCACTCCTAAGATGGCGTGTGTCCCTATGAGTATATCCACCTCGCCGTCGGCGAAGCCCCTCAAGATCCGCTCCCTCTCGGAAGGAGTCAAGAAGCGCGAGAGGCTCTCGACCCTCACGGCGAACCTACCCAACCGTTCCTTGAAGGTCCTGTAGTGCTGCTGAACGAGGATAGTGGTCGGCGCGAGCATCATGACCTGCTTGCCGGCGAGCGCTGCCTTAAACGCTGCCCGTACGGCAACCTCGGTCTTGCCGAAGCCTACGTCCCCACACACCAGGCGATCCATCGGTCGCGGGCTCAGCATGTCCGCCTTGACGGCGGCGATGGCCGCCGCCTGGTCCGGGGTCTCCTGGTAAGGGAAGCTCTCCTCGAGCTCCACCTCCCACTCGGAGTCTTCGGAGAAAGCGAACCCTTTTGCGCTCGCGCGCGCGGCCTGCACCCGCAAGAGCTCCCCGGCCAAAGCCTTGACCCGCTTTCGGACCCTGTCCGTGACAGCCGCCCAAGAGGAACCGCCGAGCTTGTCGAGACGCATCCTCTCACCATCCCCCACGTACTTGTGAAGGAGCTCCATCTGCTCGTAGGGCACAAAGAGCGTGTCGCCGTCCCGGTAACTGACCTGCATATAGTCTCGCGTCGCCCCGAGTACCTCCTTTGAAACGAGCCTCTCAAAGCGCCCGATGCCTTGCGTCTGGTGCACCACAAGGTCTCCACTCTTGAGATCCGCGAAAGAGGCGCCCGAAGGGGCCCCAGCCCCCCTGGCGGCCTTGGTCCGCCGCCGGCCGAAGAGAGTATCCCGACGAAGTACCGCAACATCCTCGGCTGGGTAAGAGAACCCCTCCTCGATCTCCTTAGGCACCGCATAGATGCCGGGAGGGAGCGCCATATCCACGACCGTAGCTTCTTCAACCGCACGTCCGATCTCCCCAAACGCATAAACGGTGCGCTTTGCCTCGCCCGCCGAAGAGCAGGCTACAAAGACGCGCAAACCCTCGTCTACGAGCACGGAAAGCTTCCGGGCGGCTTCCCGGATAGTGGATGAAGGCGCCACCACCGGCGCCGCCGAGACGACCTCGGCAGCTTCGCTGGTGGTCGTGACGAAACGGACGTCGGGCTCCGGGAGATCGTCGTAGAGCTCGAAGACGACGTCTTCGGACAACCCCTCAGCAGGCTCCTCCACCCATACTTCAATGTCTTCTGGCAAGAGATCCCGCACCGTTACGGGGCCCAAACCGAGGAGCAATCGGTCCAACCCCGGCACATGCACGCCTCGCCGCGCCTCTTCCAGGAAGCCCTCGTCGCTACTCGCAGCCAACGCCGCCAGATCCCCCTCCCTAGCGGCGTAGATTGTAACGCCTTCCAGCTCTCGCACCACCCTTTGGGTCGCTAAAGAGACGGCGCGAATGCTCTCGACCTCGTCACCCCACCACTCGATGCGTACCGGCGAACGCCGGGTACTGGGGAAGACGTCCACTATCCCCCCGCGCACCGCGAACTCTCCATGACGGCTGATCCGATCTACTCTCTCGTAACCTAAAGACACCAGCCGCGAGAGATAGTCGTCTAGCCCGATCTCTGTTCCACTCTCCAAACGTATAGGCGCATAGAGCGGCGTCTTCTCTTTCGTCGCCAGAGGCCCCGCGACCACGATCCTAGCCTGTGAAAGAGAGTGAAGGGCCCTCTGGCGCTCTCCGACGCGCACCACAGGTGGGCCGAACACATCGCCGTAAAGGACGCCACGCGAGGGGAGGTGAACTACGAGTTCGTCCGTAAAAACTCGAGCATCCTTCGCGTAGCGTTCGGCGTCTTCCTCGGTCGCAGAGAGAAGCAGCACCGGACATCTGGCGTTGGCCGCGAGATAAGCTCGCGCCCTGCGGGGCGCGTGCAAGTACTTTGTTGTTCTGTTAGGCACCGGCAGATTCTAACGCCCTTCTGGGCTCTTTAACGTGAGACCATCCACTCCAGCCGGGACCATATAACAAAAGAGCCTCGTCGTATGGCGCCAGTCTACCTCCGTTCTTTTGCACCGGGGCGCTCCTCTGGGAGAATACAAGTCATCTTTCACACATAGGAGGCACGAAAGACGTCACTTCTGGAGAAGCTAAACAAGCGGAGGATCGAACATCGCTAAACCTTATCGGCATCGAGATACCCAAAGCAGAGAAAGTACGATTAGAGAGTTAGATCTTCGGGACTAGCCGAATGGCCCCTAGAGGCTACCTCCACGCAGCGACGGTCATCGCGCTCGCCGACGCCTCCTGTGACTACAGCACCTTCCTACCCTGCCCGAGGGTACAGAGAGCTTCACCACAATCGAGTTGAAGGGCAACTTCTTTGGCACCAAACGCGCAGACGCCATAGAGCGTGAAGCGAAGATGCCCATAGCAAGCACACAAACCCAGGTATGGGACGCTACCGTCATCGGCGCCTATAGCGGCAAGCTCCTCGCCCTCTTCCGCCGCACCCAGATGAGCCTCTACCCCACGCGACCGCCGAGCGCTGCTTTCTCATGCCCGCACGTTGAAGCGGTTCATGGCAGCTTCGGGGCCGGACTCTATCACGGTCTCGACCGCATCGGCTGCCCGAGTCACGGCCTCTTTGACCACTTCGTCCATGCGACCCAGCACGTAGTCCACAGGGACGACGCCAGCCGGCGGGCGTCCGATACCTATACGCACCCGGACGAAGTCGTTGCCGAGATGCTGGATGATGGATCGGAGACCGTTATGACCGCCCGCTCCACCGCCGACCTTCACCCGTACGGTACCCCCCTCGAGATCCAGATCGTCATGTACGACGATGAGCTGTGCGGCCTCATACCCTGCCAGCGCCGCACCCGAATTGTTCATATACGTCATGGGCTTGACTAGCGTGACGTTCTTGAGATCAAGGCTAACTGGGGTGGCCTCGGCCTTCTTCCTCGCGCGCCAGGAGCCGCCGTGGCGGCGAGCGATCTCGTCGGCGACGAGGAAGCCGATGTTGTGACGTGTACGCTCGTAGGAGCGGCCAGGGTTACCGAGACCCACGACGACGGGCGTCCTCACAGTGGTTTCTCCGGTAGGCTCCTTATCGGGCCGCTCCTCGCCTGAGCGGGCGCCAAAGAGGCGCGACAGTCTAAGGTTGGAGATTCTGTCCTGCCGGGCCCGTCTCCCTCTCCTCGGCAGGAACCCCTTCGGTCTCCTCTTCAACCCTGGCCTCCCCAGCCTCCACCTCGGACGGCTCCTCGATAATGCCGGCGGCTTCTATCTCTTCCTCGGTTATCTCGGTCGGCGGCGTAACGGTCGCGGCGACCACCTCCGGGTCGGAGACGAGGGTTATGTCCTCGGAGAGCGAGACGTCGGCGAGGGTGAGGTTCTCATTCAACCCGAGGTTCGAGACGTCGAGCGTCACCTCCTGAGGGATATCACCCGGTAGGGATTCGATCTCAACCTCGTAGGTCACCTGATCCAGAACGCCGCCCTCCACGACCCCCGGAGCCTCGCCGGTGAGCGTCAGCGGCACCGTCACCACGATGCGCTCGCGCATGTTCACCGGTGCGAAGTCCACGTGCATAAGCTCACCCGTGACCGGGTTGCGCTGCACATCCACAACACGGGCCGTAAGGTCGTCGCGGTCGTTGAGCTTCAGATTGTAAAGCGCGTTGTCGCCGATATGCGTTAGAGTATAGTTCACCACCTTCGCCGGGACCACGAGTACCATGCTCCTGCCCTCCCCGTCGCCGTAGAGGACTGCCGGTACCATGCCCTGCGCCCTCAGACGCCGGGCGTCGTTTTTGCCGCGCCCCTCGCGCTTCTCCCCCTGCAAGCTTACGTTTTCTGCCATCTCTTAACTCCTGATGTTCGCTAGAAAAGCTGGTTCTCGCCCATAAAGACCTCGCTTACCGACTCCTCAGAAAAAACATTCCGGATGGTGTTGGCGAGGAGCGGGGCGATCGTAAGCACGCGTATCTTATCGTGCGGCTCGCCCCTCTTCAAAGGTAGGGTATCGGTGACGACGACCTCCTTTATCGGCGACTCCTCGATCCGCTCGTACGCCGGGCCGGAGAAGACCGGATGGGTCGCCGCCGCGTGCACCTCAGTTGCACCCTCTTCGATGAGGCTCTCGGCCGCCCCCACGGTGGTTCCGCCGGTGTCAATTATGTCGTCTATCATTATGGCGCGTCGGCCGGCCACCTCGCCGATAACGTGCGTGACCTCCGATTGTCCCGGCTGGCGCCTGAGCTTGTTGACGATGGCCCACGGCAACCCCAGGTGGTCTGCCAGGCGCTTGGCTACCTTCACCTCCCCGGTGTCTGGGGCGACGACCACCGCGTCCTCGGCATCCCGGAAGCCCTGCCCGACAAAGTGATCCACAAACGTGTGCATAGCGGTCAAATGGTCTACAGGGAAGCTGAAGAAGCCTTCGATCTGGCCGACGTGCAGGTCCATCGTCATCACCCTCCCGGCCCCGGCGACCTGGATCATGTTTGCCACCAGCCGCGCTGTTATTGGCTCGCGAGGCTTGGTCTTCCTATCCTGACGTGAGTAAGCGAACCAGGGGATGACCGCCACGATGTTCTCCGCCGAGGCCCGCTGGGCCGCGTCGATCATGATGAGAAGCTCCATGAGGTTCTCGTTCACCGGCTCGCCTAAAGACTGGACGATGAACGCGTCCGCACCCCTGATGCTCTGTTCGTAGCGGGCATACATCTCCCCACCTGAGAACTGGGTAAGCTCGACCTCGCCAAGGCTGATGTCCAGCCGTTCGGCTATCTTCTCGGCGAGCTCGGGGTAGCCTGAGCCGCTGAAAAGCAACAGTCGCTTCTCCGCTGTGAGTTCTAAATGGCCATCGCGCATCATACGAATTATTCCTCCGTCCCTGCCCGCCGCCGTTCGTCGCCATCCTTCTTCCCCTCCTCAGGCACCTTTTCCGAGGCGTCTCCGATTACCCGCGCCGGCATTCCTACCGCGAGCTTGCCTGGTGGTATGTCCTTGTTCACCACGCTCCCGGCCCCCAGGTAAGCGTTCTCGCCGATGATTACCGGCGCGATCAAGTTCGTGTTGATCCCTGTGAAAACGCCGTCCTTTATGGTGGTGCGGTGCTTGTTCTTCCCGTCGTAGTTGGCCGTGATCGTACCCGCCCCCAGGTTCGCTTCTTCGCCGATCTCCGTGTCCCCAACGTAAGAGAGGTGCGGCACCTTGCTCCCCGTCCCGACCCACGTGTTCTTGACCTCGCAATAGGCCCCAACCTTTGAAGCTTCCCCAAGCACCGTTCCCGGCCTCAAGTATGCATATGGCCCCACGGTTGCGCCGGCGCCCACCACAGCCCCCCGTCCGACCGAGTGCTCAACAAGCGCACCATCGTCTACCACCGTGTCGAGCAGGTCGGTTGACGGTCCGATCACGCAATCGGAACCTATTCTCGTCCCCCCGCGCAAGAACGTCCCCGGCAAGACGACCGTGTCACGCCCGATCTCTACCGAAGCCTCTATATGCGTGCTGGCCGGGTCTCGGACCGTTACCCCCTCCCTCATATGCTCGTCGAGGATGCGTCGCCGCAGGATCTCCTCAGCCAGAGCCAGATGTGCCCGGTCGTTGACCAGGTTCGCCTCTTCGGGGTTTTTGACACGGTAGGTCACGGCCCGGCTTCTCCTGCCGATAACCTCCAGGGCGTCGGTGAGGTAAAACTCGCCCTGGACGTTCTCCACAAGGACGAGCGCAAGCGCTCGTCGAATCTCCTTGAGCTCGAACGCGTAGAGTCCGAGGTTGACGAGACGTATCTGCTTCTCCGCCTCCGTCGCGTCCCTCTCCTCGACGATCCGCACCACCCCTGCGTCCTCCATCACCCGGCCCAGGCCCGTCGCGTCGTCGAGCTCCGCCACCAGCACCGTCGCCCCCACCCCCGCCGAACGGTGACGCTCAAGAAGCTCGGCGAGCGTGCGATGCGAGATGAGGGGACCATCGCCGTTCACGACGAGGAGAGTGCCTTCATCTTCCTCTATGGCTTCAAGCGCCACGCGTACGGCGTCTCCGGTACCGATCTGTTGTTTTTGCAAGACGGGCTCGACCGTAGGTGGCAGGACCGCCTTCACCTCGTCAGCCTGGTGGCCTACGACAACCAAGGTTCTTTGCGGCTCTATAGGCTTAAGCGCGGCGATTGCGTAGTTCACCATCGGCACGCCGCAGATCGTGTGTAGTACCTTGGCTCGGTTAGACTTCATCCGGGTGCCCTTGCCAGCCGCCAGGACGGCGGCAAATATGGGCGAGGTTTCCTCGTAAGGCATGGGCTTTACAACTCCTTCAAATTACTCCACCGTTGACGCGACCGTACGCCTTCTCGGGCTGGGGCGGCAGGATTCGAACCTGCGATCCCGGGACCAAAACCCGGTGCCTTGCCGCTTGGCTACGCCCCAACGCGAACGCCGTCCCTCGCTCTTCGTTTCTAGGACACCGTGGGCAACGCCGCGATTATACCGAAGCTACTTGTGACCGTCATGGTATGCAGGACGGAACCGCCACCTTACAGAAGCTCTACCCCATAGAGCACCGGTTCGCAAACCCTCACAAAGGGCGCCAGCAGTCCATTCGCCGCGCCTCGCGCTTCCACTTCGGTGCAGAAGACGCCAAAAACGGCCGTACCGCTCCCGCTCATCGAGGCCCCCAAAGCGCCCGCGCGCTGTAGCTCTTCTTCCAGCGCCTTTACCTCAGGCACGAGACTCTTAGTCACCGGTGCGAGGTCGTTGCCTAAAGAGCGAGCGAGCGAGCCGAGGTCGCCCACCCGCAAGGCATCGATTACCGGGGCGACGGACGGCGCCGCCGTCTTCGGATGCTCGTCGTAAGCGTGGTAGATCCGGGCCGTCGACGAGCTAGCAGCCGGCTTGATGAGGACCAAATAGTGGGGAGGCGGTCCCGAAAGGGGCTTGAGAACCTCACCTACGCCCTCCCCGAGCGCCGTGCCGCCCGAGAGGCAAAACGGTACGTCCGCACCTACTCGCAGGCCCACTTCCCGCAGCTGAATGGCGCTCAAGTCCAGTCCGAAGAGCTCATTCAAACCCACAAGCATAGCCGCCGCATCAGCCGAGCCGCCCCCGAGCCCGGCTCCGGTGGGGATCCGCTTGCGGAGACGCACCTTCACCGGAGCCCTGAAGCCAACAAGTTCCCCGAGCATCTTCTGGGCCTTATAAACCGTGTTCTCCCTAGGCGGTCCGACCTCGGCGCCTTCCGGCTGAACCGTGAGCTCGAAGCCCTCCCCAGCGTATTCGATCTCTACCTCGTCGGCCAACGAGACACTCTGCATGACGGTCGAAATCTCGTGGTACCCATCCTCACGCTTCCTGCGTACCTCGAGGGCATAGTTCACCTTAGCGAACGCCCGCAGAAATACCTTCGTCAACCCGCCCCCGAAAGCAGCCGCGAGAGCGCTACGAAATCTTCAGGCCTCAGCTCCTCGGCGCGTGCGTCCGGCCCTTGGCCAATAGCGTGCAAAGCGTCCAGCGCTTCCCCTCGCAGTGCCTCCGGCAGGTTATTTACGAGCCGTTTGCGGCGACTCCTAAAAGCAGCGAGCACCAGCTCCTTCACGCGCTCGTAGTTCTTTGGAAACTCCCGCCGCTCCACCGCCACAATAGCCGACCACACCCTAGGGGGCGGGTCAAAGACGTGGGGCGAGACCTTGTGCTCAATGTGCACCCGTGCCAGGAGCTGTATGAGGACCGTGTAGGCTCCGTAGTCCTTGGTCGTTCTATTTGCGGCCATCCTCTTGGCCACCTCTAACTGCACCATAAAGCGTAGCTCCATAAGAAAATGCACCTCTTCCAACAACTTCAACACAAGCGTCGAGGCAACGTTGTAGGGGAGGTTGGCGACGAGCTTGTTCGGGCGCGGGTCTAGCCTGCCATAGTCAAAGGCTAGGGCGTCTCCTTCGTGAATGAGGACGTTTCCGTGCGGTTTTAGCGCAGCTTGTAGGGTCGGCAGCACGTCCGGGTCGAGTTCGAGGGCGTGGACAAGTTTCGCTCCTTCGGCGAGGATGACGGTCAGCGCGCCGCGACCTGGGCCCACTTCGAGGACGACGTCCTCTTCGGTAACATCCCGAGCGACGATGCGAGCGATGTTTGGGTCTTCGAGGAAGTGCTGGCCGAGGCGTTTCTTGGGGAGGCGAGGTTCTGACCGGTCCAACGCAGGCGCTAAATCCTCAGCGGCAGCCCAAAGACCTTGCTGGCGTTGCGGCTGGTGAGAGTGGCGAACCTCTCTTCCTCCATACCGATGCGCTCGGCCGCGAAGCGGGCAGTGTGGACTACGTACTTCGGCTCGTTCTTCTTTGAGCGCACCGCCTGCGGGCTCAGGTAAGGGGCGTCCGTCTCGACGAGGAGACGCTCTGGGTCGAGCATCTCAAGAACTTGCGCCGTCCGGCTATTCTTGTACGTTATGTTCCCGGCGAGCCCCAGATAGTAACCACGTTCGACTGCCTCTCGCGCCTCCCGCTCCCCACCCTCAAAGCAGTGCAACACGATTGGGACCAAGGCGCGCCCCAGGCAGGCCATCGTGTCGGCGAATGCCTCCCTAGAGTGGATGATCAGGGGGAGGCGTGTATCGTTGGCAAGCGAGATCACATCCTCGAAGAGCGCCTTCTGGATCTCCGCCGACCAATCTCCCCGGTAGTAGTCTAGTCCCACCTCGCCCAAGGCCACTATACCTGGCGACTCGGAAAGCTCCGCCAGGGCCTCCAGATCCGGCGCCGTGTACGTTCCTGCGTTGTGCGGATGGATTCCCGCCGACGAGTACACGCTCGGTAATGCCGCCGCGAGCGCCGCCCCCTTCCGCGAGTCCTCCACGTCCGTTCCCACGTTGACGACGGTGAGCACCCCCGCTTCTACAGCTTCCTCCACAGCCGCTTCCGGCGGGATCTCCAACCGGAGCAGGTGCGTGTGCGAATCTATGAGCATAAGTCCTTCGTGTTGATAGAGCCGGCAACAGAACCCAACATACGACCAGAGAATAACTCCACCGCCACCCTTCCTTTTATCCTTACAAGGACCTTCATTCTAAGGGTCTTGTAGACTTGGTGCTTCTCCTTGGGAGAATCGCGTGTAGGGCTTCCATCTGCTTACCGAGCGAGTAACACTTACCCCATAGTTGCTGAGGGTGGAGATGTTTTACACCTCTAGAAATCGATGTCTAGATCCGCAGCTTAGCGGAGAGGTAGAACACCACCGCTGGGGCGTAGAAGGAAGGAGTGCATACAAGCTAATCGACGAGCAAGAGCAACAACGGAGATAAACGAGGCAGCTCGGGAGTTCTCCCGATGCCCTCATTCAGTCCTCTAGAGCGGCAGCGGATCTGGGCGTGAACGTCCAGGAGCACAACGCTCAGCTTACCCAGGAGTTCTTCAACAGGGTAATAGAGAACCTTCGCACCCAGGCAGAGGACACTAGGCAGATGGGCCAGCAGTTAGCCG
>DASQSI010000136.1:0-9139 GCA_035642415.1 Rubrobacteraceae bacterium
CCCGCGACTGAGTACTTCTTTTGCTAACTTAGGCTTTAGCGGATGATCCTGCGAGCGAGGAGGCCACCAGCCACCAACAGCGCACCAGCACCAAGACCCAACAACGAAGCGGTGCCAGCTATACCACCGGTCTTCGGCAGCTCACCGGCCTTGGCCTCTGCTCCACCAGCCTTGGCCTCTGGGGCACCTGCCTTGGCCTCGCCACCCTTGGCCTCTGCCTTGCCAGCCTTAGCCTCTGCCTTAGGTCCTGCAGCCGCTGCCTGCTCTATCGTCTGCGTGCAGGTGGCCGACTCATCCGGAGTTATGGTGAGCGAGCTGCCTGCGAAGTCTATGTCATCAGCCGTAGACTTATACTGAACAGCTCCCTGCTCGTTGGCAACCTGTCCGGTCTGTCCTACCTGCTGACCCGTTGGACACAGGTTGGCGTTGTTGCCCTTGTTGCTTACGCTAAACGATGGCGAAGACTTACCGCTGGTAATCCTCCTCTCCGACTGCTCCTGGGAGACCTGCGCTAGAGCAGGGGCGGCGGCTACCACCACCATCGCCACTAAAGCACCTAACAGCACCAACTTCTTCAACTTCTATACCTCCTATAAATAGGTTTCCGTTACTATGCAGCATTCTTTCACCGGACGCCCTACCTGTCAACGCTGAAGCACAAGTTTTTTCTACTTTTCTTAAAATTGCTTAATACAGTATAGGCGATTAGTAGGCTGGGCAGCAGATGCTAGGACGCTCGCGCCCGCGAAAGCTCTGCGGGGCTCCATAATCGCCACTTGCAAGGCTCCAATCGCAAGAGCAAAGAGAACACCAAAAAGAGAGGCGGGCCCTTTCAAGGGCTCGCCCCCTAATTCACATTCGCTAGCTATTTGTTCTACCGGGTGATCCTGCGAGCGATGAGGCCACCAGCGACCAACAGAGCACCAGCGCTAAGACCCAACAGCGGGGCAGGATCAAGGCCACCAGTAGCCGGGAGCGTCTTAGCCGCTGCACCACCAGCCTTGGCCTCAGCACCACCAGCCTTGGCCTCAGCACCACCAGCCTTGGCCTCGCCACCCTTGGCCTCTGCCTTGCCAGCCTTAGCCTCTGCCTTAGGTCCTGCAGCCGCTGCCTGCTCTATCGTCTGCGTGCACTCTGCCACCGCCGCAGGAGTTAGTTCAACCGAGCTACCAGAGAAGTCTATGTCATCAGCCTTAGACTGATACTGAACAGCTCCCTGCTCGTTGGCGACGTTGCCTGTTTGGGCAGCTTGCAGCAGCTCCGTGCAGAGGTTGACGTTGTTGCCCTTGTTACTGACCTCCGTCTTCGGCGAAGCAGTGCCGCTCGTGACCCTCCTCTCCGAGAATCCTTGGCCGACCTGCGCTACAGCAGGTGCGGCCGCCATCACTACCATGGCTACTATAGCTCCTAATAGTGCCAACTTCTTCAACTTCTCTACCTCCTACCGAGAGTGCTAATTCTGTATCAATATTTTCGCATCATTGATGCCGTTTGTCAACGCCAAAGTACTGTTTCTTTCTCCGTAACACCGTTTTTCTCCACTTTCCTTAATACAACTTAACTTGCGTGCTAGTGATCAAGCCTCTCGCCAAGCAGTGGTTGAGGTGGATAAGCATCCCTCAGCTCTCCTCTGCGCCTGCAGCCATCGACAGGAACTTGCTGTGAGATGTTGCGCCAGTAGGCATTAGTACCGCACAAAAGCCTACTCGGTAGATCCGCGTACCACGCAGCAGAGTGCGCAAGGAGGGATGTCTCTAAGGAGCGAGCCCGCCATAGTGTTCGCAGCCAGCCGTTCGACGCTCAAGTCCTACCTCAACCGTCTCTAAAGGGGGGAGTCTCTTGCGTCAAAAGGCTCAGAGACTCCCCTCCGAAGCTAGATGAAAGCCTCACGAGCTGCTTGAGAAGACATCAAGGCTCATCCTTGGGCCACCAGCAAGAGAGGGACGCGTTTCTTAATGGAGTTTGCGGAGTAGTTGAGGCGACCGAGACAACGATTATCGACCTATCCAGGGCTTTCTCGCCGCCGAAAACAGATCAGCAGGAGCAAGCGAACGACCTATGTGCCGCATTTCACGTGAGGCGGACAAAGCGTTCTGGGTTGAGCTTAATCGGAGCACGTCACGGTTGTCCACAAGAGGACACTGGTGACCTTCCTTGAGAATTTCGAGGACGTGCGCTGACACGGTATAGAGCCGACTCGACAAGCAGGCGAAGCCACCGTGGGGAAGCCCAAGCAGTAAAGGCATGCTGCTTGAGAGCGTCTTACCTTTCGGCGGGCAAATCCCCTCTTATCCCCCACTCATTCCAGGAGCCATCGTAGTTGGCGAGGTTCTTGTAGCCGAACCGGTGCAAGACGAAAAGCGGAACCGTTGCCGCGACTCCTCCATTACAGTAGGCGATGATCGGCTCGTCCTTGTCCTTTGACACCCCGGCCTCGCTTAGCTTCTTCGCCAACTCCTCGTCTGAGCGGAATGTTCCGCTCTCCGGGTCCAGCAGGGCGTCCGCGTGAAGGTGCCTGGCGCTCGGGACGCGGCCTGCTCGTCCGCGGCCCCGCGCCACTCGGGCGGTGTACTGGGCCTCGTCGCGAGCGTCGAGAATGAGAGTGTTGCCCTTATGGCTGCCGAGGAGCACTTCTTCGGCGTCGACGCGCCACCCGAGACGCGGACGTGAGGTGAAGACGGCGGGTTTAGGGGCGGGAACGTCGGCAGCGGTAGGGCGTTTTTCGGCGGTCCACTTCCTCCAGCCGCCGTCGAGGACAGAGACGCGGTCGTGGCCGAAGTAGGTGAGCACCCACCATAGGCGGGTGGCGAACTGGCCTCCCGTGTGGTCATAGACGACAACGCGTGTCCCGTCGCCTATGCCCAAAGAGCTCATGAGGGTGGCGAAGCGGCTGGGCGGAGCGATCTGTACGGGGACCGGGTCCTCGGGATCGGTGATGTCGCGGGTCCAGTCGATATACACAGCACCGGGAATATGTGCTTCATCGTACTCCTCGCGCGCGGCGACGTATAGGGCTTCCTGCCGGCCGTTTCCGAGGTCCTTCTTCCTTACGTAACCGCGGATATCCACGATCCGGACGTCCGGATCCTGGAGGTGCTCTTCGAGCCAGTTTGTTTGCACGAGGGAGTCGAAGTTTTGCATGAGTTTATCCCTCCTCAAAAAGGCGGCGTTCGCGGGCGTAATCTTCGGCAAGCTGAATGGCTGTCTCGGTGTCGTTTTTGCCGAGACGGCCTTCGACGACCTCGTTTTCCAAGTAATCTTTTATGTGTTTGATCCAGCGTCCCGGGCCGCGTCCGAAGTGCTGCATGAGCTGGTTGCCGTCGAGGGGGCTCTTGAGCTTCTCGATGGCGTCCTCGGCCCTTACCTCCTCTACACGGTGCGCAAGGCTGCGCCAGGACTCTTCGGCTATGCGCCGCCGTCTGGGAGCGCTGCCAGTAATGTCCGCCCGGGCGAGCTCCAGAAGGAGGTCAACGTTCGCGAGCTCCTTATCGCCATGCGAGAGGTGCGTGTCCCGGATAAAGCGCCTTATGGCAGAGTCGCTCCACGGGTCGCGCGCGAGAGCATAGCCCATGGGACGCATATGGTTCGAGACCAGATGGGCAACGGCATCGATCTCGTCCTGCGGGTAGGCGAGGCGTTTCATCGCCTTCCTTGCGATGGCGGCGCCGACGTTCTCGTGGCCATAGAAGTGTACCTTTGTCGGCAGCGTCCGGCCACCGCAGCGCTCGCAATTGCCCTTGCCGGTGTTCGAAAGAACGCTCTTGGCTCCGCAGTAAGTGCAGCGGTGCTCGTAGGCGAGCGTGCGAGGTTTGCCAATGTCGTGAAAAAAGGCAGCTTTTCGTAAGATCGAATCATCGTCGATGTTCTGCGTTACCAGCAAGGTATGCTCGAAGACATCCTTATGATGGAACTCATGCTCCTGTTCGACGTTCACCGTCTCCATGAACTCGGGGACGACGTACGACATCAGCCCGAGGCGCACCAGGGTGCGCAGCCCCCTGGCAACGTTCTCAGAGATGAGTATCTTCTCGAACTCCTCCCGGATACGCTCGGCGCTGATGCTTGAAAGCCAGCGGGCGTTCTCCTCGATCGCCGCCTCGAGATCAGGCGTAATAGCGAATGGCTTTTCGGGAGTCGTCAGCGTCGTCTCGAAGCGTACCGCACGCAGCATACGCAAAGGGTCATCACGCATCCGGTCCAGAGGGTCCCCCACCGCCCGGATCACACCGAACTCAAGGTCTCGTCGTCCGTCGAAGAGGTCACGTATTTCTCCAGTTCTTGCGTCAGCCGCGACGGCGTTGATCGTGAAGTCCCGGCGACTCAGGTCGTCTATAAGGCTGGTTCCGAACCTCACCTCCGGGTGCCGGCTTCCCTCGGTGTAGAGATCGCAGCGGTACGTCGTGACCTCGATGTCGTAGGAACCGACCCTCGCCCCTATCGTCCCGAACCTCTCCCCCACCGTCCACAGATACTTCGCCTTCAACCTCAGAAGCTTCTTGATTGCTGCCGGCCGCGCTTCCGTCGTGGCATCCACGTCATGGGATGTGCTTCCTCCTAAAGCGTCCCGCACGAAGCCTCCTACCAGGTACAGCTCGTGTCCTGCCTCTGAGAAGGCCTGCCCGAGGCGTATGAGAGGCTCGGGAACATCGATGCTTTTAGCTTCGGTCATCACGATCAAATTCTAGTATGTAAGGAGCCAGCGTCCAGACGGTTATGAAGGGTGTGGAGCAAGCACGCCCATCACGGCGCCCTCATCTCCTAACGGGGAATGGCAGCCTCTCGGGAGGGGTAGATATCGAAGTAGTCCTCGAAACCCGTCACCGCGAAGATGCGCTCAACGGCTCCTGAGGGAGTGGTGAGCCTGAGGGAGATCCCCTTCTCCTCCAAGGACTCCTTGGCGCGCATCAGCGTCGAGAGAGCAGTCGAGTCCATGAACGCGATGCCGCTCATGTCGACGACGACGGCCGTGACACCCTCCGAGCCGCGTTCGATGGCGTACTGAACCTTCGGGGCCGTATGAAGGTCCACCTCACCACGCACCGCAACCACCGAGTAGGCGTCGGCGTGCTCATCTATGCTGGCTTTAAAGTTCATACCGGTGAGATTCTCTACCTTCTACAAAAAATTCTCAAGTTCCGACGCTTAGCTTATCTTAAGAGCGTTCGGGACCCGAGCATATTATATAGGTTATCCTACGAGGTTATCCCGCGCGGCCGACCATCAGGCTTTGACTTTTACATGCTTCTTTTTGGTAACATTTCGGCGTTGTGGGAACCGTGAAAAATCCGGATACCAGGGAGAAGGTGGCAGTCTTCGTCGATGGGGCGAACCTCTACCACTCTATAAAGAGCTACTACAAAGGCGTCCTCGACTACGGCGTCCTCCTCGCCACCGCCGTCGGGGACCGCAAGCTCCTACGCGCTACCTTCTACATCGTCGAGAAGCAGGAGCCGGACGAAACCTCCGGCTCGGTCCGTCCCTTCGTCTACAACCTAAACAAGTTTGGCTACAAGGTGCGCTCAAAGCCGCTCGTCGTCCACGAGACCCTCTCCCCCGAGGGAGAGCGCACAGTGTTCCACAAGGGTGACTGGGACATGGGCATAGTCGTCGACATGATGCGCCTCGCCGACCACGCTGATGTCTACGTCCTCATCTCCGGCGACGGCGACTACGTCGAGCCCGTCGAGTATCTACAAAGCGAGAAAGGCTTGCGCATCGAGGTCATCAGCGCCGCCCAGTGCACCTCCCAAGCTTTGCTGGACGTCTGCGATACTCACACCGACCTCGGGGATATCCCAGATTTATTCCGGCGGCCGGTGCCGCCGAAAGCGGTAGACGATCAGCAATCAGCCATTCGCTAAATGCTTGTAGCAAGCGGCCCGACGGCAAAGCGGGAACATAGAGAATCGTCTCCTAGCGAGAAGTTCGGTCAACAGACAAGAGCTTATTGCTGACCGCTAAGGGTCTCCCAGGACTTGCACCTCGATCTCCAACTCGATACCGAGCTTCGCGCGCACGGTCTTTCTGGCGACTTCGATCAGCTTCAAGGCATCTTCTGAGGAGCCGCCGCCGTGGTTGACGAAGTAGTTGGCGTGGACGTGGGAGATCTCGATCTGCCCAATCCTTGTCCCTTTTAGCCCCGCCGCCTCTATCACCCGCCCCGGAAAGTCGTCTTTGGGACGCTTGAAGGTGGATCCGCAGCTTGGGCGGTTTGGAGATCCGTTTATGCGTCTGGCGCGAAACGCCTTAATGCGGGCCTTGAGTTGCTGAGGGTCTCCAGGCCTCAAGTCGTACGCAGCACGCAGCACGATCCAACCGGGGTGGTCGTGTAGCACGCTACGGCGGTAAGAGAGCTCCAGCTCGGCATTCGATAAGCGCTCGATAAACCCGGATTCCGGCTTATATACATCGGCCCATCTCAAGATCTCACGGGTCTCGGCATCGTAGGCCCCGGCGTTCATGTACACCGCGCCTCCGACCGTCCCCGGGATACCCGTCGCGAACTCGAAGCCCGCGAGGCCGCGCGCAGCGGTCGTGTTGGCCAAAACAGGGTAGAGAGCGCCTGCATCGGCGAGCACGCTCGTGCCGGTTATGCTCGAATCTGTGAGCGCGCGGGCAAGCCTTATGGTGAGCCCTCTTATACCGCCATCGAGGATGAGGACGTTGGTGCCGCCACCGAGGATCGTCACCGAGATCTCGTGCTTACGAGCGATCTCGACGGCTTCGATCAGCTCTTCGATGCTCGAAGGCTCTAAGAGAGCGTCGGCGGGACCTCCAATCTTCCAAGCTGTGTAGCGCTTTAAGGGTTCGTTGAGCTTGGCGGCGGGGAAGAGTCGTTGTAAAGTTTCTGCATGCATCGGGGAGAATATAGTTTATGCAGTGACCCTCTGCAGCCTGAGGCGGAGCCGGGAAAGGACAGCCTTCCATGAGGGCGATAGTGCTTGCGGCAGGCAAGGGGACCAGACTCTTCCCACTCACCGGCGAGATGCCGAAGCCCATGGCCCCGGTCGCGAACACCCCTATCATCCGCCACATCTTCGACCTCCTCGCACGTCACGGCATCACCGAGGCCCACGTCAACGTTCATTACCTCGCCGACACCCTCCTTGGCGCCTACGGCGAGGAGTCGCACGTAAACGGCATGTCCGTCCATCTCGTGAGAGAGGAGGAGCTGACCGGCACGGCCGGCGGCGTTAAACACCTTGCCAAGGTAGCGTCGAAGAGCGACTTCGGCGAAACCTTCGTCGTCGTCAGCGGCGACGCCCTGACCGATGTGGACATAAAAGAGCTCGTCGCCTTCCACAAGAAGAAGGGTGCTTTGGCCACCATAGCCCTCCGACGGGTCTACGACACCTCGGAGTTCGGAGTGGTCGAGGTCAATAAAGAGTGCGACATCCTGGGTTTCCAAGAGAAACCGGACCCGCAAGAAGCAATAAGCACTCTAGCCAACACCGGCATCTACGTGTTCGAGCCGAGAGCTCTTTCGTACATCCCCGACGACACCTTCTATGATTTCGCCAGGGACGTCTTCCCGCGCCTGCTAGAAGCGAAGGAGAGGTTTGTCGGCTACCAGGGGGACTTCTACTGGTCGGACCTGGGAACGTTGGAAGCGTACCGGCAGGCCCAATATGACGTACTCTCGGGGAAGGTGCGGGTGAAGGTGCCAGGAGAGAAGCGAGGCCAGAGCCTGTGGGTTGGGGAAAACGCCCAGATCCACCCATCGGCTGTATTGGAGGGGTATGCGGTGGTCGGAAGGGATGCTGTGATCGGGCGTGACGTTACCCTTTCGGGAGACGTAACCGTTGGAACAGACTGTTGGATACGACCCGGCGCCACCATAAAGCGGAGCATCCTACTCCCAGGCGCCAGCGTGGGCGACGACGCGTACCTCGAAAACTGCATCGTAGGCCATGGTTACGATATCCGACCCGGCGAGACCATACGGGGCGGCGCCCTTATCCGCAGGATGCCAAAGCGTCCCTAACCGGGCCTTCTCAGCCGGTAGCCGAACCCCCGAACGGTCTCTATGATCTCGGGTTCGTCAGGGTTACCACCGAGCTTGGCACGCAGGCGCTGGACATAGACATTTACGGTACGCTCATCGATATACTCATCCTCACCCCAGACCTGTCTGAGAAGCGAGCCGCGCTGAAAGACGCGGCCCGGGCTTTTGGCTAGAGTGTAGAGAAGCTTGAACTCGCGAGGGGAGAGCCTTATCGTGCGGTCTCCCCTTCGCACCTCAACGAGATCGGGGTCAATCTCGAGGTCACCGACGTAGAGCCGGCCGGAGGACTCTTCTTCCATGCGCTCTCTCTTGCGCAAAATCTGCTTCACTCGCGCCACGAGCTCACGCGGATTGACTGGGGAGCGCATATAGTAGTCCGCGCCGAGCTCGATTCCCACGATGCGCTCCATCGTGTCCTCGTCCCGCAGCAAGGCTACCGTCGAAACCCCGGGTCCCCCTATAGCACTGACCACTCGAAACCCCCGTTCGTCAGGCAACCGGTTATCCACGACCGCGATCTCAAAACTCTGCCGGGTCGCCATCTGCCGCGCCTGGGCGGCGGAGCCTGCGGGTATCACCCTCCACCCCTCCCCCGAAAGCGCCCGCCGAAGGCGCAACCGCTCTTCGTCGTCCCCTATCACAAGCAAAATGGACGCGCTCACGACGACAGAACCGCTTCCTCTCACACTTCTCCTCGAAGCCTCAGAAGTAAAGTATACCTTCCCTACTGCTCCCCTATATGATCCCCCATGCCTTGAGCATTTGCCACCCTGACGGTATCATATGCAGGCTACAGGCAAGCCTCACGCGCTCGTAGCTCAGCCGGACAGAGCGTCTGACTACGAATCAGAAGGTCGCAGGTTCGAGTCCTGCCGAGCGCGCTAACGAAAGTCCTGCAAATGGTAGAAAAACGAAAATCTCTGCTGGAGTTATCGAAGGCTTTTGGCAGCAGTAGATTCTTACGAAAGCGCTTCTTCGAGCGCTAAGGCGGCAGCGTCCTCCACTCTCGGCATGAGGTTGGGTAGTTACCTACAGTGTGCAAAATAAGCGCATACTTCATCATTCCTTAAGCATTTTTGGGGTTGACGGTTTGCGGCGGCGAAGGTGCGAGCGTGTGCTAGCCGAGCTCGGCGA
>DASQSI010000137.1:0-7825 GCA_035642415.1 Rubrobacteraceae bacterium
AGGGATAGCTTTGTGAGCTGCCCAGAGGGTCAACCTACTAAGTGGCAGGAACCACTGCAGCGTTCGAGTTTGTTAGGATAGGGGGGCAGACTCGTAGACGAAAAAGCTTATGATAAACGTTATTCTCACAAGCTATTTCTCAAGAGGAGGCTTTGAGAGCAAAAAAGAGGGCCAGGGTCTTATATCAGGGGCTCCGGCCTTCTTCTTGTCTTGGAGGTTTAACCAACCTTTTACGGCTATTTAACTCAGGGGAGGCGCTATGTGCCTACCATGGAGAACGGGAAAGGATAGAGGGCCCGTGACGAATACCGCCCAGCGTTCTCCCTCAGCCGTCACGGGCTTATATATGGGCCGGGCACGCTCTTGCTACTCCCCTCTCAGCTCCAAACCTGGCCCATATCTCTTTTTGCCCATAGCCCCGGTCCGCTGCCTACAAGCCCCGTCGAGGCTCGCTGCCACTTCTTCCATATAACACTTTGTGAAGTATGCTTATTTCTACCACCAACCCCTACCGTATCAGGCCGGGGCTATCGGCTCCTAGGATTTAGGGTGCAAGCGGGCGAGTACGTTTCTCCTTTTTCTCTTGGTAGAACAACACTTCGGAGGGTATGCTTAAAGTCACAACATGGGGTGGCCATATACGGATACTTGTGCACTGGGGCGGCGGCCTCTACGTTTTGTCATTGCTAATATGGTAGGGTCATATTGCATTACCGGGCTGGTGTACACCTTCATCTGCAATGTCTTCTCTTTTACCCCAGCCCGGCCTCTCTTTCGGCTATTGGCCTATGCAGCACGTGGTAAGTGGGGGTGTAGAATGGCTACTAGCAGGTAGCCTCGTTGGAGACCGTTTTCTACATGCAACCTTTTACTCCAACAAGACGCTATCTTTTATCAACCCGCCCCTTGATACCACCAAACTTGAGCTTTTCCTTAGGGGACGGGTGTAACTCAAGAGCGCGGTGGGGTTCTCTCGTTCTCTCATCGTCTTCTTATAAACGTGCCCTAGGATTCGAGGCTACAAGGGACGCGTGGCGGAGGATAAGCAGGTCTCCTCTTCCCAGACGGGACTGTTGCCCAACATTGTCTTTCTCCCCACGCCCCCTTTTTATCGCCGAGGTCCCACCAACCGGCGTTCCTTTATTACCGCGTTCATCACACCTCGGGGCCTCGGTTTTTCTTTTGCGGTGTGCCGCAGAAACGCCTAGGAAAAGAGCTAGCGTAGCCGAGCCCTGGGCAGGTAAAGTAATGAGGAGCTCGGCCACAGGGAGTAACAGAGAGACTATACTGTCGGGCTCAACAGCAAGTTGTAGGGAAGAGGAGAGATTTACACAACATATAGTATTTTATCCACAGCGTAGGCATTGTATTCAATGCGTGGGAGATCCGGACAGGCATAGGTAGGGTGCATGTTATGCGGAATTTTAGCCTGCTAACTTTAACTCTTGACTAAAGGTTGTACTTAGCGGTAGACAGGGCGTAAGTACCTTAAGGTAAGTGAGGTATACCTTGCTTCGCCCACTAAGTTGTGTAGTGTACCGTTATCTACAGGGGCCGGGACTCCCCGAGCATCTGGTACATGTTCACTCCCTTCCCGGCCCCATAACCATGATGACACAGCTGCTATGGTTCTTCAGTATTCCGTAGAACAAAACTCAGTAATCGAACCAGTTTGCGCCAGAGTTAGGGGCTGCGGCCATTTTGTGTTAAAGTGACCGACGATTGTTAATACAGGGCTGGCCCCTCTACCCCCCTCCTCCCAGCCCCTAACTAAAGAAGGGAGGAGAAGTAAGTTGAGGAAGTTAATGCTGTTGGGGGTGATGCTGGCTATATTGGTGGTAGCCTCCGTCCCTGCCATAGCGGAGGGGGTTTCCCAGGGGTTCTCTGAAAGAAGGATCACCAGCGGCAAGGCTTCGCCGCAGGTAAAGGTCACGAACACAGGTGACAACGCCAATCTGTGCCCGAGCGTACAGCAGCCCGTAAACACCGGCAACGTTGCTAACGAGCAGGGGGTCGTCCAGTACTTCTCTACGGCTGATGACATAGGCTTCTCAGGCAGCTCGATCACCATTGAGCCCTCGGAGACGGCTGAGTGCACGCAGACCATAGAGCAGGCTTCGGCGACTGGGCAATAAGGTAAAGAAGAATACGCAAGGAAGGAAAAGCCGGAGCCCTATATCAGGGGCTCCGGCCCTTTTTATGTTTCGGGGATTGGTTTCGAGGGTGACAAGGGCAACCACTAGATTATTGCCCGGGAGAAGCCTCCTCCTACTACATCGAAGTCCAGCCCGGCTCTTTTTGGGTTGAAACGCGTCTTTGTCAACGTTGCAGTCACCGTTAGTGGTGATAGTAATGTGCCGTAAGGCAAAAGAGGAAAGGTTACATAGATGGGCGCACAGCAACTCGAAGAGTATTTGTGGCGTGCCCTAGACGAGAACATCGCCCTGGCCAGAGTTGGTGAGGACGAAGACATCGGGCTTGTGGCAGTGCAAACCTTCGAGCAGGCGGGTGTAAGGTTCCCATATCACGGTCTTGTGGTGCGCATGCGCGACGGCTCGGAGTACCAGGTGCCTATTCTGCCGAGCGGCCTTAGGAATTTAGACGTTTTGCCTTAAGGTCCCCTTGCTGCCTATAGGGCAGTCAGGGCTCTCTGCATAGGACCCTATAATACGCGTTGCGACGTACACTTCTTTTCTAGCGCCGCCCTCGCTATATCGGGCCGCGCCTATGGAGGTTAGCGGCAGCTCGGAGTTGGTAAGTAATGTCTCCTGAGGGGTCGAAATCTTACCTGGTTAGGGATCTCCCTCAGGGATTCCCCTAAAAGAGTTTCAAGGAGTGTTCGTAGAAGGGCTGAAGCGTAACAGCCTCGGCCGTATTCACTTTGGCTGCCAAGAAGATCCCTTTTCGGTCTCTCAGGAGTGCTGTTCCTTCCACTCTTTGAGTCTCTTATCGGGGCCGATGCGTTCGACTTTGTGCTTCCCCTCTTCAAGCCAGTGGAACGACCAACACCTGTAGGCCTTGATCGAGCCATCGGCCTTTTTGCGCCGTCTAGGATTGCTCTGAAGCCACCCACACCCCCATGGGTGGCGCTTATAATCCCAGTAAACGACATCCATTAGCCTGTGGTTGATCTCTCTTCGTAGTTCAACAAGCTCTATTATCTGCTGATCTAGTTTGGCTCGAAGGCGCTCCAGCTGACCCTCGGTCAAGCAGTCGAGGTTCGGCTTTTTCCGCATAAGATTATGTGCTCCATTGGGCCAAGTCTTCCGCAGCGACGCTAAGAGCGTCTTCCCCAGGCTCTCTAGTAGGCACCTCTTCTCTGATTGCAAATATTATCACAAAGAGGCGGATGGGAATGTGATTAAGGACACAAACTCTGACCTTGACAAGTGTGCGGGGTGGTGCTAGTATCATGAGTTACCTGAACAGCGGAAGAGGTGCGAAAACCGCTCGGGAATAAAAACTAGAACTCCAAGACGGTTAAGGAGTTCTAGAAGTACCGGCCGATGAGTAACACAATTCCGCTGTTCGTTGTGTTTTGGGCGCTCCTGGGGGGTTTTCGAGCAGAGAGAGCTCGTTGTCTGCCATGACCGGCCCGCTGGTAGTCGTCTTCTTCGACCCGCGCTCCCTATAGGCTCAGGCAACCCAGGTATGAAAGGAAGTAAGGATAGAGGGGTTAGGAGGAAGGCTGTTCGCTGGGTAAGATGAGCCCTATAGAAACGACCCAGCTGGAGAAATAGCAAATAGATGCAGACATACTCTCGGGGTGAGACCATAACGGTCGAGCTTGACTTACAGGATGAAAGCGGAGTACTCACGGTTAGTGCTAGTTTTTACGAAATCGGCTCCGGCCACGATTTTTCGATGCGTGGGGATGGGGAAGGTCGAACCGAGGTGACTGTGGTGCTCACCGAAAAGGTCACCGATAAAACTCTCCCAGGAGAGTATCGATGCAAGGACATAACGGTATATGATACTCAGTACAACTACACGACTTTCATTCCCGACATACGCTTTCGTGTCGAAAATCCCTTAGGCGACCACGAGGGGCCGAAGCTTGTGGGCTGGCGAGTTAGCAAGTAAGTCGCCTTTTTATAGAGATTAGAGGCAACCCAACCCTTATTCACCCGGTTGTCGAGAAGCAGAGCCTTCTCGGAAATTGCCGCTTCTTCTATTGGCTTCTCGGAAACTCAAGGTAATAAGGTCATGCAAATGGTCAATTACATTGGCACGGGACTGTTCTCCTCGTCCCAGGCATTCGCGCTAGCTTTCTAACCCATGTACTTAGGCTCGTGTCGCCGCCTCACGTGAGCGGCGCGATGTACCGCAGCACCGCCCAGAAGTGACAGGCGCTCCCCACCAAGACGAAGAGGTGCCACACCTCGTGGAACCCGAACACCCCGGGCACCGGGTTCGGGCGCTTCAGCCCGTAGACGAGCGCGCCCGCACTGTAGACCAAGCCTCCTCCCAAGACCCAGGCCATCCCCCCGGCCGCCACCGCCCGAAAGATGACTGGGGCGGCGATCGCGGCGACCCAACCCATCCCCAGGTAGAGCATCACCGACAGCCAGCGTGGTGCGCCCATCCACAGAACCTTGAGTAGGACGCCACACAGCGCGAGGCCCCAGATCAGGGTGAGTAATCCCACCCGCCAACCGCCGTCCAATGCGAGCAGACAGAAGGGGGTGTAGGTGCTCGCTATGAGCACGAAGATAGCCATGTGATCCACCTGCCGCAGCCTCGCCACGCCGCCGGGAGAGAGCGGCAAGAGGTGATAGAGCGTACTCGCGGTGTATAGGGCGATCATGCCGAGGCCGAAGACGCCGAAAGCTACGAGTTGGTCCGTCCGTCCCACGCTCGCCGCCGTGTCTAGCAGCATGATCAGCCCCACGGACGCGAGCAGCGCTCCCCCCAAGTGCGTGAGCCCGCTGATGGGTTCCCTCAGTTTCTTCTTCGTCTTTGGGCCCTTTCGCCTCACGACACCTACCTCGGTGGTCTCGTCCCTTACTTACCGCCTAACCGCCGACAGGTAACGGTCTGTGAAGCCGGGACCCGAGGTTGTCCGGAAGGTCCCCACAATGTTCCTTAGTCCGGGCATCACCCGGACTAAGCGTCCCGCCGCTCCTTGAGCCATCCGGTCCTCGCCCTATTGGCCACGGATTCTGGGTTTACAAAAGGGCCAGGGGTTATGCGCCCTGACCCTCTCTGTCTCTGTGGCTATCGGTTCGCGGTTCTTCAGCAGTTCAAACGGGGGTGACGTTCTCCGCCTGCATACCCTTCCTGCCGCGTGTCGCCTCGTAGGAGACCTTAGCACCCTCTTCGAGGGACCTGAATCCCTCGCCCGCTATTCCGCTGTGGTGCACAAAGAGGTCTTCACCGCCATCATCCGGAGAAATAAAGCCGTAGCCCTTTTCGTCGTTGAACCACTTGACCGTTCCGGTTCCTTCTTGGGCCATATACTGGAGCCCGCCTTTCTTTCCTTGGGCCCAACCGCAATAAAAGGCCGCTCGTTTTGTCAAGCGGCCTTCAATCACCATAAAACCCACTTTCGACTACGTACATACTGTACCACAATAAGCACAGATAAAGACCCCGACTGTATCTGTCCGGTCCCTCTCGGCTACCCGTTTATAACGCTGCAGGGCGGATAGCTTTTGGGAATTCAAGCTATCCGCCCTGCAAAAGGGCATGAAAAGAGGGCCGAGGAAGTGCGCCAAGAGCCTCACCCCTCTTTTTGAGGCTAGTTCCTAGAGTTTGTTGCTTATCCTGAGCCTTTCTGGGCTTGCTGTGCGTCTTCCTGAGCCTCCCTGAGCTTGCTGTGCGCCTTCCTGGGCTTGCTCGGACATCTTCTCGCCTTTCTCTCTGTAGCCTTATGTGCTCTCGTTGTCTATCGACCCTGCAGCTTCCTCTTCGCTTTCTCTATGAAGTCCTCGTCTCGGGTTTCTTCTCTCTCCGCTCGCTCTGCCTCCGCTGGCCTTCCTGTCTCGCCAGCAGTAGCTCTGTCCGTCTTCCCTTCTCCTGTCCGCCGATGATGCTCTGCCCGCTCGCCTAACCTCTGGGTCTGGTCCTCTACGTCAACCTCTTCCTTGCGGACGTCCTCCTCGACTAGTTCCTCTTCCTGGACAGCGTCCTTGCGTACCCGGATCTCTTCTTTGACCTCAGGGCGTTTCTCGACCACAACCTCGTCCTCGACCACCGGCATAAAGACCTCGTCCTCGCCGATCTCGGCCTCTGAGGCCTTCCGGCCCTCTACAGGCACCCGCTCGACGCTGACCTCCTCATGCCTTGTGGGGACCCTTACCTGCTCGCGGTCGGTTCTCACCCGCTTGTTAACCCTAACCTCACCGGCTTCGCGCTCGCGCGTACCAGCGGCAAGCTCTTCTTCGGTCCTCTGTACCCTAAGCTCGTCCTCCTCCTTGCCGCGGAGGTCCTCCCTATCGTGGAGCTCTTCTCTACCGTGAAGGTCTTCTTCTCTACCGGGTTCCCTGCGGTGCGCCATGCATCTCTCCTTGCTGCTCTGAGGCAAGCTTCTATCCTGCGCTTGCTCGTTTGAATTGCTTATTGTTACTAAATGTACCCTGACACTACAAGCCCTAAACTCAGAGCCTCGCTTGTAACTCTGTGTAGGTGCTTAGGCTGCCTAGTAGTGAGCCTGTTGAAAAACTCCTTCGTGTCCTTTTGTGCCCTCCGTTTAGATGCCAAGTGCCTCGTTTTTGGGCTTTTCGAAACCAAACACCCGCTCAAGCACCGGACGGCCATACCGCCTTCTCTATAGGAGGTGAGGGAGATTGGTGAGCAGGCTGGCGGCGCAGGCGGTTGTGGTGATAGTCGCGGTGCTAGTGTGGATTTTAGTCCTCGCAGGTATCTACTTCTACGCACCAAAGTTCGTCGTGTTTAGCAAAGGCTATAGTCAGTTTACGGTTTCTTAACAAAGCCTGGCTAGAAAAGGCACATGGCAAAACACCTTAGCTCGTGGGCGTCCTACATCCCGGCAAATCGTAGGAGGAGCAGTTATCGGGCCGGGGAGATACCGGGGGCGTATGTGGGGTATAAGGTTCATGACCCCGAGGGCCGGAAGATAGGCAGCGTGAAGGAACTCTTCGCGAACGCGTACGGCGAGCCGGAGTACTTAAGGGTGAGGATGGGCCTCTTCGGGCTGAAGTCTTTCCTAATCCCCGTAAGTTTCATCGCGGTCGATGAGGAGCGGCGGAGCCTGACTCTGCAATAATAGGGGTAGAGAACGAGGAGTGATGACGTGAACACCACTGAGGCACCGCACCCGATCTACTTCTTGGTGAGGAGGACTGATGAGCGAGGCCGCGCCAACCTCACGGCGATCAAAGACGAAAGCACCGGCAAGCGTTTCGCCTGCGTCTTCGTTTCGTTTCAGGACGCCGAAGAGTTCATGGTGGCCAACGACTTGACGTTCGGCACATGGAAGATCTCTAAGGCGCACAGCCCCGTCTCCGTGCAAGCCCGCTGCTACGAAGCGCTGCGTGAGGGCAGCTACGGTGTTGTGATCAACCCTCCGCCGGTCATACGCGGCCCATGGCGTACCTTGTCCATCGAGTTGCTGCCTAGCTGGGGCCGGAAGGCGAAGGAACCCCTATTGGCGTGGGCCGGCTACGAGGTCCCACCCGTTCCGCGTGAAGAAGCAAAGAAGTAAGCGAGGAAAGGAAAGAGCCGATCCAAGGTGGCGAGCAAGCTTCTAGAGGAGGAAGAGCTATGACCATTAACATCAACCTATAGAAGCGTGGCCGAAAACCTTAGAAAGGTGTGTACATAATCAAAGAACGCAGCGACACGTTCACCGAGAAAACGAGAG
>DASQSI010000138.1:0-2873 GCA_035642415.1 Rubrobacteraceae bacterium
CCGCCCCGTTCTTGAGTAGCGGCGCGGCCTCGGTGAAGATTCGCCGGTAGAAGACGAGTCCGTCTGGGCCGCCGTCGAGCGCAGTACGCGGGTCCCAGTCACGAACCTCCGGGGCTAGGGTTTGGATCTGCGCGCTCCTTAAGTACGGCGGATTGGAGACAAGAACATCCACACCACCCGCAAAAAGAGTATCGAGCCCGGAGAACAGATCCGTCCTATAAAACCGAACCTTCGCTCCTGCTCGGACCGCGTTGCGGCGGGCAACTTTCAGGGAGCCCTCCGAGTTGTCGGTAGCGTAGACGTCACAAGAGGGTCGTTCACAGGCCAAGGAGATGGCGATAGCACCGGAGCCCGTGCCAAGGTCCAACACGCGGCAAGTATTATTGCGGCGGTTTACGGCTTCGAGCGCCGCACCCACTACGCTCTCGGTGTCGGGGCGCGGTATCAAGGTGCAACCATCGAGCTCCAGTCGCAGGTTCCGAAAGTAGGCGTACCCTAGGATGCGCTGCACAGGCTCGCGCTGCAGGCGACGCAAGATCCAAGTCTCGTAAAGCGCCATCTCCTCGCTGGTCGGTGGATCTTCACGGAACATGAGCTCACTTCGGCTTACGCAAAGGAGTTCGGCGAGGAGCACCTCGGCGGAGGCGATGGGTTCGGGAACGCCCGTCTGCGCAAGCCTTTCGGCTGCGTTTCTGAGGAGTTGGCGGGCGCTTCGCGCGCCGGTTTGCATCGCCCTATCCAGAAGAGATTTCCGCGGCTCCAGCAGCGAGACGTTCCGCCCGTTCTGTGGCGGCCAAGGCCTGGGTAAACTCCTCAAGAGCGCCGCCTAAGATGCCTTCGAGATCGTGGGAGGTCAAACCGATGCGATGGTCGGTAACCCGACTCTGCGGGAAGTTGTAGGTACGTACCTTGGCCGAGCGGTCTCCAGAGCCTACCTGGGCAAGACGGAGAGCACCCTCACGTTCCTGGCGCTCTCGCATCTCTTGCTCGAGAAGCCGGGAGCGGAGGATACGCATGGCCTGCTCCTTGTTCTGGAGCTGGCTTTTCTCGTCCTGACACGTTACAACGAGGCCGGTGGGCTTATGCGTGATCCGGACGGCCGAGTCTGTTGTATTCACGCTCTGGCCACCAGGGCCGCTCGAGCGATAAACGTCGACCTCAAGGTCATTCGGAGAGATCTCAACTTCTACCTCCTCGGCCTCCGGCAGCACGGCCACCGTCGCCGTAGAGGTGTGAATACGACCCTGGCTTTCGGTCTTAGGCACCCTTTGGACCCGATGTGTTCCACCCTCGTGCTTATACACCGAGTAGGCCCCGTCACCTTCGATCTCCACTATCACCTCTTTGTAGCCGCCGACCTCCGCCGGGTGTGATGAGAGAGTGCGATACTTGAAGCCAAGACGGTCGGCGTAGCGGGCATACATCTCGTAAAGCTCGCCGGAGAACAGAGCAGCCTCGTCGCCACCAGCGCCCGCCCTTATCTCCAAGATCACGTTCTTATCGTCGTTCGGGTCACGGTCAATAAGCTCGGCCCGGATCTCCTCCGTCAGCTTCGCGACCCTTTCCTCCGCTGTTTGCGCTTCGGTTGTGTAGAACTCCCTTTCTTCGGCCGACTCTGCCACCGGGATCAACTCCCGAGCCTCCTGAGCCTCTTCGATGGCATCGAGCAGCTCCTGAGACATCTGTGCGCCGTGTCTCAGGCGTGCGTGCTCTTTGGCTACTTGTGTATACCGGCGCCCGTCGGAGTAAATAGTCGGATCCGAGAGCTCTTCGGTAAGTACCTTATACCGCGTTAGAGTCTCCTCGGCCAATTTTACTACCTGACGGTCCATGCCTTTAGATCACCAGCTTGTTCGTCGCGTCGGGCGCGATGCGCGCATCTTCCTCTGCAGCGAGAACCTTCCTCAAAGAAGCCATCGCTACCTCTACCTGGTCGTCCGTTGGCTCCCGCGTCGTGAGTTTCTGGAGCTGCAAGCCTGGCCAGATCAAGGCGCGCACGACCGGGTTACCCTGGTTCTTCGCGCTCCACATGATGAACTCAAACGCCAGCCCTGCCACGAGCGGGATTACGATGACGCGGGAGAGAAGCATCTCTATCCACCCGTCAACCCCGAGCAAAGAGAAGATCAGGATGCTCAAAACCAGTACGTACAAGATAAAGCTCGTACCGCAACGGACATGGCTCGTGTCGAGCTTGCGAGCATTCTCAGGTATGAGCTCTTCGTTCCTCTCGTAAACCTTTATAGCCTTGTGCTCCGCCCCGTGATAAGCAAAAAAGCGCTTGATGTCCTTACTGACCGCTGTGATCAAGAGTAGGTAAGCCATAAAGACCAGTATCCGCAAGAATCCCTCTACGAGATTAAAGAGAATAGGGTTCTCCATGCTGCTGCCAAGCAAAACCCCAACGCCCTTTGTACCCAAGACGGGTGCAGCAAGGAATAGCAAAAACGCCAGTACGAGCCCGACGAGTACGGTAACCGCTATCTCCTTTTTAGAGAGATCTTCCTCTTCGCCCAAAGCTATATTGGTCGAGAGGGTCAGCGCCTTCATACCTAGCCAGAGGGTCTCGACGAGCGAGAGGAAACCGCGGATTATGGGGAGCCTGAAGAGCTTACTCTTTCTAGTGATCGAGCGAAACGGCTCTGCCTGAACGTCTACCCTGCCCGCGGGCGTCCTGACCGCCATTCCCCAGAAGTTGGGAGAGCGCATCAAAACGCCCTCCATAACCGCCTGTCCCCCGACTCTCATCGTTACAGCCTTACTGTTCGTTCTGGCGGGATAGCCGGTTCTGGAACCGCTGCACCCTACCGCCAGAGTCTACGATGCGCTGCCTACCCGTGTAGAACGGGTGGCATACCGAACAAACTTCCAGG
>DASQSI010000139.1:0-9807 GCA_035642415.1 Rubrobacteraceae bacterium
GTGCACCAGCCTTACGTCGTAGCCGGCGCACGGGAAGCCGGCGGAGCCTACCTTAAGCGGTACATCCTCGAGCCCCGGTAAGAGCGTGCTCAGGATCGGCCACCCCGTCTCCGTCTGCCAGTAGTTGTCCCGCACCGTGACCCCCAACGACTCTGATGCCCATTCCGAGGTCGGTGCGTCGAGCGGCTCACCGGCGAGGAACAGGTTCCTAAGCGTCCTGCCCAGGTTCCGGCCTTCTATATACTTCGGGTCGCTTCTTCTAAGGGCCCGGATGGCTGTCGGTGCGGTGAACATGGTCGTAACGTTGTGCTCCTCGACGATGTCCCACCAGATCCCGGGGTCCGGCCTTATGGGCAATCCATCGTAAAGGATGGAGGACATGCCGTGCAGCAAAGGGCCATAGACGATGTAAGAATGTCCGACCACCCACCCAATGTCTGATGCGGTAAACATGGTCTCCCCCGGCTCTCCCTGGAAGATGTGCCGCATTGAGGCTTCTAAAGCAACCGCGTGACCTCCCGTGTCGCGCTGCACGCCCTTCGGCGTCCCCGTCGTACCCGAGGTGTAGAGGATGTAGCTCGGCTCCGAGGACTCTACCCATTCGACCGGGACCTCCTTGCCCAAGTGGTTCTCGCGCAGCTCTGCGTAGTCCAGGTCTCGCCCTTCACTCAGGGATAAGCCGTCCAAGAGCCCCCGGTTCAGGATGATGGCGTGCTCGGGTGGGAAGCCGGCCTCGTCGAGGGCCTCGTCGACGATTGGTTTATGGGGGATGACTTCGCCGCCACGCATGCCCGCGTCGGCGGCCACGAGGACCTTAGGTTTGGCGTCGTCTATGCGGGTGGCGAGATTCGGAGCGGAGAAGCCACCGAAGACGACGGAGTGGATCGCCCCGAGACGTACGCAGGCGAGCATGACGAAGATAGCTTCCGGCACCATCGGCATATAGACGATCACCCGGTCTCCCCGGCCGACCCCGAGGCTCCTCAAAGCGCCTGCGAAGGCGTTGACCTCTCGGTGAAGCTCCCGGTACGTATAGCTCCTCTGTTCGCCGGTTTCGGTCGAGATGTAGATCAAGGCGTTCTGCTCGCCCCGCTCGGCGAGGTGCCGGTCAACGGCGTTGTGGCACAGGTTGGTCTCGCCCCCGACAAACCACCGGGCGAACGGCGGATCGTCAAAATCCAGCACCCTCTCCGGGTCCTTGTGCCACTTTATCCCTTGGGCCTGTTCCATCCAGAATCTCTCACTATCCTCCAGCGATCGCCGGTAAAACGTCTCGTACTCCTTCATGCTCAACCTTTTCTCCTTCCCTTAAGTTTCTGACATCCATGTACCCATATGTACGAGGCAGAAAACCGTGAATAGACCAACTTCTATCGACGTCGATAGAGGACTTCTAGCTTCCTTCGGGGTAAGGTGCGCTACACTTGGACTATCGGCCACTGGCTCTGTGGTTATAGGATTCTCCCTTTGGATAGGGGACCGAAAGGCCGGGAGATGAAACGATCGGGATTAACGGAGAGCGCCATGAGAATTGCTGCCGCGAGCGATGAGAAAAGCGAATTGACGGATGCACTTGTTACGGAGCTGGAAAAGCGAGGTCACGAGGTGGTGGCCTTCGGCCCGGTAGCAGGTCAAGAAGAGTCGGACTGGCCGCTGGTGTGTGGGCGGGCGGCGGAAGCGGTGGCCGCCGGCGAGACGGATGAAGGTATCGTTTGCTGTTGGACAGGTACCGGGGCAAGCATCGCCGCGAACAAGGTGCCCGGGGTCCGGGCCGCCCTGGTACACGATGCGGAGACTGCCCGCGGGGCACGTGTCTGGAACCATGCGAACGTGCTGGCCCTCAGCCTTCGCGCAACCCCGATCCCTGTGATGCGTGAGATCCTGGACGCGTGGTTCGACACGTCCGTCTCAGAGGGTGAGGCTCAGAGCGACTGGAACCGGCAGCAAATCGACCGCATCCGGCAACTGGAGGAGAAGTACCGGCGGTAATAGCATCCGGGCACGGAGAAGGCGACGGATGGAAACAGTATGCGTGTTTTGTGGTTCCAGATACGGCGCGCGTGCGTCCTACAAGGCTTTAGCGCAACGGACGGGCTCGATGCTCGCAAGAAGAGGGCTCAAGCTGGTGTACGGTGGAGGGCGGGTAGGGCTGATGGGGGCTTTGGCCGATGCAGCACTCAAGGACGGTGGCGAGGTCACGGGCGTCATACCTGAGGCGTTGGTCGTAAAAGAGGCAGCACATGCGGGCCTCTCGAAGCTACACGTCGTCGGCTCGATGCACGAGCGCAAAAAACTGATGGCCGATCTTTCGGACGGCTTCGTCGCGCTGCCCGGAGGTTACGGGACGCTCGAGGAGTTCCTGGAGGTGCTTTCCTGGGCGCAGCTAAGCTTCCATGAGAAACCTTGTGGCCTCTTGGATGTTCACGGATATTGGGAGCCCCTAGCTTCGCTCTTCGACAAAGCGGTCGTGGAGGGTTTCGTTCGCCCGGACCACCGCTCGCTGGTCCTTACGGAGGAAGATCCGGAGCTGTTGTTGGACGAGATGAATCGCTACTTACCGCCGAAGGCTAAGAGGTGGATAGAGCCGCAGGACCTTTGAGGTAGTACCCGCGTGAAGTATTCGAACCTAACCGTTCGTATTTGGGTAGAGTTATACGGCGCAGAAGGATCCGAATATCATCGGCGACGATCGCAACGCCGCCGTACGGTTCGACGGCCGATTTTCCTCGTTGGGAACCCCTCGAGCTTCCTGACCGGGCGATGATTCAGCCTTGCTAGCACAGTCCCTAGGTAGGCAGCCGCTGCCGTGAGCCGCTGCAGGTCCCGCTCGACGCGTTGCCGCTCCTGCTCGAGCGTATCAAGTACTTCATCGATTCGCTGCTTCATCTACATACTCCATACTATGAGTTGAGGGTCCATTATTTTACACCCCCACAGGTTGTGGTGATTCGAGCGCAAGGAGGCCGGGGGGTCTCCGTAAACAAACAGGTGACAACAGGCTCAATGACTAAAAGCAGCAAGCAAAAAAGTTGCCGAGCAGCTACAATGACCCCGTGCGCCAAGTCCTGGATACACGCTACCACACCAATAGGCCTCTGGGCAGTGGTGGGATGGCCGATGTTTATTTGGCACATGATGAGGTTCTGAACCGGGATGTAGCCCTCAAGATTCTCAGCCGTAGATGTGCGAGCGACGATGGGCTGGTCGAGCGTTTCCGGAGCGAGGCAAGGAGTGCAGCGTCGCTCTCCCATCCGAACATTGTCTCCATCTACGACCGGGGGGAAACGGAGGACGGCACATACTACATCGTTATGGAGTACGTGCCGGGAGGTACACTCAAAGACTGCATCTTACGGAAAGGGTTTCTTTCTCCCGATACGGCCGCAGCGGTGGCTACCCAGGTAGCCGAAGCTCTCGAAGAAGCGCATCGCAACGGCGTGATCCACCGGGACATAAAGCCTCAGAACATCCTGATAACAGACTGGGGAGACGTGAAGGTCGCCGACTTCGGTATCGCCCGGGCCGCCTCGTCGAGCACGGCGACCGAGACCGGTTGGATTATGGGCACTGCCCACTACGTTTCTCCCGAGCAGGTGGTGGGCGAGCTGGTGAGCCCCCGAAGCGATCTGTACTCCTTGGGCATCGTTCTCTACGAGATGCTCACCGGAGAGTTACCCTACGACGCGGAGAGCCCCATAGGCATCGCGATGCAGCATGTGGAAGGCCGCCTGCGCCCGCCGCGGGAGGTGGACCCCTCGATCCCGGAGGGCATAAACGCTGTAGCGGTGCGGCTACTCGCCAAAGATCCGAAGGACCGGCACCCGGACGCCGCCAGCCTCTTGGAGGATCTGGACCGCGTAAAGGAGGGTCTGAAGCCGTCAGCAGCGACGATGCGAACGTTAGCCAAGGCGGCCACGCTGCCCCAGAGTACGGGCGGGCGTACCTCCACTCAGAAGACCCGCATCGAGGCTCCGCCACCACTACTCCCTCAGAAAGCGAAGCAGCGACAGAAAATCTTCCCTTGGATCGTAGCAATCGCTATCCTCGCAGCCTCGGTCCTGGCCGGAACGGTGGGCTTGAGCTTTTGGCAGAACCTTCAGGAGTGGACCAGCCCACCCGTCCTCGAAGCACCGGTCCCGATCCAAGTGCCGGACGTTACGGGCCGGAGCCTCGAAGAAGCCTCCGGGATGCTACAGGACGCGGGGTTGACCGTCGCTCAAGAGCATCACACGGTGGATAGCGATAAGCCGGAAGGAACAGTGCTCAGCACCGATCCTTCGGCAGGTTCCGAAGTCGAAGCAGGCACTTCGATAACCCTCACCGTTAGTCGTGGTGCTCCAAAGACGAAGACCGCAGAGCCTACTACTAATACCCCCACCAATAGCAGTGCTCCAAAGGTAACCGCCATAGAGCTTAATACCCCGCAGACCGCTCCTGCTCCGGCGCCTGCTTCGAACCCTGCTCTACAGCAGACCGCTTCTGCTCCGGCGCCTGCTCCTCAGCAGCCTGCTCCTCAGCAACTCGCTCCTCAGCAGGTCGCTTCTCAGCAGCCCGCTCCAGAGCAGAGCACCCAAAACCAGGAGCCAGTTCTACAGAATCGGAATGAACCCCAAGAAAGTGCCAAGGAAAAGGTTGAAGAGGCGCTCGAAAGGGCACAGGAGAGAGCTCAGGAACAGATAGATAAGGTTCGAGGAGACAGAGAATAGTCAACAAGTAGTAACCTCGATGATTCCGTTCTTGGTACCCCCCACGTTTCTCATAAACGACTTCAGCGCGAAAGAAGTTTAGTAACCCCGGTCATTTGGGTAGGCACGAGGTGGGGCGGGAAGGGCCTGATGCGCTCTCCTTGCAGGGTTAGGTCCGCTGTTCGAGGCTGAAAGCCAAGGTGGAATGTCCACACTGCTTAACCAAGCCGGCAATAGAAAGGAGGAGTAGGTATGGATCCAGGTGAGCAGATCACCGGTACCAGAGACGAGCACTACAACCTCATCGCTGTGCTCTATCACGCTCTGCACGGCGCGGAGAACTGTGAGTTGTACGCCGCGGACGCAGAGGTGGCGGGCAGGGAGGAGATGGCGGCCTTCTTCCTGGAGGCGCAGGCGGAGCAGATAGAGTTGGCCGAGAGGGCCAAGAAGCTTTTGGGCATCGGGGGCGTCGTGCCAGGAGCAGCAGCGGAAGGTGCTCCGGTAGACACCGTGCCAGGGGACATCCCGCCGGGGGATGCGACCACGCCGCTCGATACTGCCTCACCGACCGATGTCGCTTCGCCGCCTGAAACTCGGAGGACGGGTGCCCCGGCAGGCGACGCTATGGTGGAGCCTGATGTTCCGCCGGATACCACGCCGGTAGACGTACGGGGGAGAGCTGCGCCCGAGGTGGGGTTCCCATCGGAAACCCCGACCGGCGTTCCACCGGAGCCCCCAGGTGGCGTACCGCTGGAGCCCTCCGTGCCGCAGGACCTTCCACCGAGGACCGAAGATGTTTCGAGGAGGGAAGGTGCTGCGACGGTCGAAAGAGACGTTCCACCCGAGACCACGCCGGAAGACATCCCGCCGCGGTCAGCGGACGTCCAGCGCCAGGACCAAGCGCCGGCGGACCAGGTTAGTGTGCCGACGGAGCGTCCGATCGGGGACGTTCCGCCGCAGGCGGGCGATCCGCGTGCAGAGGCGACCGCCCCACCGGACGTAGACGTTGCACCGCCGGAGAGGGTGGAGGTCTCGCCCGATGCCCCACGAGCGGAAGAAGCCTCGCCGAGGATAGCAGACGTGCCGCCAGGTGACGAACCACCGGAGGATGAGAGAGGTACCGCTGCTGGTAGCAGGGAGTACCTTTGGCGACCGGATAAAGGAGAGCGATAGAAGAAGGCGTGGAGAGATCTAGGGTGTTTAAAGCGTAGCGTTCTGGCGACCGCTACTCACCGGGCCGGGGTCCTGGAGGAGGGACTCCGGCCTTTTACTGTTAGCTGAAGTAAGCGTCTCCGAAATGCGCATAAATGTTGCTACGCTGACGGCCTGCTTGGCTGGGCTCACCTTCTGCAGCTATCATGCGGGAGCGGTGAACAGAGCGGGGCGAAGGTGACACGCATGAGCACAGAGAAGGATGCCCACAACCACCGCGAGCTGGAAGGGGCCGGGGAGCCGAGCGTGGGTGAGCTTCGCGATAAACCAATGTTTCTAGGAGATGAAGTCGTCCCGACCAGCATAACCGTGGACGGAGATAAGGGTTAGTACTTCTGGAAGTTAACAGAGAACCGCCTCGTGGTCCCTAGGATGGGCCAGAGACGCTCATACCTTTGTCAAGGTGCTGTGTATACCTTGTCTTGTCCTTCACAGGTTTCGTAGCGGAAAATGACGGCTGAAGGTGACGAAAGGAGCTTCCCTATGGTGCTCGCGACGCTTCCTCCCGGCCCTGAAGGCCATTACCTGACCGGCAATCTGCTGGATTACGCGCGAGATCCGCTTAACTTTTTGGCTCGATGCTCACGGGAATACGGCGATGTTGTTCGTCTGCGCTTTCCGGGCCGGTTCATCTACTTGCTCAACCATCCCGACCACGCCGAGTACGTATTGGTAAAGAACAACCGAAATTTCATGAAAAGCAGGTACTTCCGCCAGGAATTAGGCTTCCTCGGCAGAGGCCTTTTGAACAGCGAAGGAGAGTACTGGCGCCGCCAGAGACGGCTCGCCCAGCCGGCCTTCCACCACCAGCGCATCAACACCTACGGCGAGGTGATGGTCTCATATACGGAGCGAATGCTTGCGACGTGGCAAGATGGCGAGACCCGCGACGTACACCAGGAGATCATGCGCCTTCTGTTGGAGATCGTGGCCAAAGTACTTTTCGACGCCGAGATAGCCAAGAGCGGGGAGGTGAGGAGGGCGATCGATCGGGCCATGAAGAGGTTTGACGAGCAGGGAAGCGCTATGTTGGTACGGTTCCTCTTGGGGAACTTTCCTACACCTACCAACCTTCGCTTCCGCAAGGCGATAAGGCAGCTGGACGAGATCATATACGGGCTCATAGACGAGCGTCGTAACGGTGGCAAGAATGCGGGCGATTTGCTCTCGATGTTGCTGCATGCCCGGGACGAAGAGGGCAACGGGATGAGCGATAAGCAGCTTAGGGACGAGGTGATAACCGTACTCCTCGCTGGCCACGAAACCAACGCCGTCGCCCTCTCTTGGACCTGGTACCTGCTCTCTCAGCACCCTGAGGTAGAAGCCAAACTGCTCGAGGAGTTGCAGGATGTGCTGGGCGAGCGTGCGCCCACAACGGAAGACCTACCACGGTTACGGTATACCGAGAAGGTGATCAAAGAGTCCATGCGCCTTTACCCGCCGGCATGGGCCATCAGCCGGGAGGCGATAGAGGAGTGCGAAATCGGTGGGTACCACGTGCCGGCTGGCACGCAACTCTTTATAGTCATGTGGCTTATGCATCACGATCCCCGCCATTTCGAGGACCCCGGGGTGTTCGATCCTGATCGTTGGGGAGATGGGCTCGTCAAGCGGATACCCAAATACGCCTACCTGCCCTTCGGAGCGGGACCGCGGCTGTGTATTGGTAGCTCCTTTGCCATGACCGAAGCAACCCTTTTGCTCGCGACGATAGCGAGGAAGTTCCGGCTTGAGCTGCTCCCGGGCCAGCAGCCGATTCCGCAACCCTCCGTTACGCTGCGTCCTAAAGGCGGGATAAGTATGGTGCTCGAAAGAAGGTCCCTTAACTAGCCTATAGATAAATTCATGCACGAGTGGCAGGGCGATCATAAAAGGTGTAAAGCCGGGCGGCGGGTTCCATCAGACTGCAACTCATCTCGTGGCAGGTCTGGTATGGCGGGTAGCGCTTGGGTAGGTCTCACCAGGTAGCCCGGTACAAAAACCCAAAGGATGCTTTGGGCGGCATCCCCTGGATCCCATCAATAGCAAGCTCCTTGCTCTTTATCTATGAGACAGCTTCTAGTAGCTTCCGATCTTAGTGGAAGGGTGGGTGTACCCGGTGCTGTGTTCGCAGGTCCCCCCCAGAATGGCGGTTGCCAGCGCCCCGTAAGGTGATCTCCGCTCCCACGATGATCAGCACCAAGCCTATAACCGCCGCAACCGTGAGAGATTCACCTAGTAGAAGCACCCCATAAAAGAGCGCAAACACGGGCGTTAGATAGGTCGCCAGCGAGGCTCGTTCTTCCCCGATCTGGTCGATGAGCGAGTAGTAGAGCATGAAGGCCAGCGCGGTGCAGAGCAGGCCAAGCACAATTACCGCCAGCACTGCCCTGGTACCGGGCAGCTCATGAGGCGCGGTGATAAGGGCTACGGGAAGCGTCAGCAGCGCCCCGACGCTGAGCGAGAAGAAGCTCGTGGTGCTCGCCGGGATACCCTTATCCTTGTACTGCAGCGCAACGACGAAGCTCGATAACCCGCCGCTGGCCGCCGCACCAAGAACGGCCAGCGCGCCAAGCAATTGACCAAGCGAACCAACAAAGTGGGCTCCCACAACTAGTGCGACGCCAATGAGTCCAACTATGAGCCCGGCGCCTTGACGGCGGTTTATCCTCGTATTGTAGCCGAGCACTGGAGAAAACAGCGCGACGAATATCGGTGTTGTGGACGCCAGTACGCCCGCAAGACCCGAAGGCACTGTCAGTTCGCCGAGTGCAATTAGCATAAACGGCACGGCGATCGCTAACGCTCCGAGCAAGAGCGCTGGGCCGGGCCGACGCAGAATATCGTTGAGCTTAGAACGTGCTTCTCCTCCTTCGATACGTACGATCACGAAGAGCCCGAGCGCACCTATTGCTGCCTGAAAGAACGCAACCTCCACCGCTGAGAAATCAACAAGAGCGTACTTGACTAACAGGAATACTCCACCCCAAAGGACCGCCACAAGGACAAGCTGGCCGATCTGGCGAGGCGTCATAGTAAACCATCTTTTCGAAGGAGAACTCTGGCTTGGTTTCTTGGCATCTCTGGTACCTCCTTGTCTTGCATTTAGCTAACGTCCTACCATTGGTGGTCAACCTCTTATGACCTGAGCTGCGTCTATCTTAGCTAACCCGGTGTACGCGTTTCAGTTGAGCAGTTGCGAGAGTTCCAGGGGTTGGCTGCCCACCCGATAGTTGAGCAGGAAGGCAACCGTGTGGCTGAGGAGCTTCCGCAGTAACTTACTTGCCAAATGCTAGAGGTCTTTCGTCCACACCCGCCTTATAGAATAGCCCTGCGTGAGCTTGCCGAACAGTGCGGCGAATCCGGTAGCGAAGGCGGCTCAAGTAGGAACGTCTTTTTGGATGTGGGGTCGTCTCCTTTATTACGGTGCCAAAAGCTCTACGCTTAGCTCGGCCAGTTCCTCTCTGGGCAGCGGCGATCAGTAGTTGCGATCTCCGAGGGCAATGCCGCGGGTTCGCTCAACGCGTACAGCTCGGACCGAAAATCTGAGTAAGAGTAGCTGGAAAGTTTACTGGTTACTAGGGTCAGAGAGCCCTGAACGTTATCAACCCGCTCATGAGTGCCTTCTTTGCGGGGTCCGCCCTGGAAGTCAGATGGCATTTCGCTGTACCTTCTGAGAGGTGGAGATAAGAGGCTATCTCGCTGTTGCTCATTGCTCTCGGGCGATGGGGGGTGCGGCTTTGCCCAGTGGTATTACTCCGGGAGATGTCTTTCGAGCGAAGAAGCTGGTACGCTGCTGGTAGGGGACCTCTCGCGGCGATCATCGCCGACATAGAGTAGATCCTGATAGGGTTTTCTAAACGGCTTTAAAGTCAGTTCTTCACAGCAAACTGGGTGTTTACCTTTCTCTGTTTCCGGGTAGGCGCTGTTT
>DASQSI010000140.1:0-6194 GCA_035642415.1 Rubrobacteraceae bacterium
CAGTGCTCGAAGAAACTCCTGGCATCCCAAGCAGTGACCAACCAGATCGCACCACCCATCGCTCCCACTAGAGCCTCCCTGCTCCTGGCTTGGATTTTTCCCAAGATACCCTTGATCTTTGAGAAAGCTTCTTCGATGGGATTGAGCTCCGGAGAGTAGGGCGGCAGGTAGAGCAGTTGGCATCTGCTCTTCTCGATCAGCTCCCTAACCTTGTGTCCTTCTCTGCGCAGAGAGAGGTTGTCCATTAGCACTACCTGAGCTCTGGGAGCAGTGTGGGTACCAGAACCCGCTCGAGGCAAGCTTCGAAGACCTCGCGGCAGCTCGTGCCCTCCACGGCCAGGGTAGGCCCCATCCCCTCGACGCTCATGCTCGCCAGCAGTAGGGTAGTGTTCTTAGCGCGGTTAGGAGGCACGGAGCAACACGCCCTCTGCCCTCTAGGAGCCCAGGCCTACAAAGGAGAAAGCCCAGTGTTGGTGCCCATCTGGTCTACGAAAACGAGCCCCGTCGGGCATCAAGCTTTTCTGCAATCATCGCCCGCCAAGCCGCCCTCAGCCACTGGTCTCGTTCCAGCGCCCCCACGCTCCTTTTTTTCGGCTGAAGCCCAGGCTTCAAGAGCCGCCGGACGGTGGAGTCACTGAGAGGCTGGCCCATAAGACTTTCGAGCAAGCGGCGCCTATCGGGGACGGTGGCCGCTCTGGGCGTTCCTTTACGTCTTCTTCGAGGAGCTTGTGGGCAGTCTCATCTATCTCTTTGGGGGCCTGCCGCCTGCCTTGTTTGGTTTGAGGGAGTCTGCTCGGCTAGCGATCCTCACCTAGCGCTTGAGCGAGGAGAGGCTCACATCGAAGAGGCGAGCGGCCCCAGCCTTGGATGCCCCGTGTTCTATAGCTTCGACTATCTTGGGGCGGAGGTCTTCAGAGTAGGCTCTCATTCACCTATGATCGCACCCGGGTCAATACTTTTAACTGATGCTGTAGGGCTTAATCGGGGTTTGGCTGGTAGCCTGCCTAGGGTGGATAGGTCTCTGATTATAGAGGCAGGTCCTAGAAAAGCCTTTGACGTAAAATGCTACACTGCCGCTAGCATAACGAGCAGAGAATAGAATGATTCTGGCAAAGGAGACTAGGGCGTGTCTACGAGGGACGCTGATGCATATCTTATTGGGCTATTCTTGCTGTTCATCAGCTTCGCAAGCTTCATAGGCGGCAGGGAAATCAACGGTATTATCCTCCTGCTAATAGGTGTTGGGCTATTTCCATTAGTCTATTTCCTACGGCGCAGGTCTGGTCCGAGCAGTGACAGGCCGGACCTAGGTTGGTTCATACGTCTTTTTGGAGGACTGGGTATTATCGGACTTGGTGGCACCTTTCTTCATCTCGGCATGGATGCCCTAGCGATTCTGGTAATTGTGATAGGCGTTGGGGTTTATGCATGGGGCCAGTACTTACACGTGCAAGGCCGACAAAGGTAGGACATATGCCCTCCTATGCCCGCAACCCCCTCCCAGCTGTATGAGATAAGGGTATCGGGGAGGGGATAAGGTCTGTGCGCATTGCTTTGTGTAGCGGGGAGGGATGAGAGCGATTAGGGCATAAAAAGAGGGCCGGGATGCAAAATTCCCGCCCCTTATCGCGCTACATTCACCCTAGGGACGACGTAAGGGCTAACCTTTTCGGTAACCTAACGAGCTGGGTGAGTGCACCAGGGAGGATATCGGCCAACGCAACCGACGACGAGGCTTTCGTCCGCGACCGAGCCACCGTCCTCGCTTATGGGGCGCTCGGCGTCTACGCCTACTGCCTTTACGGGCTGGGCCCGATCCTGACATTCTTGCACGACGAGCTTAGCGTTTCCCACGCTGACCATCCTGCATTCGAGCCTGTGGGCCGCCGGGACGATTGTGACCGGGCTCTCCTTCAACCTGCTGGCCCGACGCCTCGGCCGGCGCCGGCTCTTCTGGCTCTCCGCGGCCGGAACGATCGCCGGAGCGCTGCTGTTTGTGGCAGGCCACACCATCTTGCTCACCCTGCTCGCCGCGGCCCTACTCGGCACCCTCGACACCCTGCTACAGACCGGGACTTCTGCGGTGCTCTCCGATCGGCACGGCAAGCGGCGTGACCGAGCCTTCGTCGAGGCGAACGTCGGGGCAAGCACCGTGGCCGTCCTCGCGCCACTTCTCTTCGGGTTTCTCCACGGAACCCCCGTCGGCTGGCGTGCTGGGCTCCCGGTCGTGGCGTTCGGTGCTCTCTACATGGTATTCCGCAAGGATGCACTTCCCGCCCCTCCGTCATCCCGAAGTGACCGTGCGAGACAGGGGCCGCTGCCTGCGGGGTACTGGCTTCTCACCCTGCTCGTGGCCGTCGTCGCCGCGGAGTTCTGCGTGGTCTTCTACGGTGCGCAGCTGTTGCAGGCCGAGGTGGGAATGAGCGCGGTGGACGCGGCGACCGTGATGAGTCTGTTCTATGTGGGCATACTGCTCGGGCGGGTCGCAGGCAGCGGCCTCACGCGCCGACTCGGGCGAGCCGCCACGCTGGTCCTCGGCACGCTTATACCCTGACGACAGTCGGCTTCCTCGCGTTCTGGCTCTCCGGCGACGCTACCGTCGCCGTCGCCGGGCTTTTTGTCACCGGTCTCGGCGTCGCTAATCTCTACTCGTTAACGCTCGCCCTGGCCATCGCCGCCGCACCCGGCCAGACCGACAAAGCCAACGCCCGCCCCCAGTTGCTTATCGGCGCGGCGGTCATGATCACCCCGCTCATGCTAGGAGCCCTAGCCGACGCGGTGGGTGTGCCGCGTGCGTTCGCCGTAGAGCCAGCATTGGTCGTGTTCGGACTGGCGTTGCTTTTGGCAGGACACCCTCAAAGCGGCGGTTTGAGACCTAGCCAGAGTGCAATCTTTGCGCTAGCTTCGATGAACAAATTACGTCGGACAACCTCACGAATGGGAGGCACAAGAGCCCGGGGAACACGAGCTGTGCGCCCGCGCAACCGACGCGGTCGGAAAACACATTCAGCCCCTCGAGAACAACGAGGCCTGGAACGTGGGTTGCTACGACCCAGCCACAAATTCCGCCGGCGACCGGAGACGAATACACTTATCTCCCAACCCACCTCCAGCGCCCTGCGGGGATAGGCAAGCTTGCCACTAGCTGATCTGCCTCCTTTGGAAGGCAGGCGGGGCGCAAGAAGTACGCTCACTCTGTGCCCCGCTTGCTCTATCATTGCGACGGGAGAACTAGCTAATTGCAAGTAGTAGGGCTTGGCGGGCACTCTGAGAATCCTCGCGCGCGGGCCCAAGCTTCTTACACCCTAAGCACTGGGCACGACGACGACGATGAGGTTTGTCTTCCTCGGCAGCCCACACTACTATAGGATAGTTATGGTCACATTCCCCCAAGAAGGGGAGAAGGGGTGTGCTTTGCTCTTCTCGCCTCCCTCTAGAGATCTGCTGCAGCCGGCCAAATGTTGTGCTGCTGCTGTCCCTAGGGGCTCGCGTTGCGTATCTCCTCACTACGTTGTTCCTTTCTTGAGAAGAAGGAGGTGAAGAACAACTCTGTCTACCTCGACTATGACTGGCATATGAATCCGCCAGGGGCATCGGACCAAGCAAAAAAAAGCAGGGCGCTTTCTTCATCCGGTTACAATAAGCTTTGAAACCTTCACCTAAAGAGCTTCATCTTCTCTCTCCTCCTTGCGCGGTGAACATGTACTACTCCCACACTACCGAGCAAGCGTTACTGGATCGTTACGACAAACGTTACGAGAATGGCTTCAAAGAAAAATGTCGAGGAAGGCCTTGTCCCGCAAATGATGGGGCGTGTTAGTAAAGAAAGAAGATCCAAGTAGAAGTGCCGCCTCACGTGTTGTTCCTATAGCCATAGAATCACGTACGGCTCTGGTTATGGGCCGGACCGGGACAAGGGGCAGTTTGCGAGTTCAGAAAAGAGCCCTTAGCCTAGCTGTGCCAGCCTCTCTCTGAATATCTCTATCCAACCCCACTACTACTACATATTGTGTTTAGCTGCCCACAGCGAGGGGGTAGAAACTATTTATTGCAATATAACCGTCCTCTAGACACACCCAAAGAACAAGAAGGAGGGGACTGTGGCTAAAGAGCGAGGAACATACCCATTATCAAGGATGTGGAGGGCTTCTTGGCCTATTACGCATTGAAAACGGGCGCTGGTGAGTTTGACCAATCAGTTGGTTAGATGCCTACCGACGCAAGAGACTATGAGGCAGACAAAAGTCGGAACGAGCTTAAAATATATCCTAGGTCGCTTTGATCCTGATCACTCAGCGCACTAATCTCTTGTTTATTCGAAGTCACTTGATAGATTCTTCCCCCATTAATCACCACCCTCTCGGCAAAAACATCCTGTGATGTTGACACTACTATCAAAGCACTATTGCTTTGGGAATCGACGCTCTGATACATACGAGCTTGGGAAGAGAGAGTCTGTTGGAACTTCTTTATCCAAGCTTCGATATCTTGCTGGTTTTGGCTAACGGCTCCGACACCTACGACTACACTAAGCTGAGGCGAACCTGTGCCTTTAGTTAGTATTACAGGCACCGTGATATTTTCATCCAACCCAAAGCTACTGGTTTGATCGCTAGGCGGATCTTGTCTTACTTTCCAACTGTTATTGGGCCAGTTGATCAAGAACCCATATCTATTGTCGCAATAGGTCTGTGCGCTAACACATTGCTGCCCCGTTAGAGCGCTTGGAACGGCAGCCGATCCATACATTGCTGCGAATTGTGATAGTGGGTTACTCTCTTCTTGTACGTTGTTAGTAGTTTCTTTAGCAGACTGGTTTTCTGCGGTAGTTGCCGCTTTAGTAGTCTGCGCTTCGGTAGTCGAAAGTCCTTCGTTAGATTGTCTTCCTGATTCGTTATCACACGAAGAAAAAAGGGACAAGGAAACCACAAGTATTACGATAGAAATGGGCAATCCAGCCTGGGTAGTGCAATACGCACTCTTCTGGAAGAGGCCTGTTACACGGCGCATTTATACCAGGAGCCTCCGGCATTCTGTGCGCTTATCATCACTTGGTCTCCGTTATCTCGATGGTGGAACGAACAACACTACCAACCCTCTAAGGTTTTGTTTACTCAACGTACTGTATGCTTCTTCAAATTTCCCCACCTGGCTCCCCCTCTGCGACTCCTGAGTATTCTTAGGTGAAGTATATAGCAAGGCAGCAGCAGAGAAGAGGGGGATACCCCTTTCTCTTCTGTATTTTTGGGGGTTTTGGGGGGTAGTAGAGGGTCTAGTTCTCTTATTAATAGACCCTCCCTCCCCCACACGACGTCCGGAAACTGCCAAAACTACTGAGCAGTAGTTGGAGGAGGTTCAGTGGAGGTGGTGGTTAGAGGCGTCGGGTGAGCTAGGGACAACCGAATACCTTTAGAAGCTCTCGGTAGAGATAGGCCGGGGGCTTTCGCGTTCCACTCACGGCTTAGGCGTGTTTCCGAGAAGGCCGACTCGGCGATCTGGTGATGTACCAAGAACATAGGGTAAATTTAATCCAACCACTACTATGACGACGCCAAGGAGAAAAGAAGGAGTTAACCCCATGGACCAAGACCAGCAGAGCTACCAACGGGCGCACGCGCGAGTGCAGGCCCTCAAGGGCTTCTACACTCATGCCACAGCCTACGTGATAGTCAATATCGCATTGTTCATCATCAACCTGGTTACGGGAGGATCGTGGTGGTTCTACTGGCCGCTTATATTCTGGGGTATAGGTCTTGGAGTTCACGCCTTGAACGTGTTAGTCCTCAGCGGCCGGTTCGGTCAGCAGTGGGAGGAGCGCAACACCAGAGAATTCATGAACCAACAGCGCAGGTGATAGCCCGCCGCTAACCAACATTCAAAAAGACCTCTGGTTTATGCACCCAGATGGAAGGTTATACGCTTCGAGTAGCAACCAGTAGCAAGAGAAAGTAGCCTAAGTGTCTATCTCCCACACCTAAAGCCCTCTAAGAACCTTGTAAGAGGGCTTTAGTGTCCCCCTCGTGTCCCGAGTCCCTACGATCTTATGCATCATCACGAATATCCTAGAGTCGGGATTCTCGGAAACTCGTATACGGGCAGCTGCATAAACATCTCGTGTCGAGGCCCAAAAGGGTCCTTTCCCCTCCCCGCTGGTTAAGGCATCTAGATATCTTGTAACTCATGCTGATCAAGAT
>DASQSI010000141.1:0-10771 GCA_035642415.1 Rubrobacteraceae bacterium
CCACCGCGTGCTGCGCGCCCAGAGCTCTACCGTGCCGAACGCCATCGCCGCGTTCATGCTCCACCTGCGCGACACGACCGGCAAAGAGCCACACTGCTACTTCGGGTGGGCGCAGGGCAACCCTCTCGTGTACCTGTTTAGCTACGTCCTCTTTGGGGAGGGAGACACGGCCCCCGTTACCCACGAGGTCTTAAGGGAGGTTGAACCGGAGCCCCAGCGGCGTCCCGTTATCCACGTCGGCGGTAGATAATCCATTTAACCTTGCCCGGTGCTTCTAGAAGCTCTTAAACCGTGGTAGCCTCAAGGACTTGGGACTAACCTTTCACGTGCTCAGACACACCTGCGCAGCCTTAGTGCTCCTGAACGATGTGCCGGTAAAGGTAGCCTGCGAGAGACTGGGCCATGCTGATGTTTTTGCAGAAGTCTTACTGATGCCGCTCGCGGGTGGCGCGCAAAGCGTCTGGGGGCATCGCCTCCTTCGCCTCGGAGAGCGAGTCCGTGGCACGCCGGCAGGCTGCGCGGAGTCTGAAGCGTCTGATAGGGCCGGCGCCGGGGAGTTCCTCGTTGGCGAGGTGGGTCAGCGTGATCATGTCGTTCACACACGCCCGGTAACCCAGGGCGCACATTTCGATCTGGATCTCGGAGGGTGATTCCAAAAGGGTGCGGTGTATCTCGTCGGCCCGCTCGACGATCCGGCGCGAGAGCTCTTCGGGGGTTTCTTCTGCGGGAGGTTCCCGCTCCCGGCCTTTCACGATAGCCTCCGGGGAAAGCCACCGTGCTCCGTACGCGGGGTGTCTCACGATATGACGCAGAAGGAGCGCTACGACGAGGGTGAGTAGCGGTATCGGGACGAGGAGAAGCACCAGTAACCCGGGCGCTACAAACGAGAGCAGCACTATAGCTGCAGCCTCGACTGTTAGCACTAGCGCTAGATACAACTTGTTCATCACTCCGGCACCTCTTCGCCACACCGGCTACGTCCGCTCAGTCTAATTTTTGGCAAGCTATTCCGCAAGGCGAATTCGGTTAAATCCCCAAAAAGATATTCTATTCGTCGCGCGAAGAGCACGCAACCCGTGCGGTGAGCTTCTGCCTCTGCTTTGTATAATCCCCCTTTATGGACGGCTCGAAGTCACCCGAGTTCGACCTGGAACGCCCCGTCGCGAGCACGGCGCCGGTGCTGTCGGCGCTCTTCCTCGCTCCTAGAACCTTCTACCTGAACTTCGACACCAGGGGGTCCATCGGGGCGCCGACAGTCTTCGTGTTACTCGTGAGCGCCGTGACGAGCGTTCTGAGCTTGGTTGTAAACTTCATCTTTGCGGTGGCCTTCGGAGCGGGTGTGAATTTGCCGATGGTGGTGGTGCTTAACCTGGCCTATATCGTGCTCTCCCCGGTCTTGGTTGGAACGGCGGCGGGCGCGTACCTGCTCTCCATCCGCATGTTTATCGGTCGGGGACCTGAGCTTCGTGAGGTATACCGAATGTTTGCCTACGCTTACGGCGCAATGGTTCTGTTCTGGGTCCCTCTCGTCAACGCCCTCGCGTTTGTCTACGCCGCCATGGTCCTGATGATGCTGGGGATTCAGAGTGTCTACCGCACCTCGTTTTTGACGGCCCTCGTCACCACCTTGGTTGGCTTCGTTCCCACATCCTTTGTCTTTATTTACCTTTTAGGCGTGGCCAACAGGCTCGCCTACGGCTAAGCGGTTGTGCTACTTCCCGAGGAGCGCTTGGTACTCCCGGAGGTCTTTCTCGGCTCGGTATCGCATCTCCTCTGGCACCCCCTCTAAGGAGCGACCGTAGCGCTTGCGAGAGAGATCGCAAGAGACCTTTAGATATGCACTACGCGTCGCCAGCTCTGAAGGAATGATCATCTCCTGCGGGAAGACGCTGTAGGCTAGGTCTTCCCTGAGCCCGAGGGGAGGCGCCGCTTCCCCTGACGTTCTGCGGGCCGCTAGCCGTCCTTCCCACCGCTCCCGCAAGGCCCTCATCTCTTGCGTGTCCGGACGGACGTTTAAGGGACCGCACTCGAACCGATCCTCCGGGGTGAAACCGAAAGCCTCCTCGAAGAGGCGGGCGCTACGCTCAGCTCGCCGGTTCCCTAAGCTTCTCAGGTACTCGTACTCGGAGCGCAGCAGAACGAGTTGAGCGTCGTAGTACTTGCCCAGGCCTCCCGCAGTGGGCCGGTCGGCATCCTCGCCCGCCTTCGCGAGCACCAGGCGCAGGATGTTGCGCTTCTTCAGAAACCTCGCGCGTCGCCATGCAAAAGAGCCACCCGCTGCGAGGAGGCCCGCGACAACCGGGATCGCCGGCGCGAGAGGGCCGGCCCATGAGGTGCCGAAAAGAGGCGCCGAGAGCAATACTAGCGCCGCGGACACGCAGACGACCGCGAACCCCCACTCGAACGCCCGCCGGGCGTCGTTCGCGGCTTCCTCGTACAGGTTCCCAAGTTCGTACCACAGCACGAAGGTCTCGTCGGATGTAGGGGAGGATCTCACGTGCTAGATTTTACTCTTCGTGAATGCTCATCGACGTGCACCGCGCCATCACGCGGCCCGCCTTCTCACGAATGCTCTGAACCCGTTCTTTATCTTCACGGCGCTCTACACTCTCGTGGCGTTCTCCGAGGTGGACGCGCTTCGGGCTACTCTTTACGTGGGCGCCGAGCTCGCCGCAGCGGCCTTCGTGGCTGGTTACGTGCTGCTGCTCCGGATGCGCAGGCGGGTGGGGGATTTTTGGATCTCCGCCCGCGCCGAGCGTCTCGTACCCGCCCTCGTCCTCCTGTCGGCTTTCGTCACCCTTCTGGGCGCTTTGGCCCTCCTGGAAGCCCCTGGTGTCCTCTTTCGAACGACGCTCTCCATGGGGCTGGCCAGCGCCACGCTCGCCGCCACAACCCTCGTTTGGAAAGCGAGCGCCCACTCGGCTGTCGCGGGCCACGCCGCAGTGGTGACTCTCCTCGTCCTCGGCTCGCCCGGACTCCTTTTCGCCCTTGTTGTCCTCCCGCTCGTTCTCTGGTCGCGCGTTGCGTCGGCGGTACATACGCTCCCGCAAACACTCGCAGGGGCAGGCGTCGGCGCTGCCTTCGCGCTCCTGTTTCTGGCATAGAAAAAGCCCGCCTTAGGGCGGGCCTCTTATAGTGACCCCACGGGGATTCGAACCCCGGTTTTCGCCGTGAGAGGGCGATGTCCTAGGCCTCTAGACGATGGGGCCCCGAGCGGGCCGAAAAGCGAGTTTAACCGACGGCTCCTGGTTCGTCAAAGCTAGAAGTGGGCAGTCGCTGCATCTTCTCTACAACATTCTCCATGCGCAGCAGGGTACGCTCGCGGCCCAGAAGCGCCATGGTCTCAAAGAGCCCGGCGCTCACGGTACGACCGGTCGTGACGAAGCGCAGAGGGTGGATCAAGTGCCGTGCGCCCTTCTCTTTCTCGGCGGCGAGACCTCGGACGGCTTCCTCGATGCCTTCCTCCGTCCACTTCGGTAAGGTCCGCAGCCGTTCGAGAAGTTCCGGGAACGTCTCCCGGACGAACTCTTTGCCGAGCTGTTTTTCGAACTCTCCCTGGTCGTACTCGAGTTCTGCCCCATAGAAGTAGCCGACTGATTCGGGGATCTCGGTGGTACGGTTCAGACGGTCCTTGAGGAGAGTCATGATCTCGGTGAGGCGCGGCATGTCGCGCTGCATCTCCTCGGGTGTGGTGACCCCCGCCTCGACGAGCATGGGGGCGGCGACCAGGGCCAGCTCTTCGGAGCTTTGGCGCCTCAGGTAGACAGCGTTTATGGCCGTGAGCTTCTTCTCGTCGAAGACCGCCGGGTTGCCGCTGACCCTGTCTATACGGAACCTTTCGGCGAGCTCGTCGGGGGTGAAGATCTCCTCGTCCGCCGCATACCCCGCCCCCAGAAGCGCGAGGTAGTTGAAGAGTGCCTCCGGCAGGTACCCCTGCGCCGCGAAGTCCTCCACGCTGGCCGCTCCGTGACGCTTGCTTAGTTTCCTTTTATCCGGTCCCAAGACCTGGGGGACGTGGGCGAAAGCGGGTAGCTCGTGGCCCAAAGCTTTGTAGATGAGGATCTGTCGCGGCGTGTTCGAGAGGTGGTCGTCCCCTCGGACGACGTGGCTGATCTTCATCATCGCGTCGTCCACCACCGCTGCGAAGTTGTAGGTCGGGGTGTTGGTGGACTTCATCAACACGAAGTCCTCCAGGTTGGCGTTCTCGAAGACGACCGGGCCGCGGATGATGTCGTCCACGATGGTTTGGCCCTCGCGCGGGGTCTTCATCCGCACAGTGTACGGCTCCCCGGCCTCTATCCTTAGTTGTGCTTCTTCGGGGTCCATGCCGCGGTAGAGCCCGCCGGTGTAGATCGGCTGCCTGCCAGCGGCCCGTGCCTCTTCCCGGAACCGGGTGAGTTCCTCAGGCGCTGCAAAGTCGTGATATGCGGCACCCGAACCGAGGAGCTTCCTCGCCGCCTCCCGGTAGAGGTCGAAGCGCTCGGTCTGGCGGTACGGTCCGTAGGGGCCTCCGACCTCCGGGCCTTCGTCCCACTCCAGACCGATCCAACGTAGAGAACGCTTGAGCTGTTCCACCGACTCCTCTGTAGAGCGCTCGAGGTCTGTATCCTCTATCCGCAGCACGAAGGTCCCGTTGTTCTTGCGGGCGAACAGCCAGTTAAAGAGCGCCGTCCTCACCCCGCCGACGTGTAGCGAACCCGTCGGGCTCGGCGCGTACCGTACCCTGACCTGTTGTGACGTATTCACGTCCCAAACCTAACATACCGCCCGTCTGCGGGAAAGCTCTGTTCCGGCGTCTGATTCTCTTGCTCGGGGACAGAATCGCACCTTTAAAGCTCGAGAAACGCACCCTCTGAAAGGACGGCCATCATGATGGAGGGACGGCGCAGCAGATAAACTTAAACGGAAGTAGTGCTTGGCAAAAGGAGCATCCTATGGACACACGAGTAGAAGTTCCTCAATACGAGATGCACGAAGAGGTCGAGGTAGACCCTGCGAAGACGGCCCTCATCGTTGTGGACATGCAGAACGACTTCGTGAAGGAGGGAGGCGCGCTCGTCGTCCCGGACGCAGAGGCCACGATACCCGCGATTCAGGGCCTCCTCAACCTCGCTCGGGAGTCCGGGATGAAGAGCGTCTTTACACAGGATACGCACAATGAGGGGGACCCGGAGTGGGAGATCTGGCCGGAGCACGTCCGCGAAGATAGCTGGGGATGGCAGATAGTGGACGAGCTGCGGCCGCTGGAGGACGAGCTCGTCGTCCGTAAGGTCCGCTACGACGCCTTCTACGGCACGCACCTAGACCATTTCTTGCGCACCTGGGACGTGGACACTGTAATCGTCTGCGGCACCGTTGCCAACATTTGCGTCCATTACACGGCTGCTAGCGCCGCCCTCAGGTGGTTCAAAGTGATTATCCCCAAAGACGCCACCTCCGCCCTCGAGCCCTTCGACCTGGAGTCCTCCCTGCGCCAGACCTCCTTTCTCTTTAACGGAAAGATCACACAAAGCACAGCCATTACCATGGCCCTCTAGGATTCTAACCTGTGAGTATTCGGGACTGCCCGCCATGGTGTGGACCCGCGAAAGTTTCCGCTGAACTCCGAGCGTCCCGGCTACAAAAAGAAAATTAAGGTTCGGTTAAGCGCTGTTAAGCACCAATTTGAAAGGTCTTGACAGCTACCGGAACGGTGGTAGGGTACATAGGAACAATAGTAGCATACTAAGCATCAGATACAGATACAACAGATACGTCTGGGGGGAAAGGGGAAAGGAGGTATCTGGATGAGCACGTCGTCGAACGAACCGGGGGCACTACGAGGTCCAGAAGGTGGAGTTCGGCAGGGTTTACAGATGGTGCCCCAAGCGCGTCGTCGTCGAGTGCGAATGTGGTGAGAGGGTGACCCTCACCGGCTCTGTAACCGTCTGCGCTGGTGCGGGGCGGATCATGCAGCTGTCCTCCAGGACGAGGAAGAGGTGGTGGGCCACCAACAACAGTTGGGGGACGAAGTCCTCCACCCCTGGCGCTACTTTAGAGACCGTGAAGATGGCGGAATACCTTGTTGAAGGAGCGTTTTTTAGCCGTAAGTAGACGTGGCACGATGGAAGCGTTTTTATGAGGGGCGAGGGAGAGCGCATGGGAAATGTCTCAGGAGGTGCAACGGTAGCCTACGGCGACGCTCGTAGTGCGGAGAGGAGAGCCCACGTGAGGCGTTCAGAGCGTAGCGTCTTCGAGTGCGATTGTTGTGGAGAGAAGTTAGTCCTTCTAGGCTCCGTGACCATCCGGAATGGTGGACGTGTTGTACTTGAGTGTGACTGCGGGGAGAGGTTTGCCCTTGCCGGTCGCTTGGCCCCCAGCGAACCGGAGGTCGTGGCGCACGAGTACTGGGAGGCCCCAAGCGGCGAAGTGGGGCGTCGCTACTCGTGGTTGGACGATTGTTTCGAGTGGCTTGAGGGCAAAGAGGCGCGCGAAGAGTACTACGCACGCTTGGAGCAGGTAGGTTGAGAAAGAAAAGCCCGTTTCCCGGGTGCCCTGAGCTGAGGACGGTCTCGTAGAGGAGAGGTCTACGATAGGCGCAGCGCGAAACTCCGTCGAACGTGGGGTGCTCTCACCATACGTGATCGTTAGTCACAAGGTGCGCGGCTTGGAGCTGCTGCGTATCTCATTGAAATCCGGCGAACAGGTGCTGCCGGTGTTCTCTTCCGCAGAGGCGGCTCAAAGGTTCCTTCTGTCCGGCGCTCGCGGAGAAGGCTGGTACGTGAGGGAGTGCTCGGCAGGTGAGATGGTCTCGTTGCTGTCCGGACTCTGTGCGAACGTCAAGCGGGTCCTGCTCAATCCCCTTCCGGAGCCTCTCACGACTAAAAATGGGTTGATGAACCCTGTTCATCGGGAAAGCTTCATGGCCTCGCTCCTCGGAGGCCGGGGTATAGGGTGACCACACAGAAACCGACGACAACGCGTACTAGAAGAGTATGGTATAAGTCCAAAGGCTGTGATCGGCGAGATTTAGAACCTGGCCAGACTTGGCGTGTAGAGGTAGTCACGGTTCCAGGTAGGTAAGACCGGTCTAGGGAAGGAGGTAGCGATGGAGGCTACACCGCCTAAGGCGAGTGCGCCTGACGTGGTAGGGATGAAGGGTACGGAGGGACGAACCCCCGCCGGTAATATGTCCTCCATCGCCGGTTCCCGGAACGCGGTTCGCAGGGAGACGGATGACCAGAAAGACTGGGTGTCGCTGGTGGCCGCCGACCCTGCCCTGTGGTTGAAAGAGCTCGACTGATAAAGGCCGAAACCCTGCTTGAGCTTACCTTAGCCGGCGATGAGCACCTCCAGGGTGCGGGGGCCGTGCACACCCTCAACCCGGTCCAGCTCTATATCTGAGGTTGCCGACGGACCGGAGATGAAGGTTACGGCCCGTCCTTCTGTCTTCACGGCGTTCGCTAACCTCGCGAAGGCCTCGGGAACGAGGCCCACGATCTGTTCCTTCCGCACCACGCAAAGGTGGTAGTCGGGCAGGAGCGTGAGCGCCCTCCGGCCCTGTCTCTCCCCGGCGTCGAGCACTATGGTGCCGGTCTGGGCGATGCCCAGAGCGCAGCCGGTGAGGACGCCGTCGCTCTTATCGAGCTCCTCTTTGGTGAGCTGGGTTCCGGTATCGTCGCGCAGAGCCTCCACGCCGTCCGGGACCCAACCTTCCGGAAGGCCGGGAGGGACGACGAGCCTTCGTGCGCCACGCCTCCTACAGGCCTCGGTTATGGCCTCCTTCAGGTCGGCTTCGCTTACACGGTGCACGGCGGCCTCGTACTCGGCTACGTTTTCGGCGAAGTGTTCGATCATCTCCTCGCTCGGGACATCATCCTCTTTGCGGTAGCCGCGCTCGACGGGTATGTCCTCGGGACGTTCTTCCTTCGGAACGTCGTAGATGGCCCGGCGGATGCGCCGGAGTATCTCTTCCCTGGCAGTGCTCACGAGCCGTTCCTCGACTTCCACCAATCGCGGAAGGTCTGCTCCGGGACGGGCTTGAGATCGCGGGCCTCCGTCCAGCCGGCGAGCTTGCCTGGGAGCCGGTGGATGGCGCCGTTGCGTGCCAGGGGCCACTGGCCGATGCGAGCCGCCTTCTGGGCTGCTTCGTAGAGCCTGCGCTCGGAGAAGGTCCTGGCCATCGCCCGCATCGCGACGTTCTCGAGGTCGAGTTTGCCTTTGAGGCCTCCCTCGTCCTGTCTGTGCCGGACCACCCTGCCTCGAAGGTGGACGAGGACCTCCGGTATGTTTATCTTCACCGGGCAGACGTCGTAGCACGCGCCACACAGAGACGAGGCGTAGGGCAGCGAGTCCGTACCCGGCCTGCCGATGCCTATAAGCTGCGGCGTGAGGATGGCGCCTATGGGGCCGGGGTACACCGAGTTGTAGGCGTGGCCTCCAGTACGCTCGTAGACCGGGCAGACGTTCAAGCAGGCCGAGCAGCGGATACAGTTGAGGGCCTGCCGTCCGATCTCGTCGGCCAGCACCTCCGTGCGCCCGTTGTCCATGAGGACCAGGTGGAACTCTTGGGGGCCATCTACCTCCGAAACCCCGGTCCAGAACGAGGTGTACGGGTTCATCCGCTCCGCGGTCGAGGAGCGGGGAAGGAGCTGCATGAAGACCTCGAAGTCCTGCCAGGTGGGGATGACCTTTTCGATCCCCATCAGCGTGATGAGCACGGGCGGGAGCGTGGTGCACATCCGGCCGTTCCCCTCCGACTCGACCACGCATACCGTCCCCGTCTCCGCGACTGCGAAGTTCGCACCGCTGATGCCGACATTCGCCTGGAGGAACTTCTCGCGGAGGTAGAGCCGGGCGGCGTTGGTCAGGTCGGAGGGGTCGTCCGATAGATCCTCGGCACTAAGCTTCTTTATGAAGAGCTCCCTTATCTCCGCGCGGTTCTTGTGGATCGCCGGCACCAAGATATGAGACGAGACCTCCCCCGCGAGCTGGATGATGAGCTCCGCAAGATCCGTCTCTACAGCCTTTATGCCCTCCTCCTCCAGAAACTCGTTGAGCTTGGTCTCGTCGGTGGCGATAGATTTGACCTTGACGACCTCTTTGGCATCGTGGCTCTTGGCTATGTCCGCGATGATCCGGTTAGCCTCCCCGGCATTCCGCGCCCAATGCACGCGCCCTCCGGCCTTCTGCACCGACTCCTCGAGCTGCAAGAGGTACTCGTCGAGGTGCCGCATAACGCGCGTTTTGAGGTCGTGGCCGGCCTGGCGCAGCTCTTCCCAGTCGGGCATCTCCTCAACGGCTTTGGCTCGCCGGGCGCGGATGGCCTGGGTGGCCTTGCCGATGTTGCGTCTCAGCTGGGCGTTGGCGAGGCTTTCTCTGGCCGACGCTTCAAAGGTGGGCGTTGTGCCCTTCGAGAACGCGTCGGGGGCTTCGATCGTCACGGCTTCTTCCTCTCCTCCGTGCTCGCGAGTATCTGGGCGAGGTGGACGGTCGTTACCCCGGCCCTCTGGCGCCTCAGACCGCCCCCGATGTGTAACAGGCACGAGTTGTCCCCGGCGGTGCAGATCTCCGCTTCCGTCTCGAGGACGTGCCGCAGTTTGTCGGAGAGCATCGCGATCGAGGTGTCGGCGTTCTTGACCGCGAACGTCCCCCCGAAGCCGCAGCACTGTTCGGCCTCCGGCAGCTCGACGAAGTCTATACCCCTCACAGCCCGCAGGAGCTTGAGGGGTGCGTCGCCCACCTCTAGCATCCTCAAGGAGTGGCAGGTCGGATGGTAGGTGACCCGGTGCGGGTAGTAGGCGCCGACGTCGGTGACCCCCAGCTTCTTGACCAGGAACTCCGAGAGCTCGAAGACCTTCGGGGCAAGCTCTTCGACCTCGGCGGAGAGACGTTTATCGTTCGCCAGCTCCGCGGCCATCGGGTAGAGTTCGCGCACCATGCCGGCGCAAGAGCCTGAAGGCGACACGACGGCTTCGTAGGCCTTAAAGACTTCGACGAAGCGCCGAACCAGCGGTATTGCCTCGCGCTGGTAGCCGGTGTTGAAGTGCATCTGGCCGCAACAGGTCTGCTCCAGGGGAAAGTCCGCTTCTATTCCGAGGCGCTCGAGCACCTCGATGGTCGCCCGGCCCGTCTCCGGGAAGAGCGTATCGTTGAAACAGGTGATGAACAGGGCTGTGTGCACGGCCCAATGATAGCTTATGTTCCGGTTTCGGACCTTCGAGGGGTTGGCCAACCCACGAACGTCTCTTGGGGGCGGGCTGTACCGAAGTGTGCAAGGAAAATACACACAAAGATGTAGAGACAGGAAACAGGAGGCTAGGGTCGCCCGCTGTAAGGAGGGTCATGAAGTTTCTGGTGGCGCTGGCGGTTGCGGCGGGGGTTCTACTGCTCGTGGTGGGGCTCTTCTCCTACCTGGTACTGCCCGGTCTGATCGAATCGCGGCTCACGACGAGTCTGCAGGGAAGGTACAAGCTCGAGGAGAAGCCTGTAGTCGAGGTCTCCTCGGACTTCCCACCCAGGCTCTTGCTAGGACGCATCGACCGGATCCAGCTGCAGATAGATAAGCTAAAGCGCGAAGGCCTCCTACTGCGGGACGTTCACATAGACCTCAGAGACGTCTCGATGCTGAGCCTTCTGCGAGGAGATCTGAAGCGCGAGGCCCAGGAAGGTTCTTTGAGGGCCGAGGTGCCGAAGGATTCGATCAACGTATACCTGCGAGAGAACACCCCTGGGTTTACAGGAGAGATAGACGTGCTCCCGCAGGGCCTCGTCTACCGGAGCTCGGATGCCC
>DASQSI010000142.1:0-14389 GCA_035642415.1 Rubrobacteraceae bacterium
GGTGCGGGACAACTACTGGCAGACGGAGACGGGGTGGCCGATCCTGAGCACGCTCTTACCGGGGCTCGAGGATGTACCGCTTAAGGTAGGCTCCGCCGGCTTCCCGTGCGCCGGCTACGACGTAAGGCTGGTGCACGAGGAAACCGGCGAGGAGGTCGAGCAGGGCGAGCGCGGGGTCTTGACGATACAGCCTCCCCTCCCGCCGGGGTGCATGAGCACGATCTGGGGTGATGACGAGCGCTTCGTGGAGACGTACTTCACGAGCTTCCCCGGCAAGCAGCTCTACTCGACCTTCGACTGGGCCACCCGCGATGAAGAAGGCTATTACTTTATGATGGGCCGCTCCGATGACGTCATCAACGTTGCCGGGCATCGCCTTGGGACCCGTGAGATCGAGGAGTCCATAAGCTCCAACGAGGCGGTCGCCGAGGCTGCCGTCATCGGGGTCAAGGACGAGGACAAGGGCCAGGTCGTCCACGCTTACGTCGTCCCGAAAGAAACACCGGAGACCGACGAGGAGAGTGCCGAGCTTGTGCAATCTATAAAAGAGACCGTAGCAGAAGGCATCGGAGCCATAGCCCGTCCGGCGAAGGTTCACTTCGTCGGAGCGCTCCCCAAGACGAGGAGTGGCAAGATGCTGCGGCGCGCCATGCAGGATCTGGCCGAGCAGCGTGATCCAGGAGAGCTCCCGACCATAGAAAACCCTGCCGCCCTCGAAGATATCCGCGCCGTCAACATAAAGGGAGCCTAGAGCGGAGCGAAGGCAACGTCCAAACGTGTAGGCCTGGCAACTCGGTGCTTTAGCCGCCCGGCCGTCTGTTTGTCTGTAGGTTTTACCTGCTAACGCAGCATTCAGCGTCTTGCGCTTTGCAGACACCGTCGCCGACAGCTCTCATCTTTGGCGAGCTAAGATGGAAACAAGAGCAGGAAGGTTAGTAGCCCTAGGTAGAGGACCCCGGCGAGCGCCACGAAGAGGCTGAATCTCCAGTTCCGACGGGCTCCTATCTCCAGCGGGTGCAACCCCGTGAGCCGTGAGAGCATCGTCGTGCCGTTGGAGAAAGGCGTAAGCAAGAGTACGGCCTGGGAACCAATCAGGATCGCCGCCGTCCACAACGCCGGGGCCGGTCCATTACTCAAAGGGAACGCGGCATCTATAAGGAAAACCAGTGGGATCACGTGTATGCCGGCCATCCAGCCCAGCGCCATCACCAGCATCAGCGCCGGGGCCACGAGGATCGGAGGCAGAACCGAGAGTAAGGAGCCGATCGGGGCGAGCGCCCCGAGCCCTTCGAGCGAGAGCACCAGTACCCCGGCAGACCCGAAGAGGGCAAACTCGGCGTGGGAGCCGACGAGCGACTCGTGCGTCTCATGGGCGAGCCGTCGTACCGGCGAGGACCGACGCAGCAGCCCGGTCGCCACAGCAGCGATCACGAAGACGACCGCCGCGACCGTAAACGAGATAATCACCGTCAGAGGCGACCCCGGGAGGAGCACGCTCACGAGCGCGACCAGCGCGACCAGCAACACGGGGTAGAACAACACCGCGATCGCTCCACGGTTCAGCATCTCCGAGGATTCGCTTACCTCACCCCCCTCGCGCTGAGCCAAAACAAGCGTCACGGCGAGCCCTGGAACCGCGAACGGGAGCATGGTCGCAAGGAGCGCCGGGTAGGAGACGCCGGTCAGCTCGATCGTCGTCACCGTAAACACGTTCAAGTTGCTCCAGAGCGGGGTGAACGAGAAACCCCGCCCGGCCCACACCAGCGTCTCGACGCGCTCCTTGGGAACGGCGCGGCGTAAGATCACGTCTACCAGCACAAACGATCCGACGTCCAGTGCCGCCCCCAACACATGTCCGAGCCCGGCTGCTGTAGCCCCCACCCCCACACCCCGTCGGGTCATCGCCGCCAGTAGAGTTTGGATCTGGGCCTCGAACCGGTCCGCCCGGATAGGGTAGCCGGCGACGCTCAAAATGATCAGAACAGCCACGATGTTGAAATAAGTCGGAAGCCCCTCAAAGAAGACCCCGGCCTCAAACCGGCCCGCTAACAGCAGCACCCCAAAGACCGCGCAGGCTATGAGCGCCAGCACCTTATGGAACATGCTCGCCCACATCACCGACAGCGCGTAGAGAGCAATCCCCACGCTCAGGAAGACGACCGTCCCGTATGAACCCGGCGCGAAAGACGAGTACGCATACGCGGCGAGGAACACTGCGCCGAGTGGAAAGCGCAGCGCGTCGAGACGCACCCTTACCCGCTCCGAGGCCGACAGCGCGTCGGCGCCATCTCTCTTGCTCTTGTCACTAACCTCCGTTCCTGCCTCGCTCATCCAAGGCCGACGCTCAGATCGCCGCAATCGCCTCCCGGATAGGGGTGTCGCCGGAGAGAGCCTCGAACGTCTTCCCGAAGGTGTTCTCGGCTTCGAGCGTGGCCGCGAAGATCGCCGCCACATCCTCGCGGCTTATCTCGCCACGGCGTCCCAGGGACGGAGCAGCGTCTATGCTGCCGGTGCCCGGCTCGTTTGTCAGGCTGCCAGGGCGAATGATAGTGTAGTCGAGACCACTGCTTTGCAAGCGCTCATCGGCCCGGGCTTTGGCAGACAGATATGGCCGCATCTCCTCCGATCCGCTTTCCGGATCGGCGGCGCCCATAGCGCTAAGCATCAAGTAGCGCCTCACCCCATGCCTCTCGGCCGCTTCTATGAGCTTGAGCGCTCCCCCGTAATCCATCGTCTCCTTGCGGGCGGCACCGCTACCCGGACCGGCGCCGGCGGCGAAGACTATAGCGTCGCACCCCTCAACGGCGCGTCCAACGGTGCCCTCGACCTCCTCCTCCAAATCGACCAATACAGGCTCCGCACCGTCCTGCTCCACCTCGGACAACTGCTCCTCTTTGCGGACCAGACCCCTCACCTTGTGGTCTTCCTCCACGAGCATCCTTACCAAGCTTCGGGCCGTCTTGCCGTTCGCCCCTGCAACCAGCACAATCATGGCGGGACATTCTCCCTTCTTTTCTTGTGGACTGTGTTTGCCGGAGCTACCCTAACATGCTACAGCCCTTAACCCTAACGGGAAGTAGTAGTCGTCTACAACTATGGCCCGCGTCAGCAGCGCAGATAGCTGAGCCGGTACTACCCCTCGACACGCAACACGGCCTTGCCCTGGTAACCGCGGTCGAGCAGACGCTGCGCCACGTCCCCAACCTCCGCCCAGAAGGCTTCGACGCTTATGCGTGGGCTCAACCGTCCCTCCGCCACCAGCCTCGCTAGACGCCCCAGCCCCTCCGACGCGGGCTTGGCGATGACCTCGTGGAAGAGGATGAAGCCGTACAGGCTTGCCCCACCCGTAAAGTAGAAGCTCTGCACGTCGAAGGTCGCCTCCGTCCCGCCTGACACCCCAAAGGCTACGCACATCCCGCCCGGCGCGAGCATCCTCAATGCCTCGCCCAGAACCGCCCCACCCACCGATTCCATGATCAAGTCGAACGGCCCGAGCACGCTCGCTGCTCCCGCCCCCTCCCCAATGGCCACCTCGTGTGCTCCGGCCTCTTCAACCAGCCTGATATGCTCCTCTCGGCGCACAAGCGCCACGGCCCGCGCCCCGGCGAGGCGGGCAAGCTCGAGAGCAAAGAGCCCCACCCCGCCCGACGCCCCGGTGACGAGCACGCTCTTCCCAACGAGTCCTCCACCCTTCTCGAGCCCGTACAACGCCGTTAGACCCGCGACCGGCAACGCTGCCGCCTGCTCGAACGAGACACCTTCCGGAAGCTCTGCGAGCGAATCTGTCGGCACCGCCGCGCGCTCGGCCCACGCCCCCGAGGAGAGAAGACCTACCACCCGCGCACCCTCGCGTGGCCCGGTCCCGTCTGCGGCGGCTTGCCCGACCGTCCCGGCCAGGTCCCACCCTGGGCGGAAGCCCGCTTCGGCTTCCTGTGAACGGCGCACTTCGCCCCGGTTCAGCGAGATCGCCGAGACACGCACGAGCGCCTCCGACGGTGCGGGTTCTGGCTCTTCCACCTCGCCGAGGCTCAGGCAGGCCGGCGCCTTGGGGTCTATGACCACGGCTTGCATCTTGCCCATTCTCTTCTCCTTCCCCTCGTCGCGCGAACGACAAGGTATTTAAGACGGCGCCTCACCGACGTAGCAGTAGCACCGGCTTGTGCTACGGACGCTAAGAGAGGATATAATCCCTCGCCATTCAATCGAGGAAATGACAGTTAAAAGACAGTAGCTGTTGGACCGGATATTCATAGCGGATTGCAGTGACATCGAAGCGGGTAGTCTGGGCACTGTAACTATAATCTATATTACGGTCCCGGCCGCCAAAGGGCCGGAAGCGTAGCGCTCAAAGCCCTCCACAAAGGCGAAAGCAAAGAAACCACAGAGGATACACAAGGCAGAGGCAGCTCGGAAGTCACGAAAGGCAAAAGCGGGCTCTTCGCTATTGGGAAACCGAAGAGGTGGGTGCGCGCCGCTCGCAAGTCTATATCAGGTTGGGCGAAGAAGCTGCGCAGGTGGCTCTCCAGCTAGCAGCTATGTCTTCTCAGTCAGGGGTAGCGATTTCAGAAGCGGCGAACACGACGGGTTTGGCATCCGGAGCCGGCTGATCGGGCATTTTGCCCCACGCCGCCAAGTTTTCGGTGCGTGTGAGAGCGTTGGGCGCAGGTTTAGGGTGCTCCCAAAGCTCCACATGGAGCTTTGAACCTCGCAAAAAGACCCGCACGTGAGTGAGAACGAACTTAGAGGCGAAGACGGGAGGCCACCTCAAGTGTGAACCTACCGGCTGAAGCTGCCGCAGCCAGCATCCGGAGTTAACCATCACTGCCTTGCTCCCGTCGGTACGCTCCAATTCCTTAAGACCAGGTTTGTGAGTATGCCCGGAGACGAAAACGTCTATAGGAGGCCTCTCTTCCTCTAGCATGGGGAAGGGCCCATCGTCCTTCACCACCACTTCAACCTCTTGCGGTTTTGTAGCCCTTGGCTGTTCCACCGAACCTTGAGCAAACCCTGCAGATAAAAGCTGCTGGACACGGTGCCTTAGAAAAAGAAAAAGCATCACTAACAATACTAACAATCCCAATATAAAAAACGAGGTATCTAAGAAAGCTTCATGCACTCTTGGCAACGCCAGATAGCTTTGGGAGAGCGATAATGACTGATTCTCTGCAGAGATGTTCAGATACAAGGCGACCAAGCGGTAAGCGATGTAGCCCAAGATTAAGGGAATTACCACATAGCTAACGGTCCTTCCTAAAGCATGGTAAAAGTACTTGCTGGCAACCCACTGAGGTATGTCGGTCACCGGATAGACGTTTTTTATATCCGAGAGGTTCAGGCCAGGCGATATCTCTCCTATCGGCGCTATCCTGCGAGCAAAGTCCGTCACTATATGATGCCCGAGTGGAGTATCTAAGGGCTCCGCATAATTCTCGATATAGTTGGGTGGATCGAACTGGTTGCCGTGCTCACAGTATATGATGAACCTCTCGTCATGACTACCCAAAGAAGCCAAATAACAAAGCGCAAACTCGTCCACAAGCCCGTTCTTTCGCAAGGTCTTCTGGACTTGCGGGTTCCACCAGGCCTCCGCGTCGTGGTTCCCCGGCATGTACACCACCCGATGCTGTTCACCGGCAGCGAAGCCTTCAAGGGCCTCGAACATCTCCCGATACTCAGGGCGATTGATAGTTAGTTCTGCCCGGTCGGTTACAGACGAAGGAGGACTGATCTGGAGAAAATCGAAGAAGTCTCCTGCCAGGACCAGCTCTACCGGGCCTCGGTGCTCGCCCAGTTCTTGCAGCAGAGCTTGTAGCTTCTCGGGGGACTCGAAACCATCGCACCCCGGATCTCCCCCGATGTGGGAGTCCGAGACGAAAACGACCAGCGTTTCCTTGGGAAGCTCTCGCATAGACGAAATCCTATTCCGTTCCGTCTAAGGATTCAATTCGTTATCGGGCGTGCCTCTGGAATAATTCCTGCAAGGCTAGCCAAAGAGAGCTCGCGGCCTGCCAGAGAACCTACTTTTCGGGTTCTCGAAACGGCCCGCTCGAACCCCTATCTCTGAAAGAGCAACATAGCCCCTCCCACCGCAAGCAGGACCACCAAAACCACCGCAAATGGTATCAAGACGACCAGCGCGGCCCTGCCCGTGGTCGTGCCATGCATCTCCCGGATGCCAACGATGGACAAGTAGATACCGTACAAGGCCAGCAAGGGACCTATGAGGGGTATCCAGTTCACGAGGCTCGTAACCTGCGTGTAGGAAGCTACCCGGAAGGTAGCCCCATACCCTGAGTTCCTTGCTCCCACGATCAGCCTTACCAAAAGCTGTTGAATAATAGCCGCAAGGAAGATGCCTATGGCGCCTCCTATCAAAGCAAGTATTACGGACACTAGCGGTGAACCTGGGGTCAAGATAGAGGGAAGCCCTAGGTTTTGGGGATTAGGATTACCACCCGGTCCGCTCCCCGCCCCGACCAGCACCAGAAGCCATCCAAGGACCGCCGATATCTCGGTGCAGATCAGCGCGAAGAGCAGCGGATTGAGGAGGTTCCCACCCCGGGGAAGTCCCGCAAAGAATTCAACCGGGCGAAGTACCACCCAACGCACCACATCCACGAAGCCAGCAGCTTCTTCAGAAGAAGCTGCTGGCCCAACGCTACTGGCCCTTGCGCGCGCCAGCAACCCCCCACCGGTGAGCAGGGCACCTACAACTACCCCTAAGAGGATACTGCCGGTCGAGGGTGCACTCTCTTCCTTGGTCGTTCCTTGCTCCTCAGGCTTCCCCTTCTCCTCGGGGTTTTTCTTCTCGGCCTGAGCCACAAGCTTCTCTTGATCGGCCTTGTTCGTCTGCGCCAAGGCAGGTATGGTGGGCCCCGCCATAATCGCAGCCGCAAGCGCTACCGTAACCAAACCCAGACACCTTCTACGGTTTAGTACCATCATCACCCTCCTCTACTGATAGCTACATTACGAACCGTATCCTCTTGCTTAGAACCCTCTCATAAACACGTTCTGAGCAGGATAACTATACGTCCGAGATGCACCAGACCCAGGAAGTTCTCCACCCTGTATTCGTAACGGACCACCAACTTCCTGAAGTCTACAACCAGGTGAAGGGCCACTCTACCTTCCACCACTTCTTATAGCACCTGAGCTAGCGTCCAGCTGAGTCTTTCTCTTCTTGCGATTCTTTCTTCGTGCGTAGCGATCATCTCGTCGATGTCTTGCTCAAGAAGAGCCTCATCCAAAGGGTCCTAGTCGTAAGCCTTGTCTCCTATCAGGGGCTGGGGCTTCTCCTTCAGAAAGCTGCTTGCGAACACGCCAGCTGTCGGGCTTGCACCGTGACGTGGTATAGATGAAGGTTATTGATCTCGCTGACCCGCGGCGGTGCGTTCGATAACATCCTTGAACTCTTCCAGCGTCCACGTCGGGAACGACCCTCCGTAGTTAGGCGGGGGATCGAGAGCGAAGGCGGTATATCCTTCCTGGCTCGCTCGCTCGCACAGTTCGATCAGGTAATCCGCTGACCTGTTACCGACCAGTATCCAGTCGCTGGGTTTATCCAAGACCCGCCTGAAGGTGTCGGCGTTCAGCCGCGAGCCGAAGAAACAAAACACCTTAGCTCCTCGCAGGTTCAGAGCAAACAGCCGATTGTCCTCGTCGACAAGCCAGTGCAACGATGGTATCGGTCGGGCACTCTGCAAAGACATGATCCTTTCCAAGCTCGCGATCGTAAAAGTATATAACGATGCTATGGGGCGTTCTCGGCTTCCCGGCGTCCGGCCTCAGAGTAGCTTTTTTAAAGCTTTAAGTTTCATCTTTAGGTCATCGACAAGGGAGAAGTCGGTGCTCTCGTGGAGGCTATCCAGCTCGGATTGTGGACGCGCGGCGTACAAGAGTATACCGCCTACGCAAGCTATCAGCGGAAGACCTCTCGGGAACTAGCGGTCGTAATACTGCATCCGGGGTCTAACTCACCTCTCTAAGCGCTTCATCTATCTTTCCTTCCTCTCTGATCCCCAGCATGCTAGCGAGGGTAAAGTCCACCGTCGACCGAGAGGGTCTGGGACGTAATGAAGGGGTTCAACACGAGGGAGAGCACCGCTTCCGCAACCTCCTCCGGACAACCGAGACGTCCGACCGGAATCTGGTCGGCCAGTTGCCGGTGTGCTTCCTCGCCTCCCGGTAACGTTGCCCCACCCTTTATGAGCGCTGGCGCAACGGCGTTTACCGTAACGCCGTACGGCGCGAGCGGGCCGGACAGGGCGCGTGCGAGGCCGATGAGGGCTGCCTTCGAAGCCGTATAGTGCGGGCCCACAATCCCGCCGGTGAAGGCGGCAACCGAGGAGACGAAAATCACCCGCCCCCACCTCCTATCCTGCATTCCGGGCGTAAGGCGTTTGGCAAAGAGGTAGGCAGGCCTGAGGTTTACGTTCATGACCCGGTCCCAGTCCTCGGTCGTGATCTCCTCGAGGTCTTGTTGGGGAGCAATGCCGGCGTTGCTAACCAAGATGTCTATTGATCCCAGCTCCGACTCGACCGCATCTACTATCTTTTTCACCTTCGCCGGGTCTTCAACCTCGCCCTGAGTCTTCACGGCTCTTCGGCCTGAGGCCATTATCTTACCGGCTACTTCCTCAGCAGCCGCGGCATCACGCGCATAACCTACCGCAATGTCCGCCCCGGCCTTCGCGAGCCGTACGGCTATCGCAGCCCCTATTCCCCGGCTCGCTCCCGTAACCAGCGCCACGCGCCCGTGGAGCTCCATAGGCATCTTGTTCCCTTCCATAAGCAAACGCTCGGGCCGCCGCTGACCCCTCAGCCATTTTGGGTCTTAACGGTTGACGGAGCGCATCTGCTGCTCGGCGTAGCGTTCTCCGGCAGCCGAGCCCTTGGGCATCGCCTCTTGGATGCGTGCGAGATCCTCTTCGGTAAGCTCGATGTCCGCAGCAGCCGCGTTCTCCTCCAGGTACTTGCGCCGCTTGGTGCCGGGGATGGGGACTATATCGTCGCCCTGGTAGAGCAGCCACGCCAGCGCAAGCTGGCCGGGGGTTACTTCTTTCTGGTCCGCGATCTCCCTCACCCGCTCGACAAGCTCCAGGTTCTTTTCGAAGTTCTCCTGCTGGAACCGCGGGAAGCGCTCGCTCCTCACATCATCCGGCAGGTCTTCGATGCTCTTCCACGCCCCGCTCAAGAACCCACGGCCCAAAGGACTGTAAGCGACAAAGCCAATGCCGAGCTCACGCAAAGTCGGCAGGATCTCATCCTCTACATCCCTGCTGAACAGCGAGTACTCTGTCTGAAGTGCGCTTATGGGGTGCACCGTATGCGCTCTACGGATGGTCTCCGGTGCCGCCTCTGAGAGCCCAAGGTAGCGCACCTTACCCGCCTCGACAAGCTCCTTCATAGCCCCGACGGTCTCCTCTATCGGCACCTCCGGGTCCACTCGATGCTGGTAGTAGAGGTCTATGTGGTCCACACCCACCCGCCGCAAGGAGGCGTCGCACGCCGAGCGTACGTATTCCGGCTTGCCGTTAACGCCGACCCAGCTCCCATCCTCGCGTCGTTCATTGCCGAACTTGGTCGCCAAAGTTACCTGGTCCCGCCTCTCAGCGATGGCCTTGCCGACGAGCTTCTCGTTGGTGAACGGGCCGTACATGTCGGCCGTGTCCAAAAAGGTTATGCCAAGGTCTATGGCACGGTGGATGGTAGCGATAGACTCCTCCTCCTCGCCGGTCCCATAGAACTCGCTCATCCCCATGCACCCCAAGCCTAGCTTCGAGACCACGAGGCCCTGGCGACCGAGATTTCGCTTCTCCATAAGGTCCTCCTTCTTAAACAACTAAAGTCCCTTCAGAACGAAGAAACAATATAAACGCCGATACACAGTATTAGATCTATGGCTATATACCATTGCATACCTATTCTTAGCCGCTTACGGTCACCTTAAAACCACAAATCTAGCGCGACCGGGCTTTCGCTGAACCAGGCAAAACAGCTACTATAGCCGTATTAAGCCCTTTAGTAGATTATTCTTGCGCCCTTCTCGGGTATATGTATGTACAGGCTAAAAGCGTTATCGAAGGCAGGTGTATCTTGGAGAACAAAGGAGAGGTTTGCTTTGAAGAAGAGGTCGAGCGCATGCGACGTTCGGGGATGTCTACGGCCGAGATCTCCCAAAAGATGGGCGTGGATCCAAGCTGGGTAGAGAGCCTGGTCTCTATGTGGGAGGGTGGAAAGCCCTCTGGGGAAGAAGGCGGGCGCTAGGAGAAGATTAAGCCGCGGCCATTTAACCCCCAGTTCCCGAGGAAAGAGCAAGCTGCCCACTGTAAGCGCAAGCTCTCTCTAGCCGGGTGCTTCTGCACCATCCTCTTTGACCTCCGCTCGTGCCCTTCATGCAATACCGCGTAGAGAAGCTTCTCCATCCTCACGCGTATCTGCTAACGGACGACCTTCTGTTCGTCGCTAGCCTACCTCCACCAGGCAGGGATGCGCTCGCGTTCTATCCCTTCCAGAGCCTTGAGGAAGGACGTCCATAGTGTCCGGAATAACCCACGCCACCTTATTGTGCGAGGAGCCAAAGGCTAAAAACCGTGTAGAGGATCATTAGCGTCAACATCGGGTACTGGCTCCGCATGGCTATACTCGGATTCCGCATCAAGCGGAGCGCCGCTACGTGCGCCAGATACACGGCAATGACATGCCCGAGTACGATCAGGGCAACCTGAGAGTACCAGACGGTGTCCGCCCTGAGGAGGCTGGCGTCGATCTTGTAGGCGGCGGTGCCGAAGAGGTTCCAACCCCAGCCGAACGGATCAGACAGAAGAGCGATGATCGCCTGGCCCTGAATGAGTAAGTATGTATAGTAGTGGGCCACCTGGTAAGCGACGGCGATGGGCACGAGCGAGTAGACGTATGTTGTTGCAAGTTTTCTGAATGGTATATAGCCCATGCCGAAGCGCTGGCTGAGCTTCACGAAGCCCGAGTACACGGCCAGGTAGAATAGTGGCAATGCGATAAGCCCTAGCGTTTTGGGGACGGAGGTAAGGTAGTACAGCTCGGCCCACTGCGGGGTCGCTAACAAAGTGTCGAAGGCGACGCCTGCTAGCACGAAGACGACGAAGACCAACCCACCCGGAGGAAGTGGCTCAGGAAGGGCAAGCCCGACCGCCCAAGGGCGTAAGTTGAGTTGGCGATTCTCAGGCCGTGCTCGAGCGAAGCACTCGTAGCAATTTACGCACTCTCCATCTACGTTTTTGCAGGCGTCACTGCAGTCTCTACAGATCTCTGGATCGGCCACCCGCACCTCGCTCGGTGCGAACTTGGCGAGGAGGCCGAAGAATACCGAGAACGCATCGCCCCTTCGCAGCCAAGTCTCCTTGCCGAAGAAGATCATGCCGGTCCAGATATCTATCGAGTAGAGGAGGATAAAAAGGGCGAGGATAAGCGGTATAGTAGCCCCTACAAAGACAAGCTCGGTCCAAACGAAGACGCCGTAGAACATCAGTGCCGGCCACACGCCCCAGTTGTCAGGATAGGGTTGATGTAGCTCCAAACCCTTTTCGGCTCCCAAGCGGCGGGCGAGCCCGTCGGCCCGCTCGAAGAGGACCTTCCAAGGGTTCACCAGTGGCCAGATGTTTCCCACAAAAGCCGTGAAGAAGCTAAAGCCCACCCACCAGATGATCCAGACAAAGGTCGGGGCGAAGTTGAAACCGGCGTCCTGTCGGCCGAGGAGCCCGCTGAGTACAACCAGCAGAAAAAGCGCCACCGACAAAAGGCGCAGGCCAAACAGCACAGGGCGAGCCGTAAGTAACGCCCGTAGAGGCCCGACCCGCAGAAGGTTGAAGCGGGGGTAGCGGCGCAGCGTGTGCCCTTCGCCGACGAATAGGCCGATCTGGACGAACGAGACCAGCACCACCACCGCTGCACCGAAAAGGTAAAGCCAAAGCGGGATCGGAAGGTCCGTGCTTTGCCCTATCCCGTGGGCGAAAGCCTGGCTGGGCAGCACAAGCAGGAAGAGTACACAGGTCAGGATGGTAATAAGGCGGTGCATCGACACTCTTCACTAACGCGGCTGCACGAGGAGTGCGCCTAGCTCCTCGTGTGTTTGTTCGTTCTCTATCTCGAAGCGACCCGTGATCGTCGCGTCGAACGGAAGCTCTGCCGGCTCGCCCGCTTCAACCTCTTTAGCGAGGTCGTACCCGTGCAGGTGAAACTCGAGTGGCGCATCGGAGGTTATCCGAAGCCTCACCCGATCGTCCTCACGGACGGTGATCTCGTTGGGTGTCATGGTACCTCCCTTTATCGTAAGGTCGAAAGTTTTCTCCTGCGATCCTTCAGTAGATCCCGACGTAGAAGTTCCAGACGAAGGCTCGGTTGCAGGAGAGTTAGTGCGTAACAAGAAAAACAGCCCGACCAAAACGAGCAGAAGAATTGGGACTAGGATCAAAGCTCTACGCACCGGTTCCTCCTCTAGGTTCTGGGTACTCGCTCAAGCCGCCATAGGTGTATCCTCGGGCGTAGCCTGTCTTCGGAGCCTGTGGCGCAAACGTGATGTACGTGGGGCTCGTCGGAGAGAAGCTACTTGATTGTGACGGCCTCAGCTAGGGTCGTGCTCGACCCATTGCCTTGGGGCGTCCGAGCCACAATGTTAGAGGCAAATTGTTGAAATTGGGGGTGCCCGACCGGCCTTCGAGTTAGCCATCGGACACAGCGAATAAATAAAGATGGCGCTCTGGAGAGATAGGCTGGTGGATTGCCGAGCGGGTCGAATGAAACCCTGAGCGATAGAACCGATGATCCGTTCGGCTACGCGGAATGTCGTGCGCACGAGCGCCAGGCACAGCAAGCCCACGACCAACTGAACGAGGATGCCCACCGCGAGCAACTGGGCAGAAGGAGAAGTGCCCGTTCCGGCGACCAAACGCTCCAGATGTTCGACAAGAACGAAGATCGCAGCAGGCAAAGTCGTAGCCAGCGTAACCTGCTTTCGAGTACCTGCGATACCTCCCTCGTGCAGCCACCTCCCGAACGACCCGTGCCGGAAGAACGACCGTAGAGCGAGCACGAAGGTGAGTACGAGCCCACCACCATCCGCGAGCTTCAACGCATCTAAGTATCCATGTATGTGCCACTCGAGGTGATCGTGCATCATAAGATCAACGAGCGAGTAGGCGATCGAGTGGCTAGTAGTCCAACCCAGCACGATAAAAGCCAAGGTAAAAACGGCCGAAGGCAGCGACACCAAGGGTCCCCTCGATCTGTTCGTCCTGCGTGCCACGGTCCTATTGTAACTACTCTAAGCCGGTCTCTCGCTCTTGCCTGCTGCCTAACAGCAGACTATTCGGTCTTAAGTTATCTTCCATGAGTCCTCTGCTCCGATGGCGGGCGCAACCGGAACGAGACGGCGAGCATTACCGTGCCGAGCGCCGCGAGCGCGATAAAAGGGACCAGATAGTCTCCGGTCACATCGTGCAGGCCGCCTGTCATCAACGGTCCGAGCGCCGACAGTATGTATCCGACGAAGAAGGCCATCGCGGTTAACCGGCTGGCTTGCCCTGCGTCCGTGGCGTTGTCCGCCGGGAGTGTCAGCGCCAGGGGAAAGAGTCCGCCGGTCCCGATGCCGAGGGCGACCGCCCACGCCCAAGGGGCCCAAGCAGCTACCAGCGGGATAAGCGCGACGGCGGCTAGGCCGAAGACGTTAAAGAACAGTGTTAGTGCCAGCCAGAGACGGCGGTCCTCCGAGCGGGCGGCGAGGGCCGGTATGAAAAACGACGCCGGCATCTGCACGAGGGTGAACACCGTGAGCAGCGTAGCTGCCTGTCCTTCGCCCATCCCACGGTCCGCGTATAGAGGTGCAAGCCACATCAAACATGAATAGTAGATGCACGACTGTGCGCCGAAGAACAAGCTCACGAGCCAGGCGCGCCGGCTGCGCCAGGGTAACGACATGCTCGCACCTGCAGCGTCGGGTCTCTCCATGGCTCGATTCTCCGAGGCGAACGGCAACCAGAAGACCACTGCTATCACGGACAGTAGCGACCAAAACGCCAAAGCCCCTGGCCAGAAGCCCTCGAGCAAACCTTTGAGGAGTGCGGTAGCTTCCGCCGCGAGCGTTGCCCCGGCGTTGATACCAAGGGTGTACAGGCCCGTCACCAGTGCCACCCGCTGGGGGAAGTGTGCCTTGACGATCGTAGGCAGCTGCGACTGCGCAACCGCTATGCCAACGCCCACCAAGAACGTAGCAGCGAAGAGGACCACGAGTTCCTCACCGGCCAACCGGCCGGCGGTCGCGACGCCGATCAGAACGACAGACCACAGCACCCCGCGCTCTGGGCCGATCCGTTCGGTGATCCATGCCGCGCTAAGGGCGAAAACGCTCATGCAC
>DASQSI010000143.1:0-2934 GCA_035642415.1 Rubrobacteraceae bacterium
AGTCGTGGGCCGAGCAGTGGCTAAAAGAAGGCGTGAAGGTCGATTGGGAGAAGCTCTTGCCGCCTAAGAGCCTGTTTGGTAAGTGACAGGGTTAGACTTGAAGAAGCTAAATCTGCTTCTTTTGCACGCAGGAGAGCCTCATGTGAGCCGTTTTGGCGGGTAGCGTCCTCCACATTTCGAAGCGTTTCTACCGAAGAAAAGCTATTGAGAAAGGTCCTCTGTGTACCCCAGGGCCTCAACAGGTTTAAACCCTCACCCTTACCAAAAGCAGGTGCTAAGAACGCCAGTCGGCCTAACCTCAAGTAAATGAGCGCAAGAAAGTAGCCGAGACCTGACAGCCTCGGCTACTTCACCTGCTGATGAAGAATCGTGGCCTGCCCTATGCTGTTATAAGGAGATTCCAGGAACAGGCAACCCGCACAGACTCACAGAGAACAGCCCTCCTCCTGCGCAAAAACCACCGGGCTTGACACCTAGTAGCTGAGCAAACGCTGGGGAAGCACTCAGTGCCGTGACCACTGCCATAATGGCAGCTACAACAACCAACACCATTACTCTTTGTTTCATTTTCTCGGCCTCCTTTTGTTGCCCTAAGGCTTATGCACGAACAGCTTACACGCGCAGCGGAGTACAGCGCATCTACCGAAGGTAGTATTTTCTGTATCACGAAGGAGTATTTTGCACCCGCCATATGTGAAGCAAAGCCCTGCAGTTCTATGAGGCGCCGTCCTAAAATCCCTGTAAAACAGAAGCGGCCCGAGTCGTCCGATACAGTTCAGTTGCCGAAACAGAACCGAAAGGAAACTCGAGCCTATGAGAAAGGTAGCACCCAGCACTGTGCTCCGTGAAGAGATAGATCGCACCTTAGCCGGTGGAGTCGAAGAAGGAGCCGACCTCCTCTCTCACCTGGCCCATCTTGGGCTCGGCTATCTCGTACAGCAAGCTCTCGAGCAGGAGCAAGAGGACTTCCTAGGCCGCAGCCGCTACGAGCGGTGTGGTAGGGGTGAGAAGGACGCCGCCGATCGCCCCTACCGCAACGGCTACGAGGAGGGTCACCTTCGTACCGCCGAGGGCGAGGTCGGGGTCAGGGTGCCGCAGGTCAGGGGCACCGCTTCTCCCTACCGCTCCAAGCTTATGCAGTTTCTGGGAGGCAACTCCAAAGCCCTGGAGCGGTTGGTGGTCGAGATGTACGCCCGGGGCCTCTCGAGCAGGGACGTAGAGGAATGCTTCAAGGACCAAAAGACCGGCGAGCTGATGATCTCCCGGAGTGCAGTATCGGAGATAACTGACCGGCTGTGGGAGGATTACCGAGAGTTCTCCGAGCGTGATCTCTCGGGGGTGGAGGTCGAATACCTGTTCCTGGACGCCGTCTACGAGTCCTTGAGGCGTTACGGGGCCAAGGAAGGGGTGTTGGCGGCCTGGTGCATAACCTCCGAAGGGCGCAAGGTGCTGCTTCATCTGGCGGTGGGCAACAAGGAGTCCGAAGAGTGCTGGGTGGAGTTCTTGAGGGATATGCTCGGGCGGGGCTTGAGGACCCCGACCTCGATCACTTCGGACGGGGCGCCGGGGCTCGTGAACGCCATTGCCGCCGTCTTCCCGCAGAGCTTGAGAATTCGGTGCTGGTACCACAAGCTGGGCAACGTCCGGTCGAAGCTCCCGAAGGAAGGAGCCGAGGAGGTTCTGGCACACCTCAGGGCTGTGCGCGACGCACCGACCCCCGAAGCCGGGGAAACCCAAGCGGCGGCCTTTATCGAGCGCTTCATCGAGGTCTATCCGGCGGCCGTAAAGAGCTTCGCCGGGGATCTGGAGGCGTCTTTGGCGCATCTGAAGTTGCCGGTCAGGCACCGAATCAACGTCAGGACGACCAACCTGCTCGAGAGAACATTCTTGGAGGAGAGGCGAAGGACGAAGGTGATCCCGCGCTTGATGGACGAGAAGAGCGCGATGAAGGTGGTGTTCGCTACTTTGATTCGAGTGTCCGAGAGGTGGAGCAGGGTTTCGATCTCGGAGCTCGAACGCCAACGACTCAAGCTGCTGAGGCGGGAGCTGGGGATCGAGCCGCCACTATCGAACGAGAAGAAGAGGGAGGTGAGGCGAGAGGGGAGCGAAGTAGCGTGACTGGGCCACTACTTTTACAGGGAGCTCAAGACTTGACCATCGTCATAAACCGAGCCGCGCTTGCGCCCCCCTCCTCGGGGGTGTGTTCACGGTCTGTTCATAGGGGGTGTAAACAAAGTTTTGGGCATAAGTATCGGCGTTACAGGCATCATAGCTCCCGTGTTCACGGCGTTCACGACGTTCACGGGGGTCAGGGAGGTTAGAGAGTATCTTTAGTAGCTCCGGATTATGCTCCTTGAGTTGTCCGCGTAAGAAGTTATCCAACCTACAGCGTTAGTCAAAATCATTGACCCACACAAGATAATGGAAGGATAGATGCCTGCTTCGAAGACCTCTGTTGGGGAAAACGGTGCAGCCACAGAACCACAGTTCCTTGCGATCTCGCGTATAAAGCATACCGGTTCAACCGTTTTGACCGTCGCTGTAGATCGTGCTCGGGTCCACCTGCACGCCGCGTTCTGCTAGCCACTCTGAAACATCGGCGTAGCTTAGGCGATAGCGCAAAATACCAGCGAACGGCGATGGCGATGAGCTCATCGGGAAAGCGGTAGCCGCAGAAGGCTGAGCCAGAGCGCACGCTCATCCGGCGCCCGCATCTCGTGCAGCGGTAGAGCTGACGGCTGTGTCGATCTCGCTCAGCCTTCGTAAACTCCGTAGTGGTGCAGCGAGTACATTGCATCTGGACCTCCCACTAGCTACCACAAAGCCACAATGTATCGCACCTCAGCACTACCCAACGAAACCCTTGAGCCAACGCTTGATGGTGGGCACCGAGACCGAGAAGGTCTTGGCGACCTCCTTCCTTGGCGCCCCACG
>DASQSI010000144.1:0-22066 GCA_035642415.1 Rubrobacteraceae bacterium
TGCGCCCCGACGTCGTCTGGTTCGGCGAGACGCTGCCGGTAGGCGCACTAGCCAAGGCCTTTGCGGCAGCCCGTGGTTGCACCCTCTTCTTTTCCGCCGGCACCTCTGGGCTCGTACAGCCCGCGGCTTCGCTGCCCTTAGAGGCACTGCGCAGCGGGGTTGTGGTTGTTGAGGTCAACCCGGAGGAGACTCCTCTCACTAGATTCGCTTCGTATGCCTTGCGAGGCCCGGCGGGGAAGGTGCTACCGGCGCTGGTGGAGACCGTCTACGGCTAGCGCGAGCGCCCCGCTACTCGTGCACCTTTCCCACTTCCCGAGCGAGAAAAATTTCTAAAAAAGGTGTTGAAAATGGCTCGGCCAGATACTGAGATATTTTGTGCAGTATCACAGTAGTAGCCTCAGCTCGATCCTTGTCGTGTTGCCCTGATTTGGGCAGGCGTCTTTCTTTGCCGGGAAGTGTGCCTGCCCAGCTCTCAGGAGTTTTTGTCGGTCTCCTGGGAGGTTTGTCCGAGGGTCTGAGAGGGCCGATCTCCATCACGAGGGAGCTTGACCGCTATGTGCAGCTCTCTGAGCTGCTCTTCGGTGACGGGGCCGGGAGCATCCATCATCTCGTCGCGGGCAGCTTGGGTCTTGGGGAAGGCTATCACTTCCCGGATGTTTGGCTCGTCCCTTAGCAGCATGACCAAGCGGTCTACCCCGGGTGCAATACCTCCGTGTGGCGGTGCCCCGTAGCGAAACGCCTCGAGCATCGCCCCGAAGCGTCGTTCGGCCTCCTCTTGCGATATGTTCACTACAGAGAAGACCTTCTGTTGCAGGTCGGGGTGATGGATCCGTATGCTCCCCGATGCAAGCTCGGTCCCGTTGGCGACGAGGTCGTAGAGTTGCCCCGTAACCTTCAGGGGGTCGGTGTCCAGAAGCGGCAGATCCTCTTCGCGCGGCATGGTGAACATATGGTGCATTGGCTCTATGCGTTCCTCGTCCTCGTTCCACTCGAAGAGCGGGAAGTCTGTCACCCAGCACAGCGCGAGCACCTCCCGGTCGGCGAGCCCAAGCCGATCCCGGAAATGGAGCCGTAACCGGTTCAGGCTGTCGAACACGACCGCGTCCTCATCCGCGACAAAGAACATATAGTCGCCTTCTTTGGCTTCGAGTGCCTTCTTGAGGGCATTTCCCTCCTCAGCGGAGAAGAACTTGGCGATCGGACCTGCGAGCCCTTCTTGCGCAACCTTAAGATGAGCGAGTCCCCGGGCTCCGCCGGTCCTCGCGACGGCGACGAGGTCGTCGAGCTCTCGACGCGAGAGCTCGCCCAAACCCCCTACCCGTATGCCACGTACCGATCCTCCAGATTCTACCGCCCCCTTGAAGACCTTGAAGTTGCTCGTACGCGCTACCTCCGAAACATCCGAAAACTCCAGCCCGAAACGTAGATCAGGTTTGTCCGTCCCGAACCTCTCCATCGCTTCCTCATAGGTCAGGCGGGGAAAGGGTTTTTGGAGGATCCGCTTCCCGGTGTGCTCCTCGATGATCTCGACGTAGAGGCCCTCGACGAGGGCGAGAATGTCGTCTTGGACAGCGTAACTCATCTCGATGTCGAGCTGCGTGTGCTCGGGTTGCCTATCACCACGCTGATCCTCATCGCGTAAAGCCCGGGCTACCTGAAAATAACGCTCGAACCCAGCAACCATAAGGAGCTGTTTAAACTGCTGTGGAGACTGCGGCAAGGCGTAGAACCGGGACGGGTACAGCCGGGACGGCACCAAGTAATCACGGGCTCCTTCGGGGGTCGAAGTGGTCAAAAGGGGAGTTTCGATTTCCACGAAGCCGCGTGCCACGAGGTAGTTGCGCATGTGCTGGACAACCCGGTGCCTGAAAATGATGTTCTCCTGCATCCGGGGTCGGCGGAGATCTAGGTAGCGGTACTTTAACCGGAGAAGCTCATCCACGGGTCGTTCCCGATCGATCTCGAAGGGCGGCGTTTCCGAAGGGTTCAGGATCTTGAGTGTGGCAACGGAGACTTCGATGTCCCCGGTCGGAAGATCCGGGTTCTCGTTTCCCGCAGGCCGCCGCGTAACCTCCCCCTCCACGGAGATGTTCCATTCGGGCCTGAGCTTCTCGGCTGCGGCGAACACGTCGCCTACCTCAGGGTGGAAGGTGACCTGGGTCACCCCCCAGCGGTCTCTCAAATCTACGAAAATGAGCCCTCCATGGTCCCGGCGTCGGTTTACCCAGCCCGCCAGCTTCACGCGCTCGCCAGCGTTTCGAACACGCAACTCGCCCGCTGTGTGCGTCCTATAGGGGCTGCCGAAATCTTCCCGGTACAAGAGTCTCCCTTCGCTGTCATAACGTCTTGCTCGTGATGTTCGCAAGTATATAGGCTAGGCACAGGGACAAAACCACGAAGCCGAACGCGACCAGGCGTTCTTCGACCTTGCGAACATGGAGGTTCGGGGTAACTCGAGCGACGTCGACGCGGTCCTCAACCGAGTAGAGCTCACCGAGAGCGGAAGCAGCATAGAGTCCTTCACGGTGATCTAGAAGAGCAACAGGGAAGCCGACTTATCGGGTTTTCTTCTGCTTGGGATAGATCCTGAGACCGGAGGCGTCCACGCTGGTACCGAAGGTGTGCAGACTCAGCGAGGGAGTAAGGCTGGCTGTTGAGGGGAAGGCCTCAATCGGGCGTAGCACAGAGGCCGTGGGCGCCGAAGGGAAGAAAGGCGGTCGCCACCTTTGTCAACGGTGAGGCGTTCGTGGTTAAGCCTAAAGACCAGGTGCCACTTCTCGATCGTAGCGGCGTGATCGTCGACACCATATTCGTGTAGAAGTGCGGTAGACGCAGGGCTCTATAGCAAGTATCTTGGCACCGGCGGGCACGGGTCTTTACCTAAGGTGTATAACCATAAATAATAGTATATTATGAAACGCGTTATTCGATTAACGCTATTACGAGAAGCTAAGGGAAGGTAGAGAGTTCCTCGTGGTAACGAAGCTTCGACCAATCAGGATGAGCGGTAGGCGTTCTTCAGGTACAGCAGCGGGAAGTTGGTTGCAATATAGACCCTCTCTGCGCATCGTGTTTTCAACAGCACGCTTCGGACTGGTAACTGCTGTGGTGGTTGCAGCAGGCGTGGCTCTCGCTACCTCGTTGCCCAATAGTAAAAACGCGCCCATCATCCACCCGGTCGAGGCGGTCAAAGCCGTGAGCGGTGTGATCGCAACTCCAATCAAGGAGTCCGTGACCACCGCGAATAAGACGTCAGCAGGATCGGAAATTCCAGACGAACCTTATGAGGCACCCGCACCTGCTCCGCCGCCTGTCTCCACACCTGCTCCGGCGCCTGCTCGCACAGCTACTCCGACGCCTGCCCGTGCAGCTGATCCGGCGTCCGTTCCGGCAGCTACTCCGACGCCTGCTCCGGCGGCTGCTCCGGCGTCCGTTCCGGCAGCTACTCCGACGCCTGCTCCGGCAGCTGCTCCGCCGCCTTCTTCTGAGGCACCTCCTGCTACGACCCCGGCGCCTGATCCAGCGCCTGCTCCGGCAGCTGCTCCGCCGCCTTCTTCTGAGCCAGCGCCGCCTGCTCCGAGTGATACCTCGGCTCCGGCAACCAGTCCGGCGCCTGCTTCGGAGCCGGTATCTTCGCCCGCTTCCCAAAACCCACCGAGCGATAATACGGCACCACCTCCGAACACGAGCGCCCCTAATGGTGCAGCAGGCAGCGGGCCATGTACCGCCCAGAATTGCATCAACGGAGCCCCGGCAGACGCTACTCCTAAAGGAGATATGGTTCCTCACAAGTAGTAGCGGCTACTTGGCCAACGGCCAAAGTTTTGCAGACTAATAGATCGTCTTCCGTAATTGGTATGGAACCGAATAGTACTTAGCGCGCTGGTGCATTACCGCCGTAATGAGGTTTGTAAGTTAAACTAAGGCTTGAGATGCCGAACGACTATGTTTATCTGGATTACGCCGCCACTACTCCTCTCGACGAGAGGGTTCTCGAAGCTATGCTGCCGCATCTGAGCAGCGGAGCGAGTGGTAACCCATCTTCCCTGCACACCCCCGGTGCTGCTGCCCGCGAGGCGGTCGAGGAGGCTCGCGCGTGGGTAGCCCAGCTCGTCGAAGCATCGCCCAAGGAGATCGTGTTCACCTCGGGTGGTACGGAGTCGGACAACCTGGCGGTGCTTGGCCTGGGTTCATCGGATCTAAGGAAGAAGCACATTGTGGTCTCGGCGATCGAGCACGCGGCCGTCCGTGGGACGGTTGAGCACCTGGAGGCTAAGGGGTATGAGGTAACGAGGATCGGGGTTGATAAGGACGGCTTCGTCTCGCCCGAATGCTTTGCAGATGCCTTACGCCAAGATACAGCTTTAGCCGCTGTGATGTGGGCCAGCAACGAGGTCGGTACCGTGCAGCCTATGCAGGAGCTCGCCGAGATCTGCTGCGAACGGGGGGTGCCGTTCCATGCCGATGCGGTCCAAGTCGCCGGACGTGCGCCGATAGACGTCTCGCGGGTGCCCGTGTCTACGCTCGCCCTCTCGGCTCATAAGCTCTACGGTCCGCAGGGTGTGGGCGCCTTGTATGTGCGGGGCGGTGTAAAGCTTAAGCCGGTCTTCTTCGGCGGCGGTCAGGAGAGAGGGTTGAGGAGCGGTACCGAGAACGTAGCCGGGATAGCGGGCTTCGGGGTCGCGGCTAGGCACGCCTTCGAGGAGCTAGAAGAACGCGTGCGGCACGAAGAAAAGTTGCGGGAGGCTTTGATCCGTGGCACGTTAGAAATGCCTGGCGTACACCTGAACGGCCACTGGGAAAGGCGACTCTCCAACAACGTGCACCTGAGTGTCGAAGGCGTCGAGACCGAGAGCCTTGTGCTCTTTCTGGATGCCCTGGGTTACGCTGTCGGCAGTGGTTCGGCATGCGCGTCGAGCTCCGCTGGCCACAAAGCCTCCCCGGTCCTCCTCGCGATGGGACGCTCGCAGAGGGAGGCCCTCTCAGCCGTGAGGATTACCGTCGGTAAGGATACTACCGAGGCAGAAACAAACGGTTTCCTCGAAGCTTTCACGGCCGCCATCACGCAGCTGCGCGAACTCTCACCACTGTACGCGAGCAAAAGCTGACTGGCAGATAGCTGATGGCTAAGTACAAACCGCAGGTTATAGAACACCTCGTTAGACCCCGCAACGTCGGCGAGATAGACGCCCCGAGCGGTACAGGGGAGGCCGGGGATGCTGCGTGTGGCGATGTGGCCCGCTTTACGGTCGAGATCTTGAAGGCTCGCGTCGAAGACGCCCGCTACAAGGTCTACGGCTGCGCCGCGTGTATCGCCGCGGGTTCGGCTCTCTCGGAGCTGGTGCGAGGACGCAGCTTGATCGAGGCGGCGCAGGTGTCCAAAGTGGATCTCGAAAACGTTTTGGGCGGGGCGTTGCCGGAGGGGAAGGAGCACGCGATCGTGCTTGTTCTCGACGCGTTGCACATCGCGTTCGAGGATTACTGGAACAAGGAGGCGGGGGCGTTGCTCGTGAAAGGGTATGGAGGATACGAGGTAAGCAGTGGGTAAGAGCGTAGTCGTCGCTACGAGCGGTGGTGTGGACTCGGCCGTAACGGCTTTGCTCCTCAAAGAAGCCGGTTACGATACGGTATGCGTGACCTTCCGGCTACACGATGGGGAGCGAGGGAGCCGCTCGTGCTGCTCGCCGGATACCGTCCTCTTCGCCCGCGATACAGCGCACAGGATGGGCCTCCCTCACTTCACGCTTAACCTCAAAGAGCTCTTCAACAGGCGGGTCATGCAAGACTTTGTCGGCTCGTATGCTGCGGGCAAGACGCCGAACCCATGCGTCTCGTGCAACGCCCACGTCAAGTTCCATGCAGCCTCCTTTCTCGCCGACAGGCTCGGCTTCGAGCACGTTGCCACCGGCCACTATGCTCGTATCGTCCGCGGGCCAACCATGCGCCGGCCTCTCGACATCCGGAAAGATCAGACGTACGTTCTCTGGCCCGTACCGAAGGAGCTTTTGTCGCGTACGATCTTTCCCTTAGGGGAGTACCGTAAGGAAGAGGTGCGACGCATAGCAGAAGACAGGAATCTCGCGGTCGCCTACACCCCGGAGAGTCAGGATATCTGCTTCATCCCGGACGGCAACTACCGGAGCTTTATTCGCAAAAAAGTTGCGGTGAAGCCAGGAGAGATCGTGGACAAGGAAGGACGAACCCTCGGGCGGCACAAAGGGGTCATGGACTTCACCGTCGGTCAGCGACGTGGCATCGGCGTTTCTGCCCCAACGCCGCTCTACGTGACCGAGGTGCGTCCGCACATAAGGCAGGTTGTCGTGGGGGAGCGCAAGGATCTGGAGGTGCGAGAGATCCGCGTGGGAAGCCCCAACTGGTTCCTCTCCCCGGAGGAAGCTGAGGAGGTGCAAGTACGTTACAATAGCCCTCCTGTGCCTTGCGAGATCGAGTACGCGGATGGCGGCGAGATCAGCGTACGTCTTTCGAAGCCGGTGATAGGTATTGCTCCCGGCCAGTCGGCTGTCTTCTACAAAGGAGATCGGGTGGTCGGCGGCGGGGTGGTGCGCCAAGGTGCGTAGTGCGAGCCGTGGCACCCTCTCATACAGCGGCGAAGGTGCGGACGGTTGTATAATTAAGCTTACGATCGTACGAAAGATCGTTGGAGGTGCGATAGGGTTTGGACGTGTTCGTGGAGCTGGCGAAGGGAGTACTCTTCGTAGCGCTCGCCGTAGCGTTTCTGGTGCTGGCGTGGATGTTTTTGAGGCTCGCTAACATCTTCTCTACTACGGAGAAGACTATAAAGGAGGTCTCTGAGCAGCTCGTGCCGCTCGTAGGTAAGACGCACGTTACCGTGGACAACATAAACAGCCAGCTCTCCCAGCTCGATGAAGCGGTCGGTGACGTGGCTGGGATCACAGACGAGCTCGATCAGACCACGACTGTAATCACCCGTGGCGTCCGTGGCGGTGTCATCAAGGTCTCTTCCGCCACGGCGGGGCTCTCGAAGGGTATCAGCGCCTTCTTCGGTGCTCCTTCGGACCGGAAGGAGAATTCGAAGAGCGCTACGGAACCTCCAGAACAAGGAAGGACGTAGACGGTGCCCGGCTGGGGTAAGTTAGTTGTGGGTGTTGTTCTCGGGGCGGCGGGCACTTTGTACGCGACGAACGAGGAGTTTCGTAAGGCTTTGCCCGGCAAGGCGCGCGACCTTCCCGCGGCGGTCCAGCGACGCTTCGAGGCGGCTACCGCGGCGGCCCGGGAAGCCTCGGTGAGACGGCGGGCGGAGATCCTGCGTGAGCTGGAGGTGCATGGCGGTGCCGGGCCAAGCGCAAGAAGCCCAGAGCCCTCGGTCACCCCGGAGACCGAGGCGACTACGGCGCATACAGAAGACCTTAAGACGTAGGGAGGAGAGGATCGCTTTGGCATCCGCCGATGCTGTGGATTACACATATCTGACCCTTCCTCCGGACAGGTATGTACGCTCCTGTATCGGCCTCGTGGTTGCTGGGTTGGCGGCGCGAGCCAAGATAGGAGTTGCAGGACTCGAGGAGGCGACCGAACTTCTCGAAAACCAGCATGCCCTGGATCGCCCGACCCGGTATCGCTTTTATCTCAAAGAGGATAGTCTTATCGCCGAGGTCGAAGAGAGGAAACCAGCCGCGGTTCGGGGTAGCAGTGGTGCGGACGATGATACATCCAGCTGGCGCACCGTCGTAGAGATGGTTTCGTGAGCAGGCGTTACCGGCGGCCAGATAAAGCACGCACCAGGCGCTTGCTTACGCGCTACCACAAGCAAGGCGATCAGAAAGCACGAGAGCTTGCCATCCAGGAGCAACTCCCACTCGTCGAGTTCCTTGCTCGCAAGTTTGCCGGTCGCGGCGAGCCGGTTGACGACCTAGTGCAGGTCGCCTCAGTCGGGCTCATAAAGGCGGTGGATCGCTTCGACGTCGATCGTAATATAGAGTTTTCTACGTACGCCACCCCGAACATTCTGGGCGAGATCAAGCGCTACTTTCGCGACAAGGGCTGGGCGATGCGGGTGCCTCGCGGTTTGCAGGAGCTGAGGCAATCTGCCAAAGAGGCCATTCGCGATGGTACCGTGAAGACCGGCCGCTCGCCCACGCTCCAGGAGCTCTCTGAGACGCTGAATACAGATGTCGAGAGCGTCGCGGAGGCTCTAACGCTGGGAAGGGCATACAACACCGCGAGCCTCGATGCGCCCGTGAGCCAGGATGACCGAGAAGGCGACACCATTATGGATCTGCAGGCGGATGACAATTCCCCGATCGAAGGTCTCGAAGATAAGATCCTCTTGCAAAAGGCGATCGAGAACTTAAAGCATCAGCAGCAAAAGATCCTCAAGCTACGCTTCAACGAGGGCAAGACCCAGACCGAGATCGCTGACACGATCGGCGTCAGCCAGATGCACGTTTCCCGCCTCCTTCGCCGCGCCCTCGAGGACTTGAGGCGCCAACTGGATGAGATGGACGAGTCGACGAACGGGGAGCTGGAAAACAACGCTTAGAAAAGTACAATTGTCCTTATGCAAAGCCACGAGATACGAAAGAAATATCTGGACTTCTTCGTGAAGAGGGAACACCAGCTCTACCCAAGTTCCTCGCTTGTCCCCCACAACGATCCTACGGTACTTCTCACCACTGCTGGCATGCAGCAATTCATCAACTACTTTACTGGGCAGGAGCGGCCACCCAGTCCCCGCGCTACCAGCGTCCAGAAGTGCTTTCGCACCGTTGACCTCGAAGAGGTCGGCGATCCGACGCACCTGACCTTTTTCGAGATGCTCGGCAACTTCTCCTTTGGTGACTACTTCAAGCGGGAAGCCATCGAGTGGGCTTGGGAGCTCCTGACCGGAGAGCTAAAGATACCACCTGAACGACTTTGGATTACGATCTTCGAAGGGAACGAGGATGCTCCTATGGACCTGGAGGCGAAGGAGCACTGGATGCGCTGCGGCGTACCCGAAGAGCGCATCTTCGGCCTGCCCAAGAGCGAGAATTGGTGGGGCCCGCCTGGCGATACGGGCCCCTGCGGTCCGTGCTCGGAAGTCTATTACGACTACGGCGAGGAGTTTGGCAGAGGAGATCCAGCCGCAAACCCGAAGTACGGTCCCGGAGGTGATGAGGGAGATGTGCGCTTCGTCGAGATCTGGAACCTCGTGTTCAATCAGTACGAGCAGCTCAAAAGCGGCACCCTCAAGCCGCTGGCCCGGCCGGGCATCGACACCGGTATGGGGCTCGAACGTACCACGGCCGTCGCGCAAAACGTCCACTCTGTGTACGAAACCGATCTTTACGCGCCGATCTTCGAGCGGATCCGGCAAAACAGCGGCGTCGCTTTAGGCTCCTCCAGAGAGACCGACCGGGCGCTGTACATCCTCGCCGATCATGCTCGCGCTATGGCCTTCCTCATCGCCGACGGCGTTCGGCCTGGCAACCAGCATCGCGAGTATGTTTTACGCCGCATAATACGGCGGGCAACGTTGCAGGCGTACTCGCGGCTCGGGATGAGGGCCGAAGGAGTGGCAGGCCTTGCGGAGGTTGTGGCGGACCATATGGGAGACTTCTACGAAGAGCTAAAGGAGGCACGAGAGGATATCCGGTGCATCGTGACTGCCGAGGCTGCACGGTTTATCGAGATCTATGACTCAGGGATGTCCCTTTTAGAGGCGGAGATCCGGCGCCTACCGGGGGGGAACTTCCCGGGCGACGTGGCGTTCGTGCTGCACGATACCTATGGTTTTCCGGTGGAAGTCACGCGGGAGGTACTCGCGGAAAAGGGCATTTCTTTGGACGAGGCGAGCTTCGAAAGAGCGATGAGAGAGCAGCGCGAGCGGGCCCGTAGCGCTGTGCAGGGCCACGAAAGGCTCGTGACGGCGTTTCGGGACCGGGACCTCAAGAGCCGCTTCGTCGGGTACGAGCGGGAGCAAGTCGAGACCGTGGTTGTTGCGGCCGAGAAGGCGTCGGAGGCCGACGGTGAGTTGGACCTGGTTCTGGCGGAGAATCCGTTCTACGCTACAGGTGGCGGACAGGTAGCGGACCAGGGTTGGATCCTTTCGGAGGATGGCCAGCTTGAGGTCTTCGATGTCGTTCCTGCTGGCGACTACCAAGTCATACGCACCAAAAAGGAACGTGGTACCGTTGAGACCGGCGACCGGGTGACCGCCTCTATAAATCGGGTGCGCCGCCAGCAGGTGGAGGCCAATCACACAGCCACTCATATCCTCCATTGGGCCCTGCGCGCCGTGTTGGGCAAGGATGTCGTTCAGGCTGGAAGCTACGTAGGGCCCGACCGGTTGCGCTTCGACTACCGCTACGCCGGTAAGGTCGACGAGCAAGATCTCCGGCGTATACAAGAGCTTTGTCTCCTCAAGATCACCGAGAACCAACCTGTTCGCTACTATACGACTACGCTGGAGGAGGCCCGCAACCTCGGTTCCATGATGCTTTTTGGGGAGAAGTATGGTGATCTCGTACGCGTCGTCGAGATAGACGGCTTCTCGCGCGAGCTATGCGGCGGCACCCACGTCCGGGGCACGGCCGAGGTGGGGGCATTCAAGATAATCTCCAACAGGAAGCATGGCGCCGACCTTTACCGTATAGAGGTACTCACGGGTCGTGAGGCACTCTACTACCTCATCCGTACGACAGAGAACGCAGAGGAGGTCGCGGACGCGTTGCGCGTGCGTGTAGAGCATCTGCCCGAGGCGGTGGAAAGGTTGCAAAAGGAGGTGCACGAGGCCCACGAGGCCGCCAAGGAGCAGACCTTCAAAAAAGGCCTTGAAGAAGTAGCCTCTCTCGTCGAGAGTGCCGAGCAGATGGATGGGATGAAGGTCGTGACTGGCCAGGTCGTAGCGCCGGACATCAAGGGTCTCAGGCAGATCTCCGACGACGTAAAGAATCGCCTTTCAGGACCGTCGGCAGTAGTCCTGGCTGCGGCTTTAGGAAACAAGGCGGTCCTGGTCGCGAACCTGCATCCGGAGATCTCCCGTAAGATCGGAGCTGGTGAGATCGCTAAAGAGGTCTCCGGCATCCTTGGCGGTGGGGGGGGCGGAGGCCCCACCATGGCTCAAGCGGGGGGCGGCGAGGTGACCGCCATCCCTGATGCCCTTCTCAGGGCGAGGCATATACTGGGCCAGAGGCTTGCTGGGCCGACAAAGGGATAGTGGCACTGCCTTCCGATGACCCTTCCGGAAGAGTTGTTGCCTTGGATCTCGGCGAGCGTTACAGCGGGGTGGCGATCTCGGATACTGGTCGATCCCTCGCCACCCCCTTAGAGGTAGTGCCTTCGAAACAGCTTACGGAGTACCTGCGCATGCTACTGACCGAAGAAGGTGTGACGGAGGTCGTAGTGGGCGTTCCGAAGACGCTCGGCGGGGTGATCGGCTTTCAAGCGCAGCGTGCATTGGCCATGTTAAGCGTTTTCAGAGACACTTTTCCTGCGGTGCGCTTCGTGGAGTGGGATGAGCGCCTCACCACCCGTTTGGTTCGCTCTTCACGAAGCGCACCCAAAGCGGGTTTTCGCTCCGGGGGTCGGCTGAGTCGGCGCAATGAGAGAGCAAAAGAGCGGGTAGACCATCTGGCGGCGGCCGCTATATTACAGGAATACCTGGACCGAAGAGAGACCGTTTGAGGCGGTACGACGAGGCTCGCAGGCGCCGCCTGAAGAGGCGCATCGACCGCCTTGCGTTTCCTTTCCGCTTTCTCGCATCTTCCCCGAACGAGCGGCGTCGCAAACCTGAACAAAGGCCCCTTAGGTACCGCGAGTTCCTGGCCAAGCCCTTGGTGCTGATGGCGCTACTAATCATCTTCCTCTATCTACTCGCGAGCGCGGCATCCGGTGGCGGAGGGGCGGACACTCCCGTGACCGTCGTGGTTGAGGAGGGGGATACGCTCTCCGCCGTCGCCGACAAGCTGGAGGAGACCGGCGTGATAAGCAGCTCCACTCTCTTCAAGCTCAAGTCCCGTATTGAGGGAGGAGACACGAAGATACAGCCCGGCGAGTATCAAATAAAACCCGGCGAGGATGACGACAAGATCCTTGAGATCCTCTCTAGGGGTTCGACCTTTACACTCACCATACCGGAAGGCTTAACGCTAAAGCAAACCGCGCAGAAGGTTGAAGAGGAGAGTGGTGTACCCGCTGCAGAGTTCGAAGAGGCGGCTAAAAAGACCGACTACGGATACGCTTTTCTCGCCGACCCCGCCGTCGAAACCACTGAGGGTTTCCTCTTTCCTAAAAAGTACGAGCTAGCGGAGGGCGCCGATGCCTCCCATATCGTCGATCGCCTCCTCAAGCAGTATTCCATAGAAACCCGGGATCTGGACTTCGCCGGGGCGCAGAAGCAATTAGGTCTCACCGAGTATGAGTTCGTCACGGTGGCGTCCCTTGTCGAGAAAGAAGCTGCGAAGTCTGAGGAGCGTCCCCTGGTAGCGTCCGTGATCTACAACCGTATGCATGCCGGCATGCCCCTGCAGGTAGATGCCACGATCCAGTACGCTCTGGGCAGGTCCAAGGAGAAGATCACAATCGATGACCTCAAAGTCGACTCGCCTTACAACACTTACACTAACCCGGGCCTACCACCCGGACCTATCGCAAGCCCGAGTCTTGAGTCCATAGAAGCCGCCCTGAAGCCAGCGAAGACTAATTATCTCTACTACGTGCTCGAGGCAGACGGCAAGGAACACTTCTTCACAGACGACTACGATGAGTTCTTGGACGCGAAGCAAAAGGCGGGCGACACGATTACTGTCACACACTGACTGACCGGGTCCACTTCGATGCCGACCCGAGTCATCAAAGGAATCGTGCGGGGTGAGCGTACCTATTCATCACAAGTCGCAAGGCTTCTCCACCCGCAGCCCTGAGGATGACCTACAAAGCTCACCATTAAATCCGGGTTCTCTGTCCACTTTACCGTTCTTAGAAAGTGAGTGATTGAACCTTCAGTGGTGCGCATGATTCTATATACGTCTGCACTAAGTGCCTTGTCCAGATAAGCGCCGCACAGAATGGGAAATATAGAAAACTATGGAACCACCGAATCCAAAAAACTACTTTATCGACATGGATGGCGTTCTCATGCGCGGTGCCGCTCCCATCCCCGGGGCACCTGAGTTCATTGGGAAGCTCAAGGAGCGTGGGGCCAACTTCCTCTTACTCACTAACAACTCCATGTACACGCCGCGTGACCTGCGGTTGCGGCTTGAACGCAGCGGGCTTGAGGTGCCGGTAGAGTCGATCTACACCTCGGCGATGGCGACCGCGCGCTTTCTCCACTCCCAGCACCCGGAGGGTACTGCCTACGTTATCGGCGAATCGGGGCTAAGCACCGCGCTACACGAGCAAGGCTACACCTTTACTGAGGTGGACCCAGCGTACGTGGTGGTGGGCGAGACGACGACGTATTCGTTCGAGAGCATCGCAAGGGCCGTACGCCTGGTGGCTGCGGGAGCTCGCTTCATCTCGACAAACCCTGATGTAGCAGGGCCCAGCGAGGCGGGCACCATTCCTGCTACAGGTGCACTCGCGGCTCTGATCTCCAGCGCCTCCGGTGTGAAGCCGTACTTCGTGGGCAAACCCAATCCCCTGATGATGCGCACGGCGCTTAACGCTATCGACGCCCACTCCGAGTACTCAGTGATGATCGGAGATAATATGGACACTGACGTAATTATGGGCCTTGAGAGTGGGTTAGAAACGATCCTGGTGCTCTCAGGCGTTACACGGCGCGAAGACGTCCAGCGATACTCCTACAGCCCCACCCGCGTCTTAGACTCGGTTGCCGACATCGAGCCGTAGGCCTCCGCCGGCTACTTCTACTCGGGCTCTCCCTATAGTAACGTTGCTTAGCGGAACAAATAGGGACTTTATCTGCCAGATAAGCCAGTCTTTGTAGATCTATCCAGCCGTGTTACAAGCTCCCTCTATTGAGGGGCTCCAATCTTTTCGGACAGTTTCTCTTGGGAATTCTCACCCTTTAGATGTTACAAGCCCTTCGATTGCCTCTACGGTTGCATGTAGCGAGAGTAGCAGGTATGCTTCCCATGTGGCACTGCAACAGATCAACTTCAAGGCGCCTTGATTATAGGGAAGGAGAAGAGAGATGACGGAATCCGAGCAGAACGAGCAGGACGGGGGCGGCCTGGGAGGCGCCCTAGGAAAAGTGACTGACACGGCGGGCCAGGCAGTAGGTAAAGTCGGTCAAGCGGCCAAAGGACTCGCTTCGGGCGCTACTCATCTGCTGAGCGAGACTACCAACGCGGCAGGCCACACGGTCCAGCGCACCGTGGACGAGTCCGGCAACATAGTCGAGTCTACCGTAGACGAAGCCGGCGACGTCTTGGATGAAAGCCAGGCGGGCAACGTTACCGACCTACCGGTTGAGGAAGAGCATACCGACGAAGAGGGACGTATCGTGCGTACCGTAACGGAGGAGGGTGGGAAGCTTCTCCACCTACAGCTTGGGCCGGATGGGAGTCTCCTCAACCTGGAGCTTCCTGACACGGGCGATACTGTGGAGGAGATCAGGGAGAAAGAATCATCCCTAGAGGAGCAATCCCAGACAGTCGTAGAGGAAGAGACGGTTGAAGAGGAAGAGACGGAGGATACCGAAGAGGCCAAGCAAGAGGCCGAGTAGCATGGCGTAGGTGTCATCCGCTAAGTAATAGACTATATGGGCCGGGGTTAATAGCCCTGGCTCTTTTTGTGCTTGTGGGTTTTTCGAGAAGACCCTTCTTCTAGGCAGTTGGGCGAATAAAGGCCTGAGGACAGACACTGTCATAGAATTACAAGCCTTGAAAAGGCGCTAGAAGAAGCGAGGCTTATCATAGACAGGGACTTGGTTGCTCTTGTAGCCAGTGGAGCTTTTTTCACTGTACTAGCAGTATTCCTCGCAGTCGTGGGGCTGCTACTAGCACAGCGCTACATGCCTTTAGAGTTTCGCAAAGCGCACAACGACACGCTCAGCCTAATCTACACTGCCCTTTACGTTACCTTCGGAGCGATACTAGGTTTTACGGCTTTCCTGGTGCTCGATAAGTATATCGACTCCCAAAAAACTGCGGCCAGCGAAGCGGCCGACGTAGTAGGCATTTACCAGCTTGCCGATTCTTTTCCCGCAGCGCAGCGAGATCAGATTCAGCAACTCGCTAGATCATATGCCCAAGAGGTAGTAGACGAGGAATGGCCCCTGATGAGGAAGGATCAGTCGAGCTCCCGTGCAGGCGAACTTATCGGAGAGATCAGTGGGAGTATTCAAGATTTTCAGCCTAGTACGGACTCTGAAAGGGCAGCTTATGCTCAAGAGCTAAGCAGAATGAACGACCTGACTCACGACAGGAGTGTGCGCCTGCTTCACCTCTACACAGGGTTGCCTCCTATACTGTGGATCGCACTAGTAGTCTTAGCAACTATCATAGTAATTTTCACCTTCTTCATTGGGATGGAGAATGCCACGCTACACAGATGGGCAGTAGTAACGTTAGTAGTTGCTTTTGCTCTTATCTTCTTCACTATCTACGCACTTGATAAGCCCTTTGGACCCGGGTTTCGAGTGGGCCCGGGTGCATTTGAGCAGGCGCTGAATACGATGAAATAGGAGCAAATGGCGTATGCACTCAGGCGTTAGTGTTCTCGTCAAGGAGGGGAGTTTCCGAGAAGACCCCTTCTAGGCAATTCGGTGGTGTCTCACAAACGGTCCTGTTTGCTACGTGGTTAAGGCTGTGCCAATAACGACCGTTTTTGGAACACCTTTGCTAGTACTTCGATTGCCGCTTATGGGGCTTCTCGGAAACTAGGATGCGGTTACCCTGGGTTGTCACTGCTTTCGCCGACCCGCTCCTAAAGTACATGCAAGTCATATATTTCGATGCCGTATAGCTCCCCACCTGTGTCTGTGAGAAGGAGCTCTAGTGTCAAGTCAGATTGCCCCTCTTCAACTGTCCATAAGTCCACCAACACTGACCATGCTCGCGTAGTCGCACCCTCAATCTCGACCACATCGAGGTTATCGAACACCAACTCCGGCGGCATCCGCAACTCTCGACCGTACTCTTCCACTGCTTGCCTCAATTGCTCGGCTGTCAATCGGCGCCCTCGGCTAACTCCTTCGACGCCAGCGTAATCCCCCGCTACGAGCATTCCAACTACATGGTGCACCGTATCTCTTACCTTTAGAGTGCTCATTCGCTTCCCTTCCGTCACCTTCCAGGTATACGAGTTGGGCGTTGCTGGTACCAGAGTCGTAAAACAGCGAGAGCTTCTTCGATAGCACTGTTATACGGTCCTTTCCTCGGCGCTTATGTGTCGATGCCACTATACATAAGGGGCATATCGACTTAATGCAGTGAGCTTCCTAGAGCGAGAGGTCTCGGAAGCCTGTACTCACCCAGGCGAAGGTGTATCAGAAGGCTATCCTTCGCTATTAAGGCGTGGGTCTGTGTTCAAGGTGGGCTGCGTTGATGCTGGCTTTCAATAGCCCAGACGTCTCCGATAAAGCTGGGTACCGGAAGCCCACTTTCCGAGAACCGCCCTTCTAAGGCAACCTAGTAAAAAGGGTTAGGAGAAAAGCCTGCTTCTGGTTAGAGGCGGGTTGCCTGTAAGTAGCCTCGGAAAACTCACAGGCTCCCCTCAAACCGCTGCAAATCCAACTCAAAGGCTTCCGGAGTCAGCCCTATGTGTTGATCGTCCTTCTTGGATGAGTGTTGGCAGCCCACTATAGATCCATGCCGAGGACAATGGAACACCCGAGTCCCCAGACGCTAACTAGAGAGTCCGCGCCCTCGCACGCAAGGTTAGAGCACATCGAACTCGACGGTGAGCCGCAAAGGTATCTGAACAACTCCGTGCGCAGGCTCGCCAGCCTTCCCGTGGCGTTCCACGCCCCATAGAGCTACTTGCGGAGTGTAGTATCTCAAGGAAGCAATGATTACGAATGCCTCAGCGCATACACTTCGCTGTACATACACCTTCTTATAGCCCACCCATGGTTCCTACGTCGCCGCCCTCAACAGACACCACAAGTCTTTCTGCCGGTGACCAACAAACAACATAGCCTTTCGGTCCTATGCTGTAATGGTCACGGCACCAAGAGCGCTTCAGGGAGGGCGTGGTCGAATGAAGCTAGAGCGCATAAGGTTATGAGATCGCTAGGCCTGAAACTCCTTAGGGTAAGTGAGCTCTCGATCAGAAGCTTCCTCAAGCACGACATGCCCACCTACGCGGCGGCCCTTGCCTACCGCGCTCTCTTCGCGCTCGTCCCGTTCTTCGCCTTGGTGGTAGCGCTCCTGGGATTCCTCGAAAGCAGCGTCTTTTTCGATTGGCTGTTTGAGCAAATGCGTTCGGCGTTGCAGGAGCAGTATGCAGGCGAGATAGAACGATTGGTCAGGCAGGGCCAGTATCAGACCCAAGGTGCACTGCTATCCTCGGTGTCGATCATCGCCCTTTGGTCCGTCTGGCGTGGAGTCAGGTCGCTAGCGAAGGCCCTAAACGTCGTCCACGAAGTCAGCGAGTCCCGCCCCGCCTGGAAACGGGTTATACTCCAATTATCCTTTGCTTTTGGCCTCGCGCCCACAGTGATCCTCGCTTCAGCCTTACTGCTGATCGGGCCAGAGGTAGTGGGATGGATCGTAGGACTGGTAGGACTGGACGAAGTGTTCGTCTCTTTGTGGGCGTGGCTCCGCCTGCCAGCCGCACTCGTCCTGCTCATGCTCGCCGTATCGATCGTTTACTGGGCAATCCCGAACGTGGATCAGTCGTTCCGGCTCATCACGCACGGCGCTGCTCTAGCCGTGGTCGTCTGGGTCATCGCCTCGCTAGGTTTCTCGTTTTACGTGGAGAACTTCGCCCACTACAGCGCGATCTACGGTAGCCTTGGCGCCGCTATTGCGCTGCTGTTGTACTTCTACATCTCGGCGGCAGTCCTGTTGTTGGGCGCCGAGTTGAACGCAACGATTAACTCTGATGCTTCCAGAGAAGGTGCAATGAAATGATCTCGGTCTTCAATAACTATTCGGTGGTTACTTACTGATTTAGCAGCCGAAGGAGAGCAAGCATGATCCCGTTCTTTTTAGTCCTGGTCCGTTTTGTCCGTGCCTTCTGGGCTTCTCTGAAAGACCCAGAGTTCCAGGTCCTCTTCTGCCTTGTCGTAGTAACGCTCGCGGCGGGAGCTTGGTTTTACTCGTTGGTTGAGGGGTGGAGTTTGCTCGACTCTTTATACTTCAGCGTCATCACGCTCACAACCGTAGGCTACGGTGACTTCTATCCCTCTACAACTGCAGGCAAGATCTTCACCATGTTCTACATCTTCGTAGGCATAGGGCTAATCTTGAGTTTCCTCACCACCATAGCGGAGCGCTCAAGGGGAGGACGACGCGGGATACTCGGTCGGCGGCGCTACTCCGAAGAAGCACAGACCTATAACCATTACGACGCAAAGCGCCAGGGTGAGAAGCGCGATTAGCAAACGCAGGGCGAACTTCCTCGAACAGCAGATCATCGTCGAAGAGGGCGTCCACGTACTTGGCTGGGGTCCTATAGACAGTAAGGAGGCTCGGGCTCTCATTACGAGTTAAGGTACATAATTTCCCTTGTAGCGTTGTAACAGGTAGCCTCGTTGGATAACTTTCTGTCACCTTCAAACATCCAACGAAAGAGCTATCTTTAATCGGCTCGTCCTCCTATATCCGTCTCCAAACGGGTTCTCGCTTTTAGCTAAGGACTACAAGTATAGCTTTGTGGAGAAATCGTTCACTCCTCTCTAGGGCAGGCCGTTAAAATAGTTCATTTGGGTTATGCGCGGCACTTAACCATGAACTATGATTGTAAGTTGCGGCAAGAGCAACCTTTATCCTAAAGACTTCAATCGCAGGGGAGAGCATAGCTACCACCCAGCCATATCAACCTCGAAGGTCGATGATCCAAAAGACGATAGTCGTATCGACCCGGACAGCTTCACTTGGTACGTAATGGTGTCCTGGCCTGATCACTATGAGGGCAACGGGCGCCGTGCTCGTTCAGATGCTACTCCCGACTAAGGTATAGGGTCACCATGTCAACGTAATCGCCCATAGGCCTATAGGGGACAGATACTATGAGCCTAGAGACTAGGAGGAGACTGAGATGACCTCTGTAACCACCCTCGATCCAATCCCACAGCCACCTGGATATCCGGTGATTGGTAACCTGCTCGACCTTGACAGGGAAGCTCCCATGCAGGCCCTGATGAAGCTCTCGCGCCAGTATGGGCCTATCTTTCGGCTCAACCTACCTATTGGTCACCTCGTGGTGGTGTCAGGCTTCGATCTGGTGGATGAACTGTGCGATGACGAGCGCTTTGACAAGTTCATAGGGGGGCAGCTGCGCAACCTCCGCGCTTTTCTCGGCGACGGCCTTTTTACAGCCTGGACCCAAGAACCGAACTGGGGCAAAGCGCACAACATACTGCTCCCCAACTTCAGCATGCAGGCGATGAAAGGCTATATGCCAATGATGGCAGACATCGCCATGCAGCTGGTGAATAAGTGGGAGAGGATGAACCCCGAAGACGAGATCGACGTGCATGAGGACATGACCCGACTGACGCTGGACACGATCGGGCTATGCGGCTTCGGTTATCGGTTCAACTCCTTCTATCGCGAGGAACAGCATCCGTTCCGGATCAGCTTAGATCGCGCTGGAGCAGAGGCTCGGGCGCAGATGGCTCGCGGGCCGATCCGAAACAAATTGATGGTGCGCAAGCACCGGCAGGTCCAGGAAGACATCTCCTTTATGAACTCGGTGGTCGACGGGATAATCGCCGAACGTAGGGCTAACGGTGACCAATCGGATAAGAAAGATTTGTTGAGCTATATGCTTAGCGGGGTCGACAAGGAAACCGGTGAGCGCCTGAACGACATCAACATCCGCTACCAGATCATCACTTTCCTCGGCGCCGGGCACGTAACCACGAGCAGCCTGCTCTCCTTTGCACTGTACTTCTTGCTAAACAAACCCGAGGTGCTCGCCAAGGCCTACGACGAGGTGGACAACGTGCTCGGCGCCGATCTGTCGGCTGCACCAAGCTATGATCAGGTCAAACAGTTGAAGTATCTCTCCCAGGTACTCAAAGAGTCGCTGCGCCTCTGGCCAACTGCACCAGCCTTCCAGCGGTATTCCTACGAGTCCACGGTGCTGGGCGGCAAGTACGGGATCGACACGCAAAGCCAGCTGCTGGTCCTGACACCGATGCTCCACCGCGACCCGAAGGTCTGGGGCGAATACGCCGAGGAGTTTGACCCGGACAGGTTTAACTCCGAGGCCGAGCGCAGCAGGCCGGCCAACGCCTACAAGCCGTTCGGCGATGGGCAACGCGCCTGCATAGGGCGCCAGTTCGCTATGCAGGAGGCGACGATGGTACTGGGGATGCTCCTGCAGCGCTTCGAGTTCATAGACCACACCAACTATCAATTAAAGGTCCATGAGGCCACCACCATCTGGCCGGATGACTTCCGTATGAAGGTCCGGCCGCGCACGAACCGCCCGGCAGCCACGCCCCATCCACCCGCTCAGGAACCCGAAACTGCCGGGGAGGAAGCCGAGGCCGAACCGGCACCGGCGGCTGCGGTGGTTAAGGGCAACACCCCGCTTTTAGTTCTATACGGCTCCAATTTGGGCACGGCCGAGGGCGTGGCGCACCAGATCGCCGATGACGCAAAGACCCACGGCTTCGCGACTACCGTGGCCCCCCTCGACGACTACGTCGAGAAGCTGCCCAAAGAAGGGGTTGTGCTGATCACCACCTCCTCCTACAACGGTACCCCACCCGACAACGCGGCTCGTTTCTTTGACTGGGTGTGCAACGATTCCCTTAGCGCGGACGCCCTTAAGGGGGTGAAGTACACCGTGTTTGGCTGCGGTGACCACGACTGGGCGGCGACCTTCCAGCGTGTGCCCAGGATGATCGATAGCCATCTGGAGGCCTACGGAGCGTTACGCGTCTACCAGCGCGGCGAAGGCGATGCGGGCGACGACTTCGACGGTCAGTTCCGCGGGTGGTACGAACCTTTGTGGAGCTCGCTGGCAAGCGCGCTCGGCACCTCGGTGGACGGGCTGGAGAGCGCCGTGAAAGGACACCGCTACGAGATAGAACTGCTCACAGAGGAGGAGGCGGAGGTCAGCCCGCTCGTTGCCGAGTACGACGCTAAGCGGATGGAGATTCTGGCGAACCGGGAGCTGCAGCGTAAGACGGGGCCTCATCCCTCGGAGCGCTCGACCCACCACATCGAGCTTACGGTGCCAGAAGGCGTGAGCTATCGCGCAGGAGATCACCTGGGGATACTCCCGCGTAACGGCGACGCGCTGGTACAGCGCGTTATGGCTCGCTTCGACCTTCCCGAGGGCGCTCTCATGCGCATCCGGAACAACACTACTAGCAAAACCTTCTTGCCAATCGATCAGCCGGTCGCGGTCTCGGCGGTGCTATCGGGCTCCGTGGCCCTGCAGGACGTCGCCAAGCGCTCCCAGATCCAGGTTCTGGCTGAGTACACCGAGTGCCCTCCAGAAAAAGAGAGGTTGCTCGCGCTCGGTGCAGACAACCCAGACAGCGTCGCCCGCTACCGGGAGGAGATACTAGAGAAGAACGTCTCGCTCATAGATCTACTAGAGGAGTTCCGTTCATGCGAGCTGCCGTTTAACATCTACCTTGAGCTTTTGCCACCGCTGAAGCCTCGCTACTACTCGATCTCCTCCTCGCCTTTGGTGGATCCAAACAAGTGCAGCATCACGGTCGGGGTGGTAGATGGACCAGCGCGCTCGGGCCGGGGCAGGTACCAGGGGGTCTGCTCGTCCTACCTCGCCCAACAACCGGTTGGCAGCGTGGTCGAGGGCTTCGTGCGTCCCCCCAGCACGCCCTTCGTGCCGCCGGAGGACTCCTCTACGCCCATGATCATGGTTGCCGCGGGCACGGGCTTGGCGCCCTTCCGTGGGTTTCTGCAGGAGCGTGCAGTAGCCAAGGCGCAAGGGGAGCGAGTCGGTCTATCTTCACTTTACTTCGGCTGTCGCCACCCTCAGC
>DASQSI010000145.1:0-6123 GCA_035642415.1 Rubrobacteraceae bacterium
GCTTATCTTCTGCTAACGCTGGTAAGGAAGTCCCCGCCATCGAGACCATCATGGCGATTGCTATCAACAGAAAAAGCGTGTACCTCACTGCCTTATCCCCCCTCATTGTTCTTTGGCAGCTTCGTTATCAACTATTATATACGCAATATATAGAACTATGGATCGAAACTAGGCCGTGACACCATACAGATAGATAACAGGTGCACCACAGAGATTACCCCTACCCTACAAGGGTTTCATGCCTGAAGGCTTGTTTATAGCGTCCGCTAAAACAACTGACCCTATGCAAAACGCGAGCATATCACTTTTGAACACGCTGGAACGTTGTTGATACACTCATGAAGAGGCTTGTTCCTAGAGCCGGCACCTGACTCATCGAAGATGAGTCATTTTGCCCATAGGTCCGCAACTCCGGTCCGATACGGTAGGGGTTGGTGGTAGGAAGACCTCGGCAACCATTGCCGAAGTTCCGTGGTGACTAACTCTCTGTGGTGGCTTAGATTCTACACCGCAGCGGCGACCGGAAAGAGCGACCGGCCGCAAGCCCCGGTCCGCTCCCCCCAACCCCCGAAAATTCTCAGAGACCCCCTCCATACAGGACCACTGCCTACTGGTTCGTCTGCTTATGCACATGGTCCGTTGCTTAAGTTCCGTGGCGAAAGTATATGCGCCTGAGTAGGGAGATGGTTATTGGTATAAGCAACCAAGAAAACTTGGCAGCCTCAGCATTTATGAAGGAGATCCCAATGGAAAGCAAAAAAATGAGAGGGGTCGTTAGCGCCCCAAGTAGAACGAATGATGCCAAGCGAGGGGTTAGATGATCTGTCGTTAGTCGGTTCTCAGTTGCTGCGTACCACCATAGCCCCGATAGCAATAGCCCCGTAACAGCCACACTCCCAGCATAGAAGGCTACAGCGAACTGCTCACTGGCGCTGCTACCTCCGGAAAATAGCGTAAGTTCTATCGAGGATGAACCTTCAACGAAATTCAGCGTAGTAGATTCCCGGCTGAGTACGGACGTTGGGAACGGCAGGAATGCAACACTCATAAGGAACAGGATATTCATCCATAGCAGCCTTGTGTCATAGCGATTGATGTAGTGGAACATGCGATGATGAGCCAGCCAATAAAAGCCGATCACTAGAAAGGTGATCACAAAGCTCAAGAACTTTGGTCCTAACCCAATCACTAAGCTTGGCAATTCAGTCCTTAGTTGCTCTTCTGAAACCTCGGGCAACCTGATATCTAGGACCAACAAGGTGATGGCAATAGCAAAGACAGCATCGCTGAAGTAGGCGGTGCGCTCGAGGTCCGTCCCGCTTTCAATCCAAGGTCCAACCCTCCTTTGATGCTGCTTTTCCTGATTAGGCATGCGTTCGTGATTGGATCCACGCGCCGATCATCCCGACCGCCGCGTCTGCCTCGGGTCCATCCACAGCAGGGGCGTCTTCGTAAGTCACACCCTCGGGCTCAGAGCTCATGTCCTCTTGATGCTCACCCGCCTCACGCTGGTGGAAAGGGTCCATATTGACCTGGTGTTACGGAGGATGTCATATAGCCTGATAGCTTGGGACTCGGCATTCTCTCTGTGTCTCCTGCTCAGATTGTCATCTACCTGCGGCCTTACGCTATGGCAGTGCCACAAGTATGGGTTAGAGATTCTAGCTTGTCGAATTATGTGGTACATCTTATCCACGGGTCAGCCCGCCAAGAAAGAGCCAGGGTCTAACAGCCCCGGCTCTCTTCATGTCCAATAGGAGCGGATAACCCCGGACCGCTACCCCCACCGCCGGAAAATCCTTAGAGACCCCCTTCCACTCAGGCAATGTAATTCATTTATTGCGAGTAGAACTGGTCTTCAGGCCCGTAAGGCTTCAGATCGGTCCCGATACCCAGGGGACCAAGCGTCGTTACGCGTCCCTACGGCTCACATATGAGCTTTCGGAAAGCCATCCGCTGGTCCGGAGTACCCAGAACACCTACCACGTCACCCTCCTTAAAGGCCACGTCCGGTCCTGGGGTTGGCAGCAGATCATCCCCGCGGACGAGCACCACGACGGATGCACCCGTCATGCTTCGTATCCGAAGATCGCCGATTGTGTTTCCGAGCATCGCGCTGTTCTCCGGTAGGCGAACCCACTCGGTCTCGATCATTTGCGAAGTCCTGCGTAGCTGCGAGAGGAGGTCTTCGCCGGCCGAGCGATCGGTGACGGGGGCGTACAGTTCGCGCCGAACCCGGTCGCTCAGACGCTGGATCTCCCCTGCCCCGACACCAAGGTGCGAGAGGGCTTGGCGTCCGAGTTCTAGTCCTGCTTCGAACTCCGGCTGGACCGCCTCGTAGACCCCAAGCCGCCTGAGCTCCTCAAGTTGACCAATCGTCGTCGAGCGGGCAACGATGTGAACGTTGTGGTTGATGTTCTGAATACGCTCAACCACGAGCCGGGCCCCCGACGGGTCCGGCACCGTAACGATCACCAGCCGCGCTCTCCCCACGCCCGCTGCTCCAAGGACCGGGTTGGACTTCGTAAGGGTTACCCCCAAAACCCCGCAATGCCCTTAACTAGCAGCAGGCCCCCGAAGACCACAAAGACGAAGATACTGACAAGGCGGTTGTTCTTCTTTATCCATCGAAGTATGGCGCTTAGGACAACGCCGGCGCGGCGGGGCGCCAACGCGTAGGACACGATCGGCACCAACAACGCCACCTCGATGAACAAGACGAACAACGCGAGCACGACGATGCCTGCGGCGATGCCAATGTTAGCTGTAACTATATCCTTCAAGCCGGAGAGGTACAGCGGCAGACTGCTGAAGTTAGTGGTCGTCATCATAGTCCCCAATAAGAGCGCCTTGCCCCTCCCGATCGAGCCGATCTTGGCCGCCCAACTTGGGGGCGGAGCATTCGGATCGGGCATCTTCAGCCAGAGCTTGAAGGCCAAGATGAGGAAGAAGCTTCCGAACATCACGTCGATGGTGTTTTTGACATCAGAGGGGCGGTTGGCGTCTTCGCTCCCTCCACCCCCGAAGAAAGCTAGTGAGAATACGCCGACGGCCACGAGAGCCGCACCGCTACCGATCAGGAAGGCGATGGCGGTGGCTAGTGGTTTCCTGTTGGTGCTCAAGAGCATTAAGCAAGTGGCGGTAGGGGTCGGACTGATGGCGGCGCCGATCCCCAGAGGCAGGAGCAAGCCGAGCAGGTTGCTCACGAGCCTCTTTGCCTTCCACCTTCGCTGCGATCATATCGTCCGCTAGCCACGTCGATCTTACCCCCGAGATGCTCTAACAGCGACGCGCTACCAATTGAAGCATACCGGAATGCTAGCTCATTACTACTGAACAGTGCTGCCGAGCTACCATCGGACGTAGTATGATCAGCAGGGGACGCGCTGCCTATCCTCGGAAAACTGCCGTAAATGGAGCAGCCTCTAAACTTGGTTCGGCCTGCGCCTAGCTTCTAGGTAGGCAGCCTCAGTCATAGCCAATGCGCTGCTTACACGATGAGCAAAATCTCGATAGTTAACCCTATCCTCTACCCCTGCAGCCCATAAGCGGTTTCTTATAGCCCTAAGCCTTTGGGTCGCCTCTGTAAGGTTCTCCATTACCTCATCAAGGATGGCTTCTTCTGCGTGCACCCCTTGATTCTCTAGAAGAAACGCTAATAGAAAATAGCCATTCTGCTCACGCGCTGGCCGCATTGTAGCCCCGGTCCGCTACCCCCAACCCCCGGAAAATCTTCAGAGACCCTCTCCTCCACAGGCGGTGGAATGTATTTATTGCGAGTAAAATTGGCCTTCGGGCCTGCATGGCTTCTTGTAAAGGTCTAAACCGCTCAGCTCCGGCCCGCTAGCGTAGAGGGACGGAGGCTAAAGAGCGGTCGAAGTGTATTTTGGCGAATCAGTGAAGCTTGCAGCTGCGAAACCCAGCGACGCTCTCGACACTTACCCGCACGTCGCTGGGTTTTTAGTGAAAGGCTGAGCACTACTTACATTAGGTTGTGCAGGCCGTGTAGGTAGGTAGCGCCCGGCCTCTCTAAAACAGCTGCCTACTCTCTAGTGGCGACGCCGCACCACAGCGTACGTTAGGACGCCCGCACCTAAGAGCAGCGCAGCAGCAGCAGGTAAGACTAGCGCTGGACCACCGATCGCTGATCCCCCGGTCGGGGGCAGCGGTGCCATAGTAGTAGCTTCGGTGGTTTGCTCCGCCACGGCCTCCTGCGCGATCGCGCTTGGCACGAGCATCAACATGGCCACCAGAGCTGCACCAAATACGCAAAGTAGCCTCGTCTTCACGAACTTTCCCTCCTTCTCTTGGCTTGCACGAAACTCTAATGTCTGCGGCTTACGATAGCGTTTCCTTCACTCGAGTGGTAGGTCGAATCTAGCTAACAGCAACATCTTGAGGCAGTTCGAATAATTACTACTAGGGGCAACGAAGCAGTCCCTGTAGGCAATAAAAATACTCTACCTGGCGAGGATCTACACGCCTTCGCTTCTCGTGGCGATCCCACGCCACTGTTTGAGCTTGTTGACGCAGCGCTCGATTACGTTGCGTCGACGGTACGTTTGGCACCAACGGGAGCTGCAGGCATCCCTTTGCAGGCGCGAGCTTCAAGAGAGCGGAATGCTGCTTGGAGAGCGTCGAGAGGAGAATTAGTGTCAAGAAGAGTGCTACTAGTTGGCGGCGGGGTGTTAGCCCTGATCGTTCTGCTCATAGCCGCCGTTTTAGTCAGCGTCAACATCGGGATTAGAAGTCCGCGGTGGGCATCTATCGCCTAGCATCGTTACGTGCCATAAAGTGTCATAATTGCAGGCGTTTCGTGGGTCCGAGTTGGTAGATGCGTGCCGTCACACACCACTAAATGCCACCCAGGTTGTCGTCAAAATTGTCGTCAAGCTCTCCAGAGGAATGTGTAGGGAATACTCCGACCCCGTCGAACCACGAACTCTCTTTCAGGGTCGAAGCGCACACTATAACGCCGTTACTCGGCAACCACCTTTATCCTATGCCAAGAGTTGTTCATATAACCCTTGAAGTTCCATACCTGTTGGGCGGACTCCGGCTGGGTATTGGCCGCCGCATCCCAGGCGCGGGCGACTATCTCGTATTGGCCAGGCTCAAGATCTACTGAAGTCTCCCAGAACCGCCAAGCCCAGGGTTCGTTCCCTTCTTGTAGCTCGGCTGTTACCCAGCTCTCTCCTCCATCCGTTGATACGTCCACCCGCTGAACAGAGCGATCCCCCCCTGTTATTGCGTATCCTCGTAGCAAAACCTGCCCAGCCGGTACCGTTTCTCCATCTGCCGGCTGGCAAATAACAGAATTAACCGCCATTTCTCCCAGCATCAGCCCTTTTTCCCAGTCGGCTGTCTCTTCATCTACCTCGGGTGGGAAAAGCTTATAGGAATAAGCCTGATAATAATTGAAAGAGGGCTCCTCTTGAAGTGTGATGCTCGAAAGCCACTTCACGCTTCGGGCTCCAATGTACCCGGGCGCCACCGCCCGCAGCGGAAATCCGTGCTCAACTGCCAGAGGTTCACCGTTCATCTCGTAGGCCAACAAGACCTCAGGGTTCATGGCCTTCCCGATAGGTATTGAGCCCCCAAACCCAAACCTTTGGCTTTCCATCTCGATCTCGTCCGAGCCGGTAAAGGCGGCGTGTTGTACTTCCGGCTTAACCCCTGCTGCTTGCAAAACCTCCAACAGAGGAGCCCCGCTCCACTGGGCGTTGCCGATGGCTCCCGCACTCCAAGGTTCTTCTCCAGGGATCGACGCTACTTCCATAAGGCCCTGACGGCGGTTCCCCGCACACTGGAGGGTGGCTGTAACAGTGCCTTTTGAGAAATTTTCACGTATTTCATCTACCGCAAGGCGCAATTCTTGTTGGACCATCCCAGTAACAGCGAGACGATATTCGTTAGTGTCGAGCTCAGGGATCGAGCCGTGATTACGGACGTAGAAGAGCTTCGTAGGGGTTATAAAGCTCCGGCGAAGTAGTTCTAAAGGAGGTTCGGCGTTAAGAGGTAGCTCCGAACGAGTGATTATCTCCGGATCCTTTTCGGAGTGGGTTCCCACCTGTGAGATCCTTTCTTTACAGTTGCAAGCTGGGTTGTTTCGGAGGTCTCAGC
>DASQSI010000146.1:0-4951 GCA_035642415.1 Rubrobacteraceae bacterium
CTCAAACCCTACACCTCCATTCTCTCTCTTTATGCACCCCACCTAGGAGCAGGAGAATGCTCTTAACCACTCAAACTCTATTCACTAGCGCTCAATAAGGCAACACACCTCCCCTGTAGCGTCCTCAGTCGTGCTCACAGACGCTTCAAGCTATTCACGAGTATCCGAGAGCAAGTCTTCTCGGAAATTCGACGGCTGTATGGGAACAAAAAGGCCGGGGCTGTTAGACCCCGGCCCGCCTCGTCCACTGACCTACTGAGGGGTTTACCTCATCTCAGGGCGTCCTTGGCTTTGTCCAACAGCCCCTTATCCCGATCTCCCTGCTGCGCTCCATCTCCCTGCTGCTCGCCCCCCGCAACAGTGCTTGTGGGGCTTCCTATCCGGTCCTCTATAATCCGCAGGGCCTGCTGGAGGTACTCCTTGAAGCGAGAATAGTGCTCACTCATTGGGAAGTGGCCTATGCCCTCCATCTCGATGAACTCAGCACCCTTTATCTGCTCGGCGGTGCGCTTGCCCTCCTCGGGGGGAGTGAGGTAGTCATACTCGCCGTTGAGTATGATCACCGGGCACTTCTCCCCGTCTATCTGACCCAACTTCCCGCGCAGGTCGTGATCGACAGAGTAGAAGTAGAGGTCACCCTTGAAGGCCTCGGAGCCCTGAGTGTAGTAGAACCACGTCGCCCAGCGATCCTGCTCGGGTGACTGCGGGGCCATGAGGTCCCACACCCCGCTCGCGCAGACCTGGGCGGCGTTGGCGTGCGGGTGCTGCCACCAGTCAAGGTAGAAGCCCGGGGAATAGTCCGCTGCCTCGACCGGGATCACCGCCTTGAAGCGGTCCGGATGATGCAAGGCCAGCTGCAAGGCGACCTGCCCCCCGAAGGAGGAGCCCATGAAGATCGGGGCTTCCAGCTCCAGGGCGTCGCAGAAGGCGGTGATGAACGCCAGGTAGTAATCTGCGGTGAGCTGGTACTCCTCCTTCCACCACTCCCTATTCTTCGGCGGGTCGGACTTGCCGTGGCGGACGAGATCGTAGGCGATGACGCGGTAGTTCTGGGTGATCTCCTCGTCCTCCAAGAGATCCCGCCACTGGTGGTTGTGGCAGCCGGCGGTGTGCTGGCAGACGAGCGGTTGCCCTTCTCCATTCTCCAAAAAGAAGACCTTGCACTCGTCGCCCATAACATCGAATGTCACGTAGCGACCCGTCACTGGTGATAGTTGAGCCATCTCTTACCTTCTTTCTTCTAGACCGGCGCGCCGGTCTCGCGCAACAACTCTATCTGCCGAGTCAAGGTACGCAGGTTCTGCATCAAGACTAGCAGGTCACCCTCCAAGCTCATGTCCCTCTGGAAAGACGCCGCCCAGATCCCGTGGTACATCGGCGGCGGCGTCTCCTTGCCAAAGTTGCGCCACGTCTCCGCACTGGCGCGAATGATGAACTGGTAGCGCTTGTCCAGCGGCCCCGGATCGACCAAGATCTCCTCGACCTTGCCCTCGTGCATGGCTACCTGGAACGTATGCTCTTCCATGTCCAGTAGGAAAGAGCACGTATAAAATCTGCCGTGAGCTTGTAGCTCGGGGTCTTCGTCGCTTGCACGAGTGAACTCGTCAACCCAATTCTGGATGGTATCCGTCTCTACGGTCATTGATTCTCCTTTCCTTTTGTTACTTTTACCCTTTTCTCAGATGATTAAACTAGGCTTCCTTATACAAATTGCTCTACTATCGAGCCAACACGTTCTAATAAACAGACGGAGAAAAATACTGTACGAGATACTTGGCGGGACCAGGATCTCCGAGAAGTAGACTTAGAGCTTGCGCCAATAGGCGAGTAGCGTATGTGACAAGAGGCAGGATGAAGGCTATTCAATCGCTTTGAGAGCTGCCAACTACGGAAAGTTGCCAACCTATTGGCGCAGCCTCTTAGTCCTTACTCAGCAAAAGAGCTAGGAGAGGTAGGTTTGCCTCTATTCACCTAGTTGCCGCTAAGGGTAGTCTTCTCGGAAACCCAGCGAGCTTCCGCTGTCGCGAAATCCTGGACGTTTATCAGCTGCGAGCAGCTGAACGTCGGAGGGTAAGGAGGGTTATGTCGTCCTCCTGCTCCCACCCCTCCCCTCCTCCTCCTCCTGTGAACGAGTACAGCTCCTCTAAAATCGTCTCCCCTAGAGATCCTTCCTCCCCGTGCTCGCCAACAAGCTTCCTAAGCTTAGGGAAGCCGAACATCTCTCCTTTGGGGCTGTGTGCCTCTACTATCCCATCGCTGTAGAACAGTGCTGCTTCACCGGCATTTAGGATGGTCTGTTTCTCCTCATAGCCCATTGCAGGCATAAGCCCTAGAGGCATCCCCGTAGCCCTCATCTCCTCGGCCTGGGCTTCACCTTTATTACGGTATAGGTAAGGGAGGTCGTGGCCAGCGTTGGCGTAGATCAAGGTGCCGCTCTTAGGATCGAGGATGGCGTAGAAGCAGGTGACGAACATGTTAGGGGGGATGTCGATGAACAGCGGATCGTTGGCCCGCTCGAGTACATCCCCCGGCGACTCAGAGCCTTGGGCGAGGGCGCGTAGGGTGCTGCGAGCGCTGGCCATAACCAGGGCTGCTGACATGCCCTTGCCCGTAGCGTCCCCTACGACGAGGCCTAAGCGCCCGTCCTTTAGCTCGAAGAAGTCGTAGAAGTCTCCCCCCACCTCTCGGGCGGGCTGGTAGTAGGGAGTGATCTGCCAGCCCTCCGGCTGGGGTAAGTCCTTGGGGAGCAGGGCCCGCTGGATATCCCGCGCCATCCTAAGTTCCTGTTGGAGGTAGGCACGTTCCATGTCTCTCAACTTGTCCTTTTGAGCTCCAAAGTAGCTCAGTAATACAAAGGCCACTGCGGAAACACCACCGATGTTCATGGCAAAGAAAACGGTCTGCACGAGCAGAGGTACATCTTGCATTGGGCGAATAGCAGGTTCTAAGAAGCTGCTGAAAAGTACCAGACCGACAAAAGCCAAGAACCAAAGCCTTGCTTGACGGCGGTCTGCAACCACCAACGCACCCAACGGCGCGATCAGGGACCACAGGATCACAGCACTGCCGTTCACGAAACCGCCCAACGCTGCCATCATCAGGAATGGCAGAACCAGGCTCAGAGAGAGCTGGACGAAGCGGAAGAGTCGAAAGTGGCGGGTCAGTGCGAAGATAACCACGTTGAGCAATGACAAGATCATGTAACCGAAGGGGGGCAAGGCTGCTAATGCGTTTTGGTAAACGAGTAAAGCAAACCATCCCCAGATGATGCCCGCCAGACTCATCCCACAGGCAAAAACGAATACTAATGTCTTCTGGAGACGGATTTCGTCGGTTTCATGGGGGGTAGCACCAAGGCGCTCGACACCTTGGGTCAGGCTCAAATGACGCAAGCTTTGCCACATATTTTGGAGGACCATATTTGCCCTTCTTGCCTCCGGTTACAAGTTATTCGCTACCCGCAATTTCTGTGCTCTTATGAAACCTTTGTTGAGGCACCTTAAGGTCCTTCTTTTCTATAGGGACACATACTCTGCGGGAGATAGGACTCGGGCATGACTCATATGCACTATTTTATGTGTTTATGGAAGTTATGTGTTTATGGAAGCCTTGGGCTTATACAGACTATGGACAGAGTAGAGGAACTGCCGCCTCCTCTATACAGTGAGTCTCCGACAAACAGAGTTCTGGGAAACTGACTAAGTAAGGGTGAGCTCTATTGCTGTATCACCGATTCTGCTAGCTGAGCCTCGGTTATAGGGTCTGCGTGTCGGTGCACAACCTTCCAGGTGCCATCTTCGGGTCGTAGGATACTCGTAGTCCGCAGAGCCACAGGGGATGCTTCCACACTTCCGGCAATCTTGGTTCTGAATCGCTCTATCTCCACGATGTAGGCAAGCTCAGGGGTTACGTACTTCGCTACATTCTCGAAGCTAACCCACTCGCCATCTCTGTACTGCAATGCGGCACGCTCCATAGTCGCGCCAACCTGCTCCCATCCACGTGCGGGAGGACCAAAGGGGTTAGCGAGGGTTACATCTTCCCGATGGGAGAAGACCGTCTTGTAGGGTTCGGCATTCCCTTTCGGGAACTCGGCTGCCACGAGGTGATATTGCTCAAGTGCTTGGTCAAAATCATCTACCGTAGCCATCTAGGGACCACCTCCATCGTTGGCGTGTCCTACTTTCCCAAGTCGACAACACGCTTTTACCTGTAGATGTAGGTTGGAAAACCTCTTGCCCTTATTCACTGAGCTTCCGACAAGGCCTATTCCCGTAAACCCAGCTTCCGGTGGTCTCAATTCTCGGAAACTCAGAGGTGCCAAGGCATGGCAAAGGACCGTGGTCCCTTAGCTTCGCTGGGCTCTGGCCTTACATGTTTGTACTAACCTCATTAGGGTAGGGCTTGTTTACGAGCAAACAGCAGGAAGGAGCACAGTGAATGGCTGATGTAACTTACGTCTCGCACGTGAAGCTGCAGCCAGCCGAGGGTAAGATTCGGTGGGCCTATATTCCCGCCGAGGGCGAGCCTGTTCCCTTCGGTGTCCACAGTGAGGTAGCTGAGCACTATGGCGTTTCGGCCGAGGAGGAGGAGCCCCACGCTACCACTCTCGATTACTTGGTAGCAGCCGCGGGCGGCTGACTGCTGGGTACCTTCAAAGGCGCGCTGGCAGCGCGTCAAGTTTCCTTCGAGGAGGACAGCCTCTACGCCGACACTACCGGGGAGGTAGAGACTGAGAACAAGGTGCTTGTGCTAAAGCGGATCAAGCACACCCTGCATCTCAGCGCTGAGGAGAAGGATCGGGAGACCATAGAGCGTGTGGTCGAAGTGTACGAGGATAGCTGTCCGGTGGCCCGGTCCATCAAGCCCACCATAGAGATCACGAGCGAACTGGACCTTACCACTTAGTAGCAAGACCTCTTTTTCGAGAAAAGGCCTTCTCGGAAACTCG
>DASQSI010000147.1:0-7019 GCA_035642415.1 Rubrobacteraceae bacterium
TGATCCACTTAGAGTCAACTCGTGCGCGCTCAACAACACCTTACAACGAGAACCTAAAGACGATGCCTTTTCTGGACGAGCTAGCCAAGAACAGCCTCCTTGCCGAGCAGGCCTACGTGGTCCTCCCTCGCTCCTCCAAGGGAAGCGTCGCGATCAACTGTGGAATAGAGCCGCCGCTCTATCCGGGACCGGAGTTCGAGCCGAACGACATCCCCGCTCCTTGCCTTGCCAGCCTTCTCAAGGACCAGGGCTACCGTACCGTCTTCTTCCAGTCGAACTCCAATACCATGGACAACTTTAGGGACGTCACAAAAGGCTTCGGCTACGAGGAGTTCTACCCGTCCGAATCGATGAACACCGAGGGCTTTCAAGTGACGAACACCTTCGGCTATGAGGACGACATAATGCTAAGGCCCAGCGAGGGATGGCTTAGAGCGTATGGATACGACAAGCCGTTCATGGCCGAGTACCTTACGGGCACAGGGCACTACGGCTACGAATGTATACCCAACCGTTACGGCACCAAGGACTTCTCGGAGGACGAGCAGCTAAACCGCTACCTAAACTGCCTGCGCTACCTGGACTTCTTCTTGAACAACCTCTTTGATCAGTACAAGAAGCTCGGGCTCTACGACAATACCATCTTCGTTATCTTCGGCGACCACGGGGAGGGATTCGAGGAGCACGGTCGTACGATGCACGGCGACACCATCTGGGAGGAAGGTCTCAAGATACCGCTGATCATCCACGACCCTAAGCGGTTCGAGGACGGCCAGCGGGTCGAAGGCCTCTCGAGCCAGATCGACATCCTGCCCACCGTCTTAGAGATGCTGGGCTATGAGGTAAAGAACGGCAAATACCCGGGCTATTCGCTGCTCCATTCTTTACCCGAGGACCGCACCCTGAGGTTCGGCTGCATCAGTGGCCGCATGTGTCTGGCGAGCATGAAGGGCAACGAGAAATACATCTACCACTTCGACAAACGGCCCGAGGAGGTCTTTAACGTGTCCAAGGACCCCTCGGAGAAGCGCAACCTTGCGAGTTTATACAGCAAAGAAGAGCTCGACAGACGGCGTAATGATCTCGTCGCGTGGCGTTCGAGGGTTAACGCCCAGTACGGTGACATACTTATAAACGGCACCCCGTACTCGGAGAGTACTGCCGAATAGTACCCCGTGACAGCCTACCTTGTTCTCAAGCTGCGTACTCTTCTTGGCGGACGATCCGGAAGTTGCTCTCACCCATCGGTTTGCGCCGTTACCTCGAACAGCATGTCGAGGAATAAGGCCGCCGTCCAGGAGAACAAGTCGGAGCCGTGACCGGTGCCGGTGGTGGGATGAAAATACTCGTAGAAGCCTTGTTGCTGGACGAGACCTAGGGTGACCTGACGCAGGCGCTCGGCTTGCTCGGCGAAACCGTAACGCTGAAGTCCGCGCAGGAGCAACCAGTTCAGGTTGACCCAGACTGGCCCCCGCCAGTACTGGACCGGTGAGAACCCATAGCCGTACCGGTCGTAGCTGGGCACGGGGTAAGAGTCCTTTGCTCCCAAACTTAACCCGCAGTTTTCGGGGCCGTCGAGCATGGACCGGGCCTGGTCCTCGTCCGGGATGCCTGCGTAGAGAGGCGAAAAGCCCGCCGCTGCGTACACCCGGAGGGGCTCGTTGGTAACCAGGTCGAAGTCGAGATAGATCCCGCGTTCCCCGTCCCATAGCTTCTCGTTCGTCGCACGGGCGGTTTGCTCCGCTCGTGCCTCAAACGGTAAAGGATCCTCTCCTAGAACGCGCGCGATCTCTGCCAGGTCACGGCTCGCCTGGCAAAGGATCGCGTTGAAGAGTACGTCCTGCACGAGAAAGGGACAACCCTCCCGGATCCAGGCTTCGTCGTAGTTACGCACCGCGAAGAATCGAACGAGCCAGGCGAACCGGTCGTACGCTGCGCTTACCGGGCGATCTTCGATGGCGACGAGGTGCGTGTCTACCCTCTGATAGCTCGGTATCTCATCCGGTCCGAGATGCAACCGGAGCATGATCTCATCCCACATAGGAGAGTTGTCCATCCCAGACTCCCAAGGATGGCGGATGTAAACCAATCCTTCACCTTCCGGATCTCGCTCCCTGTAGAGGTACTCGTGCCACGCGAGGAGTCGCGGGAACGCCCCCTCCAGAAATGCTCGTGCGCGTGCCTCGTCTCCTGAGCGCTGGTAGACGTGCAACGCGGCGGTGGCGTGGACGGGCGGCTGGACCACGCCCGACGTCTTGCGATGGTGCGGGGCGTGCGGGCTGTAATCCGCCTGCCAGAAGTCAACCCCCGGAAAATACTCAACGAACTGCGGGTTGAAGACGATCTGGGGCAGTAGACCGTTTCTCCACTGGCTGTCGAAGAGGTGGTTCAGCTCCTCAATGGCCCGGCTCTGATTGTAGTGCGCGTAGCCGATCGCGATAAAGGCCGAGTCCCAGGACCATTGATGCGGGTAAAGCCTCGGGCCTGGCTGTGTGTAGCGTCCGGTCCAGTTGACGTCCAGGACCATCTTGGCCAGCCGGATGAACGAGGTTGCGTCACTCTGCATATGCGTGTTCTCGCTAACTCTTTGAACCGCGCGCGTTTTACGTACCTTCCACGCTCATGCGAAGCGAAATAGCCTTCGCGAGCTCATGCATTCTCGGCATGATACTGGGGTGTGCTCTCGCGGGCAACGAGACAACCTTGCACGCCACAAGCTGCTGCCGTTTCGTTGGTACAATTGCGGTCCTATGAAGGCGGTACGGTACCATGGACCGGGACAGCCGTTTCGACTGGAGGAGGTTGAACGGCGTGAACCCGAACCCGGCGAGGTTCTTATACAGGTTACGGCGTCGGGAATGTGCCACACCGAACTGCACTTCAGGAGTGGCTTGCTCGACCTCGGCGTTGCGCCGATCACGATGGGCCACGAAGTCGTCGGCCGGATCGCAGCGGTAGGCGATAGCGTTTCTCCGGAACGGATAGACGAGCGTGTAATCGTCTACTACTACCTCGGGTGCTGGGAGTGCGCTTATTGCCGCGCCGGTGATGAGCACCTTTGTCCTCGCCTGCGCGCCGAGTACGGGTTCATCTCTGATGGGGGGTACGCAGAATACGTGACCGTACCGGCGCGAAACGCCGTGCCGCTACCTCCTGTCATCTCCGATGTCGAAGCTGCGCCTATAGGCTGTGGCGTGACCACAGCAGTCCACGCCATGAAGATTGCTGAACCTCGGGTCGGTGAGTGGGTGCTGGTCTACGGCATCGGTGGTGTGGGGTACGGGCTCCTCCAGCTCGCTCGTGTGGGGGGCGTGCGCACTATCGCCGTTGGCCGAAGCGCGGCGAAGCTGGATAAGGCGCTCGAGCTCGGTGCCGAGTTCGTGGTCAACGCTGCCATCGAGCCGGTCACGGAACGGATCCGCGATATCACCGGCGGTGCAGGCGTCAATGCGGTGTTCGAATGCGTTGGCACAGAGGAGTCCATGAGGGAAGCGTCGGCCGTACTCGGCCGACGCGGAAGGCTGGTCTTCATTGGCTACTCGTCCGACAGCTTCACCGTCCACCCGATCCAACTCGTTGTCTTCGAGCAGAAGATCTCCGGTGCCGTCGGCGCGACGCTAAACGATCTGTACGAAGCAGTGGACCTCGTCGCACGCGGTGCAGTCCGTACCGTCGTGGGCCGAACGCTTCCACTAGAACAGTTCGAGTCGGGCCTAAGCGCCCTAGAGCGTGGCGAACTTGTCGGTCGAGCAGTGCTCGTGCCCGACGCGTAGGGGAGCAAGTAGAGCATCAAGCGTTTCGTGATCTCCCGAGCCAGGTAGTGGAATATAGCTAGCAAGAGAGCAGAAGGAGCGCGTGCGGTACGGAAAGTTACCGAGCAGCGGCACGCTTCATGTATGTTTAACGAAAAGCGAGGAGAGGCGGCGAGTTGTGGATAAGCTCTCAGAGCGGGAACAGGGCTCTTAGCGCTCTCGACGAGCCCCACTCACGGGTCGAGATACGCTTACAGAAGCGTTCGCCGAGCGTGCGGAGGAGTGGCCGGTCCTTCCCTGCGCGTTTTCTACGTCCCCTGTGGGCCTCATCAAGGCGTAGGGCTACGCACATGAAGGCAAAAAAAGTCGGAGCATGAGCCGACGGAGAGTCGACGAGGTGTACGACGCGGTGATCGTTGGTTCCGGCCCCAACGGCCTCGCCGCGGCGATTGAGCTGGCCCGCAACGGGCGCTTTGTAGCCGTGCTCGAAGCCGAGGACACCATAGGGGGCGGCACCCGATCCGCACAGCTGACCCTCCCGGGCTACGTCCACGACGTCTGCTCGGCCATACACCCTCTCGGCTACGCCTCACCATTCTTCAGGGTCCTGCCGCTGGAGGAGCACGGCCTCCAGTGGGTCCACCCGTCTGCCCCGCTCGCCCATCCCTTCGACGACGGCGCCGCCGCTGTCCTCGAACGTTCGGTGAAAGAGACGGGAAAAACCTTGGGGCCCGACGCCGATGCGTACCGGAAGCTCATGGGGCCGGTAGCCCACGACTGGGACAGGCTCGTCGGCTCCCTGCTCGGCCCGCCACGGCTTCCGCGCCATCCGTTCGCGCTGGCTCGTTTCGGCTTGTACGCTATCCGAAGCGCCCGCGGTCTCGCCGAGAGTTTGTTCGAAGGCGAGAAGGCCCGCGGCCTTTTTGCCGGCAACGCCGCCCACTCCGCCTTGCCGATGGAGCGGGCCCCGAGCGCCGCGTTCGGCCTCGTCCTCGGCGGCCTGGGCCACGCCGTCGGCTGGCCGTTACCGAAGGGCGGCTCGCAGAAGATAGCCGATACGCTGGTCTCCTACCTACTCTCTTCTGGCGGCGAGGTCCACACCGGTGTTCGGGTCGGCTCCGTAGAGGAGGTACCACGGACCCGTTCGGTGCTCTTCGACGTATCGCCGCGCCAGCTACTCAAGATTGCGGGCGAGCACTTCACGGATCGTTACCGGCAGGCGCTCGAACGTTACCGATACGGCCCCGGCGTCTTCAAGATGGACTTCGCGCTCGATGGCCCGATCCCGTGGAGGGCCGAAACGTGCAGCCGCGCAGGAACCGTTCACTTGGGCGGCACGCTAGAGGAGATATCTCTCGGAGAAGCCGCTGTTTGGCGGGGCGAGCACCCCGAACGTCCGTTCGTCATACTCGCCCAGCAAAGCCTCTTTGACCAGACGCGCGCGCCCGCGGGGAAGCACACCGTCTGGGCCTACTGCCACGTCCCAAACGGCTCCACCTTCGATATGACCGAGCGCATTGAAGCCCAGATAGAGCGCTTCGCCCCCGGCTTCAAGGACCGCATCGTGGCCAAGAGCGCGAGGAGCCCGGCGGATCTAGAGCGCACCAACGCCAACCTTGTGGGCGGCGATATCTACGGTGGCATCCAGGACTTTCGCCAGCTCTTCACCCGGCCCGTGGCGCGCCTCACGCCCTACTCCACCTCCGCGAAAGGGCTCTACCTCTGCTCCTCTTCCACACCGCCCGGCGGTGGTGTCCACGGCATGTGCGGCTACTTCGCCGCTCGCGCCGCTCTCGCGAGCACTTTACGCTAGGCACCCCAGAGCGAGAAGTAAGGCGTCGCCGTGGTGCAAGCATTCCCGGAGAACCGCTGCTCCTTAGCTGGGTCGAGAGGAAAACATCTCTCGCCCCGATGAGGCGTTTAAAAGGGTTGGGGTTTAGCCTGATCATCTTCCCCGTCGGCGCTGCTCGTGGCCACCCGTTCTACCCAGAAGACCTGGCGTGGATCCGCGCCGATGGTCGCCCCGATTGGGATTATGGACCAGCTGGTGCCGCTAGGAGAGACCCCGGACTTTTTTGGGAGGCCGGAACTTCTCTTCGGGCCCCTTCTTACTAGCGACGTGCGGCTCTTAGTGGCAGATCTTTTCTTTGTTCGGCGGCGGGCGACGGATATAATAGGGGGGTCGAAAGAGTCGGGGAAAGAAGGCGTCGGCGGATCGGCGGTTCGGGGTAAGGCTAGAAAGGGGCAGGAGCTTGGCAGACAAGGCGCAGGTGACGGAGGACGGCAGGGCCCAGACCGCAGAGGCTGCCAGCCTAACGGTAACGGACAATCGCACGGGCAACAGTTACGACATCAAGATCAAAGAGGGCACCGTGCGGGCGATGGACTTCAGGCAGATCAAGGTCGACGAAGGCGACTTCGGGCTGATGACCTACGACCCCGGCTTTTCGAACACGGCGCACTGCCGGAGCGCCATCAGCTACATTGACGGCGAGCAAGGCGTCCTAGAGTATCGGGGCCTCCCCATCGAGCAACTGGCCGAACACTCCTCATATCTGGAGGTGGCGTTCCTCCTGATTTATGGTCACCTGCCCACCCAGGCCGAGCTTGACAGCTGGCTCTACCAGATCACCCACCACACCTTCGTGCACGAGAACATTAAGGAATTCATGAACGGTTTCCGGCACGACGCCAACCCTATGGGCATGCTCCTCGCCTCCGTGGGTGCGCTCTCGACCTTCTATCCTGAGGCGATGGATATCGATGACGAGTACCAGTGGCACGTTGCCACCATACGCCTGATCGCCAAGATGCCCACCCTCGCGGCCTTCGCCTACCGGCATTCTTTGGGCCTCCCTTACGTCTACCCCGACAACGAGCTCTCCTACGCCGGTAACTTCCTCTCGATGCTCTTCAAGATGGCTGAGCTCAAGTACGAGCCCGATCCGCGTATAGAGAGGGCTCTGGACGTGCTTTTCATCCTGCACGCCGACCACGAGCAGAACTGCTCGACCGCGGCCGTTCGGACCATTGGTTCCGCCCTGCCCGACCCCTTCACGGCCGTTGCGGGGGGCATAGCCGGGCTCTATGGGCCCTTGCACGGGGGGGCGAACATCGCTGTCGTCAAGATGCTCCAGAGGATAGGCTCTACCGATAACGTCCTGGACTTCCTTGAAGGCGTCAAGAACGGTGACGAGCGCCTTATGGGCTTTGGGCACCGGGTCTACAAAAACTACGATCCGCGCGCCAAGATCATCCAGAAGCACA
>DASQSI010000148.1:0-2620 GCA_035642415.1 Rubrobacteraceae bacterium
CATTCGCCTGGAAGGAGAAGGCGGGGGAACGCTGCGTTCAGCGCTAGACCCGGTAGTGCATGTGGGTGACACCGTCCTCCCCTTCGAGGATCCGGGTGCGTTTCCAAGCATTCTCATCGTCCTCCTTCATATAGGGGTACCAATAAGGGTTCGGGATCCTCTTGCGCAACGTAGCTGTACTCTGCGCTCGGCTCCAGCTCGGCGTATCGGCGTGCGAGTCTTTGGGCGTGCTGGAGGCTAAAGGTAATGTACATACTATAAAACCATCGCAAGAGATACGCTTACCGTCCAGCGAGGGTTTTCAGCCCACTGGCATTGTGTTGGCAGTTCCGTGAATAGCAACCGGAACTAAACCCGCTGAGATAGTGGTGGCAGTTTTGTAGCTGCTGGCGTAATAACCATCGGAGCTTGTTTGGTCTCCTGGCGCTGCTTCCTTCCCAGGAGATGCCTGCGATACTACCCCTTCAGCCTTACTGTCTGGGGGCTCATCAGAAGTGTCGGTCCCTCAACCGGCTTTGCACAGAAATACCCTCGATAGCACGGCTTTTTGAGGTAGGGTTTCTCAGAGCCGCAATATCTGATCGTCCTGTCTGAGTTTTGTATAAAACCCCCTCAACCCTCTCCCCGGGGCGGACCTCCGCAGCTCCTTCACCAGGGCCTCCAGCGCCGCCCGCTCACGATCGTGCAGCACCAGGTGACCACGTGCGTCGCACTGGGCCTTGAGGGTTTCGTAGAACGCACCGTCACTCTCGACACGATGCAGCAATCGAGCAAGGTCCCTCTCATCACCTGTCTTATAGTTGCCGGGGTAGTCCTCACCTAGCATGCCGACGTTGCCGGGGATGTCCGAGGCGATCACCGGTACTCCAGCGGCCAAAGCCTCGGAGACGACGTTGGCCCCGCCCTCTATGACAGAGGTCTGCGCCAAGAGGCGTGATCGGGAAAGTAGACGCCGCGCCTCCCACCGAGCTACCTCGCCGAGCCAGCGGTAGCGGGGGTTCCTTGAGGTGTGCAGCAGGGCCTCTAGGGCAAATTTCTCGTTGTAGGGTCTACCGACGTGGGTGATGCGAATACGAGAGGTGGGAGGGAGCAGCTGAGCAGCGAGTGCCGTGCGGAAGGGGTCTTTCTCGGCCCTGAGGTTCCCGATCACGCAGACATCAAAGTACTTCTTTGCCGGAGGCTGAAGCCTTATCGGTTCGGCAGACTGGTAGATGACACGAGCTTTTGCTCGGTGTCGGGGTTCTAGCTCCTTCAGGCCCATCTCTTGCAGGACAACCAAGGCCGTGGCTAGCTCTAGCGATTCTTTGGCTGATTTATCGCAGTGGATGTCCCGGTAGAGGTCGGTACCGGTGAGGACGACCACCAGGGGGCGTCCGGGGTAGGCGGCAGCGTAGCGTGCTATGGAAGGGTGGCTGCGGCGAGCGTGCAGCGCGATCATTATGTCGGATCCTTCGCCACCCCAAATTCTCTCCAACAAGACCTTATGGCCCGCTTGCCTTAAGAAGCGAGCCCAGCGCACGGCGGTCGTTCGGTTGCCAGAGCGAGATCCCGACCCGGCGGGTGTTATCAAGCTGATTTTCATGAACTCTTCGTTAAGCTCATAGTCGTGTCCTAGGCGTGTCGCCTCTTTACGGTACCATCTAGTATGCAGATATGGTGGATGAGGAGGCGCAATCTTATGCGCGACGACGCACGAGGAGACCTCTCTTGGCAACTTGCGGACATGCTGAGCGATGCCCGTAAGCGTACCTTGGAGTTGGTGAGCGACCTGAACGACGAGCAGATGATGGGCCCCAAGTTGCGCATCGTCAATCCACCGCTGTGGGAAATAGGGCACCTCGCCTGGTTCCAAGAGTACTGGAACCTCCGGCGTCACAACGAGAACGGAAGGACCTCCTTCGGCCCGTCCGTGTTGGAAAAAGCCGACGAGCTCTACAACTCCATGGAGGTCGCTCACGACACCCGCTGGGACCTGCCGCTACTCTCCCGCGAGGACACTTTAGCCTATATGCAGCGCGTCCTCGACGACACCCTCCACAAGCTAAACACCGAAGGCCCCACGGAGGAGAATACCTACTTCGCCCTTCTCGCCACCTTCCACGAGGATATGCACGCAGAGGCCTTTACCTACACCCGCCAAACCCACGGCCTCCCCGCTCCCCCCATCTCCGACCATGACCCCTCGCTCCTTGCCGACCAGCCCACCGGTCCTTACGAGGGTGATGCCAAGATCCCCGGCGGGGAGTTCGTGCTCGGCGCTACCTCTGATCTCCCCTTCGTCTTTGACAATGAGAAGTGGGCCCACCTGGTCGAGATCCCTCCCTTTAGAATGGCCCGCGCTCCAGTGACCAACGCGCAATTCGCCGGCTTCGTAGACGATGGTGGCTACGAACGCCGCGAGCTCTGGAGCGAGGAGGGCTGGGCGTGGCGCGAATCCGTCTCTGCTCAGCAGCCGGTCTATTGGTCAAAGGGCCCTGACGGCTGGACCCACCGCAGGTTCGATCAGGTAGAGCCCCTGCCACCCCACCGGCCGATCGTCCACGTCAACTGGTACGAGGCCGAAGCCTACTGCCGGTGGGCTGGGCGCAGGCTGCCTACAGAGGCCGAGTGGGAGATGGCC
>DASQSI010000149.1:0-2743 GCA_035642415.1 Rubrobacteraceae bacterium
GATGGCGGAGAGGATTTGGTTCACTCCTAGAGCACCACCAGCTGCCACAAGCGCCGCGATGGCTCCCTGGCGCTCCATCGCAAGCCGGCGGAGCCAGCCGATCAAAAACCACGCCCCAACCAGCGCGATAAACGCCGCTTGAGCGCCAGCGGCAGCGCCGCCTTTTTCTAAGGCCGCCAAAACGTAGCAGTACTGGAGTTACCTATTTAGGGTTTGAAACTGAAAGCGGGGTGTATAACCTCCCGACCGTATACATAAAGGGCCGGACCTGCTATGTTCCAGCCCCTCACACCTACTGCCGTACGGCCTAAATCAGATCCCGAACGTTGACGACGCGCAGGCCCTCGTAGGCACCCGATGTCACCGTCTCACGGCTCAACCGTTCCCGGAGGCGCGAGACTTCGGCATAAGAGGCACTCGCCTTCCTTAACTTCTTCTCATGCTCGGGGTCGGTAAGGGTCTCCTTCAAACCAGCTAGAGTCTCGGAGAGCTTGCTCAAGTAGAGCGACTCCTGTGGGGTCAACTTCTCGCCCTTAGTTTTGAGCTCTTTGTGGTAGCGACGGCCGGCATACCTCGAATAGAGAAATGCAGAGATGCGATCCTCACCGACTTTACGAGCAAACAGCAGGAAGGAGCACAGTGAATGGCTGATGTAACTTACGTCTCGCACGTGAAGCTGGAGCCAGCCGAGGGTAAGATTCGGTGGGCGTATATTCCCGCGGAGGGCGAGCCAATACCCTTCGGTGTCCACAGCGAGGTAGCTGAGCACTATGGCGTCTCAGCCGATGACGAGGAGGAGGAGCCCCACGCTACCACTCTCGATTACTTGGTAGCAGCAGCAGGTGGCTAACTGCTGGGCACCTTCAAAGGCGCGCTGGCAGCGCGTCAAGTTTCCTTCGAGGAGGACAGCCTCTACGCCGATACCATCGGGGAGGTAGAGACTGAGAACAAGGTGCTTGTGCTAAAGAGGATCAAGCATACCGTCCACCTCAGCGCTGAAGAGAAGCATCGGGAGACCATAGAGCGTGTGGTCGAAGTGTACGAGGATAGCTGTCCGGTGGCCCGGTCCATCAAGCCCGCCATAGAGATCACGAGCGAACTGGACCTTACCACCAAGTAGCACGTCTTCGGCTCAACTTTTAGGCTTGGGCCGGAGTCCTCGCTCGTAGCTAGAACCCCGGCCCTTCTTCTTGTCCTTATTCACCGAGAATCCGAGAAGCCTTTAGAAGCGAAAACGCGTTCTCTTAACACAAGCTCTTTGGCTTGTCCCAAAAACGGTCGTTTTCGGTACCAGCCGTGTGTATCAAAAACGGCCCCTTGTAAGACGGCTAGTGTCAAACCGGCACCTATAAACGGGTCTCAAAACAGGCGATGCAGTTCTTGGGGCGTGTGCCCGAGAAGCCTTCGAGCTTCGCAGCCTGCTTCCGCTCTTAATCTACGCTCTGGCGCTCTCGCTCTGGTTGCCCACGCAGGGGGCTCTCGTCTCGCAGGCATCGTTCAGCCTCCGCCACGACACGCCTCACCAGCTCGCCTGCGGGTGCTATGTCAGAGACCAAATCTACCGCTTCTCCTGCCCACACCACCGCAATTTCAGTATCTCCCTGCTGTACCGCCTCTTGAAAGGCTAGCTTCTCGCTATCGAATATTGTGGCCAATTCGTCCTCACGCCCTTCCCAGCGTTCCATGAACTGATTGCGAATAGCCCGACCTGTGTAGGGCTGTGGCCAACGGTAGCCACGGACCTCGTCGAATATTCGTGTACGCTTTGTTTCGCTCCCCTTAGCTGTTACGAGGCGCTGCTTCGCCCGTTCGTGCCCTAGAGCCTCCATAGAAGCGTAGAAACGCGTGCCCATCATGACCCCTTGGGCACCCAACATCAGCGCCGCTGCTAAGCCGCGTCCGTCAGCGATGCCTCCGGCGGCCAGCACCGGGGTCGGAGAGACCAGGTCTACGACTACTGGCACCAAGGGAAGCGTGCCATAGCGTTCGGCACCATGCCCACCGGCCTCCGCTCCTTGGGCGACGATGACATCGGCACTCGCTTCCTTAGCCAGAATCGCCCCTTCGCGGTCTTGCACCTGACAGATCAACTTGCAGCCTGCTTCCTTTATAGTCGGAGCGAACACCCGTGGGTCGCCGAAGGAAAGCAAGAACGCTTCAGGCTCGTAGCTCAGGGCGAGTTCGACGGTCTCACGATCGGTGCTCCAGGTGATCAGACCTACTCCCCAAGGTCGAGTCGCCTTGGCTTTAGCAGTGTCTAACTCTTCGCGCAGCCAGGCGTGATCCCCATATCCACCACCGATTAAGCCTAGGCCTCCGGCATCAGACACCGCTACGGCCAGTCCTCCACCAGAAACGAGAGCCATGGGAGCCGAAACGATCGGATGTTCTATACTCATTAGCTCCGTGAACCTGGTAATCAATCCCGTCATGGTTATCTCCTCGCTCTACCGCTGGCACGTTTGCGCTTCTTCTCCGTCAGCAAGCCTAACTTCGAAAACATCATATATCGACAGAGGCAGGTTGCGCCTCTTCGGTCAATTCCTGGCAGTTTTCTAGAAGGACCTCCTTCTAGGTCGCTCAGGTTCGTCTCGAAGCAGCCAGTAGCAGCTTTCTTCGCACAAGGGGGATTCTGCGGCTAGAGCGAAGAACCGAGTGCCGCTCTGTTCCAAAAGACGGTGAGAAGCCGTTGGATGGTAGAGCAGTGCAGAGAGAGCGAGAGCGCAATGAGGGTTGGCGGGTA
>DASQSI010000150.1:0-27718 GCA_035642415.1 Rubrobacteraceae bacterium
TCGACGCTCATCATCCCGGTTCCGATGGATCTTTTCCGCCCATACCTGAAGATGGGAGATGGGTACCTTCCTTCCGGCCCGTCGGAGGTGCAGAGGGAGAAGGAAGAGGAAGCCGAACGCCTCTAGATGCAAGTCTCGGCAAGGGTGGATTACGCGCTCCGGGCGGCGGCCGAACTCGCGCGAGCAGAGATCGAGGAGATAGGGCCACTGAAGGGGGAGCGTATCTCCCAGGAGCAGAGGATACCTAAGAAGTTTATGGAGAACATCCTGCTGGATCTTAAGCACTCCGGGATCGTACGTACCCAGCGGGGTGCTGCAGGGGGCTACTGGCTTGCCACACCGGCCTCGGAGATCTCGCTCGCCCGGGTGATACGAGCCGTCGAAGGCCCGCTAGCTAACGTCCGGGGCGAGTGGCCGGAGGCCGTCGAGTACCGGGGCGCAGCCATACCGCTCACTGAAGTGTGGATCGCGGTTCGTGCGAACCTGCGCGCTGTCCTCGAAACCGTGACGCTGGCCGACCTCGTTGAAGGTTCGCTTCCCGCACCGGTCGAAGAACTTACCCGCGACCCCGATGCCTGGGTGCATCACTGAGGGCAGCTGGCTGAAAGCTTTCGATCTCTTTCTGAGCGCGGAGGTGGTTGACCTCTTTATTCAATAGTACAGATAGGATCCTGCCGGAAGGGCGTCGCCGAGATGCGCGAAAAGCTGAGACCCTCCACCTTGGAAGAAGGTACCTTCGTAAACTTTTCCTCAGGCGCTGTAGCCTGCTCTTCGAAGGTGAAGTCGGGCCACATGCGGTAGAGCGATGATATTACGTACTTCGGGTCCCGGATGATGAAGGTGTTCGCGAAGCGAGAGACGAACTCCGGGCCTATCAAGCCTTCGGCGTGGTAGGCCATGTCTTTAACGAACACGCGTTTTTCGCGGGGCTCAAGCATATTCGCCAGAACGTTCTGGTAGTTGTACTCTGCCTTCGGCTCCACATCGGAGTAACGGTCGCTGAGACGCTCCTCACTGTAGTAGTAAGAAGCTGAGAACGGTTCGTGAAAGATCTCGAAATCGTCTCTTTCCACGAAGACCATATCGACCGCGGTCGATATGGACCTGGGCACAGCCCACAGTGCGATGGGTTTGTCTTGTCTCAATGCGTGCCTTTCGCTCTCTCCGGTCCGGACCCTCAGCTTTTGACCACTCTCCGCCACCCGTCGAGTGCCTTGCGGCGAGGAGCCAGGTACTCCTCGGGCGTGCCGATGCGCTCCAGGAAAGTCAGCGTACGCTCGCAGAGGACTTCACCCTCGTCGCCTAGCTCTCTCCACGCGTTGTTCTGCTCGCCGGGGTCACTCGCGAGGTCGTAGAGTTCCGGCTCGTCAGCCGGGCCGCCCAGGATCAGCGAACGGTCGTGCGTGGTGACCGTGAGCGGCATGTAGTTGGCGATCCTGCGCGCCTTCGAGTCTATGGCGGTGACGATCTCACCTTCCGCCAGGTACAGTGGCCAGGAGCTTACGACGAACGGCCGGTGCTCTTCTCTCGTTCCCGCGAGAACGTCGAGAAATGACTCGCCCGTCATCGTGGTCGGCAGGTGCCCGAGTCCCGCGAGCTCGATGATGGTCGGCGCTAGGTCTGGAGTGGTTGTCATCGCCGACCGGCGGCCGGGCTTCAGGCCCGGTCCGCGGACCATCAGGGGTACGTTCGTTAGCTCCCGGTACAGTGGCGACCGCTCGACGGTCAGAAGCCACGATTCGGTCAGCCACTCGGGTACCAATGAGCCCCTGGTGACCGAGGCCTCCGGTTCATGCACCCACTCTGCCTTGCCAAAGTAGCCGTGCTCCCCGAAGTAGAAACCGTGATCGGAGGTGAAGAGGACCAGCGTGTTCTCCCGGAGGCCTAAAGCGTCCAACTTCGCCAGAAGACGCCCGATCCAGAAGTCCACCATGCTCACCTCGCCGCAGTAGGTGGCGTGACCGAGGTCTACATCGTCCTTGGTGAGGCCGGCTTCTTCCCACTTCCCATAGCAAGGATAGATCTGCTCCCCGGCGTAACCTTCCCTGTACCTAGCGGTATAATAGTCCGGCGCGTCCCAGGGCTCGTGTGGGTCCCAGGTGTCTACGTAGAGGAAGAACCGCTCGTTGTAGTGCCGCTCGAGCCACCGCTCGGCCTCCGTCATCGTGCGCGCCGCCATCCGGTCCTCCTCGGATCGCCAGGTCGCCCGTGCGTCTGCGCGCTCGTGAGGTCTAGTGTCATCTCCCTGCCCCCGGACCCAGACGAAGTCGTCGAAGCCGCGGTCGTAACCGAAGCCGTTGCGTATGTAGAATGGCGTGTCCACGATGCCCATGGTGAGATAGCCGGCTTTGGAGAGAGTCTCCGGCAGGGTTAGCAGATGCCTCGGCAGCGGCTCCCAACCCATATGGGTGTACGAGAATGTCCCCGTGAGGATATCCGCCCGTGCCGGCATGGTAGGAAAAGAAGAGACCACATGGTGATCGAATACCACCGACGAGCGTGCGAACTCGTCCAGGTAGGGCGTTCGGATGCGCGGGTTCCCGTAGGCCCCCAAATGGTCTCTGCGGAACGTGTCTGCCACGATTACTACCACATTAGGACGATCAATCATTGTTTGCCTCCCTGTATTACGTGCTCGGGCTTCGTTAGTGTTTGGTCGCTTAATTCACTTACTTAACGAGCACATACATCGAGATGATCGCCCCGTTGTATATGGGGGATGACACCTCTTTCGTGAGGGTAGCTTTAACCGGTTCTCGGCCAGCCGGTCGTTGTAGGCGGAGGCGAGTGCCGTCGCGAACTTGGGCTGTCGATCCAGGTAGGGTAGTGGATCGCGGACAGAGCACAGTTCCTCTTGCACGTCCACGTCGATGGTCGTAACTTTCTGTATCAGGTGGGGGATACGAGTCCCCCCATATATCGCCTCAACCATCGCCGCCTTTCATTTGTGCTATTTCTCGCTTTTGTCTACCAATTTAGTGAACATTATCGACTCTACACGGAGCGACGGCCCGTTGTCAAGCGGTTCGGAGAAAATTTTGTTGAGATTCGAGGCCTTATTTCTGTTACGGGAGAGTAGCTGCTGATTTTGCAGAAGGGTTTAAACAAAGGCCTTGCTGCGATCCATGCGAACGTGGACGGTTTTGCCACGCTCGAGCCCCAGGTGCTTAGCTTCTTGGCGAGTTACTTGAGCCCAGACCTTCTGTTCATCTCTAAGAGAGAACTCTACGCGGACCTCGAAGCCGAGGTAGACTACCTCGTCTACGTCGGCTTCAAAAGTCGAGCCGTCCCCATGAAGCTGGAGCTCGATATCGTGCGGGCGAATGAAGGTGTTCCCGAGCCTATTTACTGGCCCGATGAAGCCCATAACGAACTCGTTAGCCGGTTGCTCGTAGAGGCGCTGCGGATCGCCAACCTGCTCTATCTTGCCGTGGTTCATAAGCACGATGCGGTCGGCCACCTCCATGGCTTCTTCCTGGTCATGCGTAACCATGATGGTCGTTACCTCAATCTCCTCGTGCAACCGGCGGAGCCAGATCCTGAGTTCTTGACGCACCTTTGCGTCGAGGGCGCCGAAGGGCTCGTCGAGGAGCAGTACCGAGGGCTCAACGGCGAGCGCGCGCCAGCCCCATCCGCTGGCGTTGGCCGCCTGAGAGCTGGGCGGGGTAACGGCTGGCGAACCCGTCGAGCTGGACGAGCTCGAGTAGTTCGTAGACACGGTTGTGGATCTCAGCTTTCGGCCACTTGCGGATCTTTAGTCCGAAGGCGACGTTCTCGAAGACGGTCATATGTTTGAAGGCAGCATAGTGCTGGAAGACGAACCCGACCCCGCGCTTCTGCGGTGGCACGTAGGTCTTCTCTTCGCCCGAGATAAAGATCTTGCCACTATCCGGCCTCTCAAGGCCTGCGATCACGCGTAACAGCGTGGACTTACCGCTCCCGCTCGGTCCCAGAAGGGCGGTCAATGATCCAGGAGTGGCCTCCACCGAGACGTTGTCGAGCGCGACGAAGTTCCCGAACCTTTTAGAGACATTATGGGCAGTAATCCCCATTAGTAATCCTCCCTTAGCTTGGAAAGGTTGGTTAGTAGCAGCGTTGCTACGGCGATGAGGGCTAATATAACCGAAGCGGCGTAGCATCCCACCAGGTCAAAGTTTTGAAAGCGGTCCTCGACGTAGACTGTAAGCGTCTGGGTGCGCCCGGCGAGCTTGCCTGAGATGACGCTGACCGCCCCGAACTCACCGATCGCTCGGGCGGTCGTCAAGACGACGCCGTAGGCAACCCCTGATCGGATCGCCGGCAGGGTGACGAGCCGGAACGTCTGGAATGCCGAGGCCCCCAAAGTCGTGGCAGCCTGCTCTTGCTCGGTGCCTATCTCGCGCAGGACAGGTACCACCTCACGTACCACGAAGGGCAGCGAGACAAATATAGTAGCCAGGATGATCCCCGGCGTCGAGAAGACGACCCGAATCCCTACGTCGACGAGCCATCCTCCTGCATAGCCGACACGACCGTAGACGAGCAGCAGTGCGAGCCCCACCACGATGGGTGAGACGGCGAGCGGCAGATCGAGGACAGCATTCAGGAGTACCTTGCCGCGGAATTCGTGGCGGACCAGAACCATCGCGCAGAGAACACCGAAGACGGTATTGGCCGCCACGGCGATCACCGCGACCAGCATGGTTAGCCAAAGAGCATGCAAGGCGTTGGGACGGGTGACCGCCTCCCAAACCGGTCCTATACCGTCCTCGAAAGTGCGAACAAAGACCATGCCGACCGGGAAGAGCAGCAGCAGAGCCAGGTAACCTAAAGCTAGGGTGCGGAGGGTCAACCTAGCGGACATGGCGCATACCCCAGCGGCCGAGCAGGCTCATGGTGAGCAGGACGAGCAGGGAGATGACGAGCAGCAGCACGGAGATCGCCGCGGCGTCTGTGACCCTATCACTTTCGATCTGCCCGAAGATGTATACCGAAGCAACCTGCGTCTCGAACGGAATGTTGCCGGTTATAAGGACGACGGAACCGAACTCGCCTATGGAGCGGGCGAAGCTTAAAGCCGCCCCGGAAAGGATGGCGGGTAGCAGGTTGGGCAGGATGATCCTCCAGAAGGTCGAGAGCTCGCTTGCCCCGAGCGAAGCTGCCGCCTCTTCCATGTCGCGGTCCAACTCCAAGAGCACCGGCTGTACGGCGCGGACGACGAACGGGAGCGTGACGAAGAGCAGTGCCATCCCGACCGATACTTGGGTATAAGCGACGTTGAGGCCGACGGGGCTTCCAGGGCCATAGAGCGCTAGGAGCGTTAAACCCGCAACGATCGTCGGCAGGGCGAACGGGAGGTCTATGAGCGCGTTTACGACCCCTTTGCTCCGGAAGGAGTCACGCACCAACACCCAGGCGATCAGGGTCCCCGTGACGACGTTAATGACGACAACGACCAGCGAGGCCAGGAGGGTGAGCCTGAGGGCGGCGAAGGCCTGCGGGTTGGAGATTGCCCGCAGAAACCCTTCTATGCCCCCATCTGTGGAACGCCACACGACCGCCGCAAGGGGAATGAGCACGATAAGGCTCAGGTAGCCGGTCACCACTCCGCGGGTGAGAGGGTTGCCCTGCCTCTCCTTTGCTGTGGGTCTCGGGATGGCTGCCGTCTCCGTCTTGCTGCGGACGCTCATCTGCTGGTCGGTGCCCCCTGCTTTCGGTTGATCTGGGCCATCGTTCCGGTCTCGGAGTCGAAGAACTTCTTCGTAACCTTTTCCCAGCCACCTAAGTCCTCGATCGTGAACAGGGTAGGTGGAGTAGGATAGTCGAACTCCTTGAGCACGTCGTTAACAACCGGACGGTAGCCATTCTCCGCAAAGATGCGCTGCGCCTCGTCCGAGCGCAGGAAATCGAGGAAGGCTTGGGCCTGCTTGGGAGACTGGCTGTCGCTTGTTACGGCGATGGGGTTCTCTATGAGGATGGTCTGGTCGGGAACGATGTACTCAAGGTCCTGACCCTTCTGCTGGGCGTTGATAATCTCGTTCTCGTAGGCGATCATAACGTCGCCTTTACCGCCGGTGAACGTCTGGAGGGATTCGCGAGCGCTCTTGTCCTGCACCGGCACGTTGGCGAAGAGTTGCCTCAGGTATTCGACCGCATCGTCTTCGGACTTGTCCTGCTCAAGTTGTGCTCCATAGGCGGCCATGACGTTCCAACGGGCCCCTCCGGAGGTAAACGGGTTTGGGGTAATCACCTCTATCCCCTTGCTGGTCAGGTCGCCCCAGCCCCGGATTCCCTTCGGGTTCCCCTTCCGGACGGCTAGTACCACGACCGAGTCGGTGACCATGCCCTTGTACTCATCCTCCTTCCAATCCGGCTTTACGGCTCCGACTTTGACGAGCCGAGCCATGTCGGGCTCCAGCGAGAACGCGACCACGTCAGCGGGTAATCCCCACTCCACGGCGCGGCTCTGCTCGCCCGAACCACCATAAGAGCTGTCAAAAGTGATTCCCCGTCCGGTCTCCGTCTTCCCGAAAGCGCTTGTGAGTTTGTCGTAGGCCTCGCGCGGCGTCGAGTAGGCTACAAGGCTGAGGTTCCCGCCTTCCGCACTACTCCCAAACTCGGCTCCGCAACCGGAGAGGATCAGCGAAGCAAGCATGGTAGCCAAGGTCACGGCAAGCCTTGTACCCCTCGTCAACCTCGTATGCTCGTTCATCCGTTTCCCTTGGCTTACTTTGCCTATAGCCTTAATAGACAATGGACTTTACGCGAAAAGGCCGGTACCGTCAAGTTCCGGTTTGATAGCCCTTTGAACCGAGGCTTTGGCATACTGGATGCCTTACGAGCATAAGTTGTGCGCTGGTAGCTTCCCGAAACCGCAGGAATGATCAGTGGTGGAAGCATGCTGACCTGTTGGCTTATACTGGTTACCGGATCGGACCGACAGAAAGATCCTTGTGGGGATGAACAGCTTCTTAGAACGAGGTAGAGGATATGGGTGAACGTTCCGTAGCCCCAGGACCGGCGGCTGCCGGGGTAGACCTGACCGGGCGTAGCGCTTTGGTTACCGGGGCGGCGAGTGGGATTGGGCGGGCCTGCGCCGAAAGGCTGTCCCGGGCGGGTGCTGCGGTTACCGTGCTCGACTTGAACGGTGGCGGCGCCCGGGAGGTCGCAGACGAGATCGGCGGCGAGGCGATGCAGGCAGATCTCTCCGATTACAAGGAGTTAGATAGCTTAAAGGCTGAGGCGGACATCGTGGTCAATAACGCGGGTCTGCAGCACGTCGCCGCCGTTCAGGACTTCCCGCCCGAGCGTTTCTCCATGATATTGAGGGTTATGCTCGAGGCGCCCTTCAGGATCGTGCGTGCGGCGCTGCCCGGCATGTACGAGAAGGGGTGGGGGCGTGTGATCAACATCTCCTCCGTGCATGGCCTCAGAGCCTCACCGTACAAGGCGGCTTATGTTTCGGCCAAGCACGGCCTGGAAGGTTTCTCGAAGGTCTTGGCGCTGGAGGGAGGCCCCAAAGGCGTAACGTCAAACTGTGTGTGCCCGGCCTTCGTCAGGACGCCGCTCGTCGAGGAACAGATCGCCGACCAGGCCCGCACGCGCGGGATCTCCGAGGACGAGGTGATCGAGAGGGTCATGCTGGAATCACCCGCGATCAAACGCCTCGTCGAACCCGAGGAAGTCGCCGAGTTGGTCGCCTTCCTCTGCGCACCCGAGGCGTCGTTCATCAACGGCGCATCCCTCACCATGGACGGCGGATGGACGGCCCGCTGATGAGCACACACTCCGGAAAACAGGTGAATAGGTAAAGGGGTAGGTATGACCGAAACAGCCGAAGGAACCTTGCTTTGGGAGCCTTCAGAAGAGCTCAAGGAAAACGCGAACATCTCCCGCTACATACGGTGGTTGGAGGACGAGAAAGGCCTCTCTTTCAGCGACTACGGAGAGCTGTGGGAGTGGTCGGTGACCGAGCTGGAAGAGTTCTGGGCGAGCATCTGGGAGTTCTTTGAGGTTAAAGCGTCGAGGCCTTACGAGCGGGTGCTCAGCCAGCGCGAGATGCCGGGGGCCAACTGGTTCGAGGGGGCCGAGCTCAACTACGCCGAGCACGCCCTCCGCAACGCACGACCCGATGAGCCGGCGGTGCTATACCAATCGGAGCTACGGCCGCTCGACCAGATGACCTGGCGCGAGATTCAGGAGAAGGTCGCCGCTTTGGCCGCGGGCCTCAAGGGGTTAGGAGTCGGACGGGGCGACCGGGTTGTGGCCTTCGTGCCGAACATGCCCGAGGCCCTGATTGGTTTCCTCGCCTGTGCGAGCATCGGGGTTATCTGGTCTAGCTGCTCGCCGGACTTCGGCCTCGGCGCCGTTGTCGACCGTTTCGCACAGATAGAGCCGAAGGTGCTCTTCGCGGTGGACGGCTACCGCTACGGCGGTAAGGACTACGACCGCATCGAGGTCGTGACGCGCCTCCAGGAGGAGATCCCCACGCTCGAGAAGACCGTCATCCTGCCGTACCTCAAAGAAGAGCCGGATACGAGCGACCTCGAAAACGTCGTCTACTGGGACGAGATGCTCTCCAGGAACGAGGGGGCGGAGCTCCAGTTCGAGCAGGTACCGTTCGGCCACCCATTGTGGGTGGTGTACTCCTCGGGGACCACGGGGCTCCCCAAGGCCATCGTGCACGGCCACGGCGGCATCCTCCTCGAGCATCTCAAGAAGCTCATTCTGCATGTGGACCTCGATACTGAGGACAGGTTTTTCTGGTTCACGACCACGGGCTGGATGATGTGGAATTTCCTTGTGAGCGGGCTCCTGGCCGGCTCGACCATCCTCTTGTACGACGGCAGCCCCGGCTACCCGGACATGAACATCCTCTGGGAGTTTGCCGAAGAGACCGGCATGACCTGCTTTGGGACGAGCGCGGGCTACATCACCGCGTGCATGGACGCCGGCATCGAGCCCGGGCGCGATTTCGACCTTAGCGCTTTGAAGAGCGTAGGCTCGACCGGCTCGCCCCTGCCGCCGGAGGGCTTCGAGTGGGTCTACGAGCACGTCAAAGAAGATTTGTGGCTCTTCTCCACGAGCGGCGGCACCGATCTGTGCACGGCGTTTGTGGGAGGCTGTCCGTTGTTACCGGTCCGGGTCGGAGAGCTCCAGTGCCGCTCTTTGGGGGCCAGGGTCGAGGCGTTCGACGAGGAGGGCAACTCCCTCGTCGACGAGGTGGGGGAGCTGGTGATCACCGAACCCATGCCCTCTATGCCGCTGTACCTGTGGGGAGACGAAAACGGCGAGCGCTTCAGGGACAGCTACTTCGACGTGTACCACGGCGTGTGGCGGCACGGGGATTGGATCAAGATAAAGCCCAACGGCAGCGCCGTGATCTATGGCCGCTCCGACGCCGTCATAAACCGCGGTGGCGTGAGGATGGGAACCGCCGAGATCTACCGCGCCGTCGACAAGGTTGGGGAGGTTCAGGACAGCCTCGTCATAGACACCCAGAAGGACGGGGAAGACTACATGCCGCTCTTCGTGGTCCTCAAAGAAGGCGTGCAGCTCGACGACGATCTCGTCCGCAAGATCAAAAAGAGCATCCGCGAGACCACCTCCCCCCGGCACGTGCCGGACGAGGTCCTGACCATCCCCGAGGTGCCCCGCACCCTCAACGGCAAGAAGGTCGAGGTGCCCGTAAAGAAGATCCTCTCGGGGACGCCACCCGAGGAAGCGGTCAGCAAAGACTCCTTGACCAACCCCGACTCTTTAAATTTCTTTGTAGAGCAAGCCGAGAAGATGGGAGGAGCGGACGAAGGATAACTGATCGATTCTAACTATTAAACGATCCAGGTCGAAAAGGCTTGGGGAACGGGTAGAGGAGGTAGCTATGGAGAGGCTCGGCGGAGAGGACGTAAGGAGGACGGCCTCGATCGAGCAGGTCGCGGGGGCCAGTCGGCGGTGCTTGCCCCAGCCGTCGCCACCTTTACTCTGCAACTAACCGACAATGCGGTCTACATCGCCGTCTACATGGCGGCGGTGTGCGTGCTCTCTTTTGTCGCCATCTACGCTGGCGCTGAGGCCTATCAACGCTATATAGAAGAAGCAGCCGGAGAGCGCTTGCCCGCCCCGGGAAGCCAGCCAACAGGCTGAAGAAGTCCACAAAGACCATAGGGCGCCTCCCGTGGTGTGTTCGAGGGAGGCGCCCCTTGTCCGAGCCGAAAGGAGATGAGAACATTCTCTTCGAGAGAGATGCGCCTCCCTTCGAAGCCTCTGCGTCCGCAGCAAATTCCTCCGCAGCGTAGTACCCCTTACTATAAAATGCTGTCGAGGGAACGGCCCAGAAGGTGTGCTCCGAAAGGAGGATCCATGAAGATCCCCGGCAAGAGGTTGGTGAACAAGGCCGAGGAGACCGGGAACGCGGTCGAGGTACCGATGGCACAAGACCTCGGGCTCGTAGAGCTCCTGAAGCGAACATTCAAGGAGGTAAGCAAAGACCACCTCGCCGCGTTTGCGGGCAACCTCACTTACAAAGGTCTCTTCGCACTCTTCCCGTTTTTCGTGTTTTTGCTCTCCTTACTAGGGCTCTTCGGGGCCCCAGAGTTGGTCAGGACTATGTTGGATCAGGTGTCCGCCGTACTGCCGGAGGGGGCGACGGCCTTTCTCGAGGACCAGCTCTTGGGTATCGCCCAGAGTAAGGCCCAGGGCGCGTTCACCGTTGGGGCGATAATCTCGATCTTCCTCGCCCTGTGGGGCGTCTCGGGTGCGTTCCGCTCGGTCATGGAGGCGATGAACGTCATGTACGAAGTCGAAGAGGCGCGCCCGATCTGGAAGCAGTACTTGATCTCTGTTCTGCTCTCTTTAGGGGTCGCCGCCCTCCTCCTTTTTGCACTTGGGCTCGTCATCTTCGGCCCTCAGCTCGGCGGTGCCGTCGCTGACCTCGTGGGCCTGGGTTTCGTTTTCCAGGTCGTCTGGAACATCGTGCAGTGGCCGGTCCTTCTCTTCTTCGTCCTGTTCGCATTTGCCCTTGTCTACTACTTCGCACCGGACGTCGAGCAGCACTTTAAGTGGATCAGCCCCGGCTCGATCATCGCCGTCGCTTTATGGCTTGTCTTCTCGCTCCTCTTCTCGCTCTACGTCAGCAACTTCGGCTCTTACAACGCCACCTACGGTTCCTTTGCGGGCATAGTGATCCTCATGCTCTACATTTACTACTCAGCGTTCATCGTGCTGATCGGAGCCGAGCTGAACCAGGTCATCGAAGAGCACATCCCTGAGGGTAAGAACGAGGGCGAGAAGACGCCCAACGTCGATCAGTAGCCAACGGAGAATTAATTAGAAACGTTCTTCTTTGCGACCACCTTTGTAGGGCGGCGCCTCCTATCGAAGCGAGCCGACCGGGCCGCCGCGTAAGCTTCTCGGAGTTTGAGGTTCCGGGTTGGCGCATCGTCGATGTATGGGACTCGCAGGAGCACTTGGAGAGGTTTGGGCAAAGACTCATGCCAATCCTTGAGGAAACCGGATTCCCCTCGGTTGAGCCCGAGCCCTGGCCTGTTCATAACGTCATCGTAGATTAGAGCCTCGATAACCTAGGGCAGCCCAGACCGCCGAGGGCGGATGGGGTAGGCGACCCGGACACAAGAGAGATAAAAGCAGCCCTGATTATATCGCCGCGTAGGGCGATCAACTTTTCGAACCGTTGCGAGCTTGGCCGTGCGCGCATCGGCTAGAAGAAAGCTCTTGTACTCTTTGGGGTCATATCCTCTGCATGGTGCGTGCTGCTTGGGCTCAAGCAATCAGGAGAGCTTGCAGCCTGACTGGGCGTTATAGCAGATAGAAGGGACGGGAGAGTCCCCGCCCCTTCCTACTTGCTGGTATCCGGCTTCTACCTTTGAGCTCCGGCCTGCTCCAGTATGGTGTCCACGACGCTCGGGTCGGCGAGGGTGGTGACGTCTCCCAGGTCCTCCTCGCCCTCAGCAATACGCTTGAGGATGCGACGCATGATCTTGCCGCTCCTCGTCTTCGGCAGATCGTCCACGGCGACGACCCGATCCGGGCGGTATGTCGGTCCTAGCTCTTCTCGCACGTGTTGGCGCAGCTCCTGCATCAGCTCCTGGCTGCTCTCGCGGCCCTCCTCGAGGATGACGTACGCGAAGATGGCTTGACCCTTGTCCTCATCGTACTTGCCGACGACCGCCGCCTCGGCGACGGCCGGGTGGGAGACGAGTGCGCTTTCGACCTCCGCGGTGGAGATGCGGTGCCCCGAGACATTCATCACGTCGTCGACCCTGCCGGTTATGGTGAAGTAGCCGTTCTCGTCACGTTCGGCACCGTCACCGGCGAAGTAGACGTCTCCATATTTGCCCCAGTAGGTCTCGCGATAACGCTCTGGGTCCTTATAGAGCGTGCGGAGCATGCCGGGCCACGGCTTCTTTATAACCAGGTTGCCCCGTCCGGCACCCTCGATCTCGTTACCCTCCTCGTCATAAAGACCGGCCTCGATACCGGGAAGCGGGAAAGTGGCGCTGCCGGGCTTGAGGGTGGTGATGCCGGGCAAAGGCGCGATCATGATCCCACCGGTCTCCGTCTGCCACCAGGTGTCTACTATCGGGCAGCGGCCGCCACCCACGTTCTCGTGATACCACACCCATGCCCAGGGGTTTATCGGCTCGCCTACCGTTCCCAAGAGCCTCAAGCTGGAGAGGTCGTGCTTCTCTATAGGACCGGTCCCGATCTTTGCAAACGCCCTTATGGCGGTGGGGGCCGTGTAGAGAACGGTGACCTTGTGCCTCTCTATGATGTCCCACCAGCGATCGTTCTCCGGGTAGCTTGGCGTCCCCTCGAACATCAACGTCGTCGCGCCGTTCGCGAGGGGTCCATAGACGAGATAAGAGTGCCCGGTGACCCACCCTACGTCCGCCGTGCACCAGTAGACGTCGCCGTCCTTGAGGTCGTGGACCCACTTGTTCGTGATCTTCACGTGCGTCAGATAGCCACTCGTGGTGTGGACGATGCCCTTGGGCTTGCCCGTAGAGCCGGAGGAGTATAGGATGAAGAGCAGGTCTTCCGAGTCCATCTCCTCGGGGGGACACTCCTCGGCGGCCCCGCCCATAAGCTCGTCCCAGTAGTGGTCGCGCCCGTCGGTCATAGGGACGTCCTCGCCCGTGCGCCTGACCACGACCACGCTCTCGACCGAGGGAGACTCTTCGAGAGCCTGGTCCGCACTTTGCTTTAAGGGGTTGATCTTGCCACCGCGAGGTGATTGGTCGGCGGTGACCAGAACCCTAGCCTCGGCGTCGTTAAGCCGGTCGCGGAGGCTGCCGGCGGAGAAGGCGCTGAAGACCACAGAATGCGGGGCTCCTATCCTCGCGCAGGCGAGCATCGCGATGACCAGCTCAGGGATCATCGGCAGGTAGATCCCGACCGGGTCACCCTTTTGTACCCCCAGGTTCTTCAAGACGTTGGCGAACTTGTTGACCTCGGTCAGGAGCTCCGAGTATGTGTAGGTCCGCTGATCGCCGGGCTCATCGCCCTCCCAGATGAGGGCGGCCTTGTTGCCCCTGCCCTGCTCGATCTGGTAGTCGAGGCAGTTGTAGGCGACGTTTGTCTTGCCGCCGACGAACCACTCGGCGAAGGGGGGCTCCCATTCGAGCACTTGGTCCCACTCCTTAAACCAGTGCAACTCCCTGGCGCACTCGGCCCAGAACCCCTCGTAGTCTTGCTTGGCTTTCTGGTAGATGGAAGGGTCGTTTACGCTGGCTTGCTCGGCGAACTCCTCCGGCGGTTCGTAGGTACGGTTCGCCAGATCTTCATCATTCCTCTGCCCTTGGCTCATGTCTCTCCTTTCCTTCTAGGTCCCTGACCTCGTGATTGCTTTACCCTTCCTCCTTCCGTAACTAACCTACTGTCTTGCATCCGATTTCCGGCCGCTGTCATAACAGAGTGTGGGCATAGGCTCCTGATACACTGCTGGCATGGGACGAAGAGGGCGCCTCGCCGCATGAGTGCCGAAAAAGCTACGAAGCAGGGGGGAGGTTTACCGGTTAGTAGAGAGCTGTTACGCCATGTGAAGTATGCCAGGATCTTCTTGGGGTGCGCTATCGTCTTGGGGGTGTTAGGCGCTTGCACCACGATCGCTCAGATGGTCTTCCTGAGCAAGATAGTTGATCGGGTATTGCTGGGCGGCGAAGGTTTCGGACAGGTAAGGCTGCTTCTTGCCTTGCTTGGCGCCGCGGTCTTGCGCTCGGGTCTTCTGTGGGTGCGTGAGATCGTCGCCCAGCGTGGAGCCGTTTACGTCAAATTCGAGCTGCGGGAGCGCTTGTTTGCTCACCTTATGCGGTTGGGGCCGAGCTATGCCAGAGGTGAGCGCACCGGTGAACTGGCGGCGACCACCGTCGAAGGCGTCGAGAGGCTCGATGCGTACTTTGGTCGCTACCTGCCGCAGACGGTCCTGAGCGTGTTCGTACCACTTCTGATAGCCGCTTACATTCTACCGGTGGACCCTGTGAGCGCGATCTTGCTCGTGGCGACTGCCCCGGCGATCCCGGTCTTGATGCTCCTGATGGGAAGCCGCGCCGAGGAAAGCATGCAGCGTCAATGGGCCGCTCTGTCTCGCATGAGCGCCCACTTTCTGGACGTTTTGCAGGGTTTGCCCACGCTCAAAATCTTCGGCCGAGGCACGGCGGAGCGTGAGCGGGTCGCGGAGGTTAGCGATGAGTTCAAAGAGAGAACCCTCAAAGTACTGCGTTTCGCGTTCCTCTCTGGGTTGGTGTTGGAGTTCACGACGACTATCTCCATAGCGCTAGTCGCTGTGGCGCTGGGTATGCGTCTGTTATATGGGAACATCTCTTTCGAGGTTGCTTTCCTGGTGCTGCTGCTGGCCCCGGAGTTTTACCGTCCGTTGCGGGAGCTCGGTGTCCATCGCCATGCCGGCATGGAGGGCAAGGCGGCGGCCAGGCGGGTCTTCGAGATCTTGGGCACCCCCGCGCCGGTTAACCCGGGATCCGGCACTACCGCCCACTCCTCTGACCAGTTGAGCATCGAGTTCGGGAACGTAAGCTACAGCTACCCTGGAAGCACCCGACCGGCTCTTTCCGACGTCAGCCTTACTCTGCCGGCCGGCACCTGTACCGCACTCGTGGGGCCCAGCGGCGCGGGTAAAAGCACGTTGGTCAACCTGCTCATGCGGTTCGCAGATCCCGAGAGTGGGCGGATCACCGCAAACGGGATTTCTATCGAGGGTCTTTCCGTCGAGACCTGGCGAAGGAAGGTGGCGCTGGTGCCGCAGCGACCTTACTTCTTCTACGGGAGCGTGCTGGACAACATTCGTCTGGCCCGCCCAGACGCGACCGGCGAACAGATCGAACAGGCGGTGGAGTTGGCCGGGGCGTCGGGGCTCGTCGAACGGCTCCCGCAAGGCTACGACACCGAAGTAGGGGAACGCGGCGCCCGCTTGAGTGGAGGGGAGGCTCAGAGGCTGGCTATCGCTCGTGCGTTCCTGAAGGACGCTCCGGTGCTCGTCATGGACGAGCCGAGCTCGAGCCTGGATCCGGAGAGCGAGCACCTGATCGGCATCGCGCTAGAGCGCCTGATGCGAGCTCGCACCGTGCTCGTTATTGCCCACCGGTTGAACACCGTTTACCGCGCAGACCAGATCGCGATGCTCGAGGAAGGCCGTCTGTTAGAGGTAGGTAATCACACCGACCTCGTAGAACGTGATGGCCCTTATGCTCGTTTCGTAGGTGCTTATAAACGGATGCTCGCATGAGAGTACTGGTGCGCCTACTTAAATTTTTGAGTCCTCATCGCTGGCAGGTGGCGCTCGCTATCCTGCTGGGCGTCGGGACGATGGCTACCAACATTGGGCTTCTCACCGTTGCCGCCTACCTTATCGCGGCCTCGGCGCTGAAGATTCTCCTGAGCCAGCTCGCTTTACCGATGTTTCTCGTACAAGTCTTCGGAGCTTCGAGGGCCTTTTTGCGCTACGCAGAGCGGTTGGTCTCTCACAATGTGACGTTCAAGTTGCTGGCGGACCTGCGAACCTGGCTCTACGGGCGTCTCGAACCTGTGTCTCCCGCTCGCTTGCTCGGATATCGCAGCGGTGATCTGCTCGCTCGGATAGTTAAAGACGTTGAAGAGCTGGAGAATGTCTATCTGCGGGCGCTCTCACCCCTCATCGTTGCGATGCTCATATCTTTCCTAACCTTTTCTCTGCTCTACGTCTTCTTCGATCCTTCGCTAGCCTTTGTGGTTTTGGGCTTCCTAGCGCTTGCTGGCATCGGGGTGCCGCTTTTGGTGAATGTCCTCGCACGAAAGCTAGGGCGGCGACAGCTGAAGTTGAGGGCCGAACTTAACGCCCAGATTGTGGATGGCCTCCAGGGGGTGCAGGACCTGCTCGCCCTCGGTCAGGCCGCTAAGCAGCAAGAGCGGATATCCGCTCTCGGCCTAAAGCTCGGCCGGGCCCAGCGAAGGATGGCTTCTATCACCGGGTTGCAGGACGCTGTGGGCGATCTGACGATGAACCTGGCTATGTGGACCGTGCTGATCCTGGCGATACCGCTCGTGAACGAAGGCCGGATAGGAGGCGTTTACCTGGCCTTTCTGGTGCTCCTCGTCTTAGGTAGTTTCGAGGCCGTCCGACCGCTGGGGGGTGCCTTCCAATTTCTCGGGCGCTCTTTGGGCGCCGGAGAGCGTCTATTCGAGATTGCCGACATGAAACCTCATGTCCTCGGTCCTGGCAAACCGCTTCCGGCTCCTACCAGGCATACGCTGGAGTTCGACCATGTAGGCTTTCGCTACGAAGAAGATGAGCCATTGGTATTGGAGAAAATCTCGTTTAAGGTAGAGCCCGGCAGCAGGGTCGCGATAGTGGGTCCTAGTGGCTCGGGCAAAAGCACCATAGTGAATTTAGCCCTACGCTTCTGGGGTCCGACGCATGGTACGGTCCGGCTGGGAGGGCATGACCTTCGTCGTTACGTCGAGAAAGGTTTGCGTGAGACCATCAGGGTCGTCACGCAGGATACTTACCTTTTCAACGAAACCTTGCGCAACAATTTGCTTCTGGCCAAACCTGGAGCGAGCGATTCCGAGATAAACTCTGCTCTGGAGCGGGCTCAGTTGGCCGAGCTCATAAACCGTCTCCCTCAAGGGCTGGACAGTTGGGTAGGCGAGCAAGGCTTGCGGCTCTCCGGCGGGGAACGTCAGCGGTTGGCGGTCGCCCGGGCGCTGCTTAAGGATGCCCCTGTACTTATATTAGACGAGCCTACCGCCAACCTGGATCCCAGCACCGAGCACCGGCTTCTGACCGAGATCTACGAGCTAACGCGTGGGCGCGCCACGTTGGTGGTCACCCACCGCCTCGTCCATATGGAGCGGATGGACGAGATCCTTGTGCTGAACCAGGGACGTATCGTCGAACGCGGCGCTCACCACCAGCTCCTCGAAGCCAAAGGTCTCTACAAACGGATGGTCGAGGTACAAAATCAGATGCTGGTGACGGCCTGACCGGGTTGAAGCTATGCTTGTCGGCGCTTTGTGGGCTTAACCGAGTTGAAGATGTCGCGAAGGCGCTTTTGTAGGCTCCGCTTTGTTTGCTCCTTTATCGCTTGCGGCTGTATATGTTTCCGAAGGTCGGAGAGATCCGGGGCCATACCGCTCCTAATCTCCCGCATCTCTCGCTCTATACGACCAGGCGTCTCCCTCGCTGCCGTTTGTTCTTGACCTATCCTTTCCTGCTCCATCCTTACGAGTGCCCTGCCCTGTGGTGTTATCGTCAGTAGGGACAGCGCCATGAAGAGACCTTCAAGCCCCAGAGAGAAGAGCCCATCAAGGCGGACCCACTCCCACACGCCCTCCGGATGAAAACCGGGCAGGCCGAGCACACGGCTCACCACGTACAGTACGAACGCTCCGCCGGCCACCGCGTCCCCCAGCAGCCACCCCCACCTATGCCTACCCCAGTAGATGCCGATCGCTGCCACGGCCGCCCCGACGAAGTTGGCCAGAAACAACCACCCCAGGTAGGTGGCGGCTTCGAAGTGCTCGTCGGACACTATCAGGTGTATGAGACCTACAAAGGAGATCGTGTAGGCACCCGCCCACGTTAAGAGCTTCGGCGCGAGACCCTCGTCCATACCAACGTCCATCTAAGCCTCTCCCCAAACACCGACCGGCAGCGGGCGAACCTCCCCGTCCGAGGAGTGGCAAAGGAGTGTCACTATTCGCCGCTTCCGCTTCTTTCGCCTTGCTTGAACAGACGAAAGAGATACACGAGGAAGGGCCCCAGGACAACGGCGCTGAAAACGATAACGATGAGCTCGGCTACAAGCACCGACGCGGGAGCCGCTGCAGAGTAGATGGTGATGTCTGGCACCAGCATGTAGGGATACTGTGCGACACCCCAGGCGCAAAAGGCTGCTACCACGTGCACAACCGCCGCCGCCTGGGCCAGTCGATAACGCCGGAAAAAGAGCAACGCCGCTGAGGCGGCCAGGAACAAAACCGCGACGATCATTAGAGCCAGACCGAGTCCTCCTGTCAGTCCTCGCCAGATATAGGTGGCGTTGGTGGCGGCCAGTACCAGCGTGATCGGGCCCAACACAATCACGATGCCGCTCGCGATGAGGCCTCGAAGACGGAAGTCCTCTTGCAGCTGTTCGTCGGCTCCGGGTTCCAGGGTGAGGTAGACCGCAGCAAGGTAGGCGCAGACCGCCAGGGCGAGCAGTCCGACTATGATTGGAAAGGGGCTCAGCCAGCTCTGTACGTATCCGGTAGCGGGGATTCCGTTTTCTAACCGGATTGCGCCGGAGGCGATGGCCCCAGCGGCCATCCCGAAGAAGATCGGTGTTATGGCGCTCGCGCCCCCGAACACCCTCCCGAAGACTTCGTAGGCTCTCTGCGGAATATTCTCCTGGGCTTCATGGCGGAACGCGAAAAACGCGCCCCGCACGACTATGCCCGCAAGCCCCAGGATAAAGGGGATGAAGAGGGCGATCCCGTAGGCAGCGAAGGCGGGCGGGAACGCCGTCCAGATGATCACGATCGCACCGACTACCCACAGCTCGTTCGCTTCCCAGATGGGTCCTATAGCCTCGTCGACGAGCTCTCGCTGTTCCTCGCCCTGTTCGCCCCACGAAAGCAAGTTCCAGAGCCCCCCACCGAAGTCAGCGCCTGCCGTCAAGGCGAAGAAGATGATCGACAGCATCAAAGCCCCAGCGAGCAAGACTTCAAGAGACATGCGCAACCTCCTCCTCCGTATGTCTCTCTACTTCGTCCCTTAGCTCTGGTGGTACGCCGGTCGAGATGCGTTTCAGTAGCCAGATCAGCGTTGCGGCGAGCAGTACATAAAGCAGCGAGAACCCGTAGAAGCCACCGAGGACGCCCAGGGCCGGGGAAGAGCCGTTGTCGGTCAGCATGACCCCCTGAATAACCCAGGGCTGGCGTCCAAATTCGGTTACCATCCAGCCGCACTCGATCGCGATGAACCCGAGGAAACCGGAAAGCGTGGTTGCCCGTAATAGCCACCTTCCCGTAGGGGTACCACGACTTCGCCAGAAGGCGATCCAGAACCACCCTATGAGCGCGGCGAGGAAGAACCCGATCCCGACCATCAGGTCGAAGAAAAAGTGAACCCTGCGTGGGTCGGGTCTCTGATCTCCTGGGAAGCTGTCGAGACCCTGAACGGTCGCGTTGGGATCATCAAAGGCCAAAAACGAGAGAAATTTGGGGATCTCGATGGCGTAGCGAACCTCTTGGTTTTCGACGTCCGGCCAGCCGCCAATCGTGAGCGGCGTCCCTTTCTCGGTCTCAAACTGTGCCTCCATCGCCGCCAGCTTGGCGGGTTCGTACTTGGCGATGAATTTGGCGGTGGCGTCGCCGCTGATGATCATGATCGGGGCGAAGAGGGTGGCGACGGCCATCGACATCAAGAACCCTTTCTTGTGGTACTCGTCCCGCCGCCCTCTGAGCATAGCGAAGGCGTAGACGGCGGCGAAGGCGAAGGCGACAGCCTCGAAGGCGGCGATGGTCATGTGGCTCACCTCGGCGAACCATGCGGGCGCGAACATCGCCCGCAAGACGTTGACGTCGATCACCTCCCCCGCTTCGTTTACGCTGTACCCGACCGGCGTGTTCATCCAGGCGTTCACCAAGACCACGGCGACCAGCGAGGCGACCGCGCCGAGGGCTATGGGAACGGCGGTGAACCAGTGGACCCAGGGCGAGAGGACGCCTCTCCCGAAGAGGTAGATGCCGAGGAAGATCGCCTCCAAGAAGAAGAAGAAGGCTTCGATCGAGAAAGGAACGCCGATCATATGACCGGCGAAGTCCATGAACCTCGGCCACAGGAGCCCGAGTTCGAAAGTAAGGGCCGTCCCGGAGACCGCCCCGATAGCGTAGGTGATGGCGAAGGCCGTGGTCCACTTCCTGTTCAGCGCGAGATAAACCGGGTTTTTCCTTCGGAGCCAGAGCCACTGAGAGAAAAGGAGGAAAAACGGCATGACGATGCCGAGGGCTGCGAAGATAATGTGAAACCCGAGCGATATACCGAAACCGGCTCGTGCGGCTACGACGCTGTCTAACATCTATCTCCTTCCTCCACCCCAGAGTTGTACTCTCGCATCTTCTACCTAATCTTACGCGTTTCAAATCCTACGCTCTAGTGAAGGCACTGTATGTAATCGTTGCCGCTGGAGCCTGGGTGAGGGAGATTAAATTTCTCGAAGGGTACTTCAAAGTTCTTATTTTGAGCAATCGTTGATCTCATAGATCTGCTCTTCTCGGGTGCTAGCGTTAGGCGTGGCGCTTGGTGCTATACCCGAGCTTGACGGGAAGAGCTTCTATAACGTATTTACTGGGGAACACGTGTGAGTTCCTCTGAGGGCCTTAGAACCTTATACGTCCACCGCCACCGGCAGCGCGGTGTGCCCCCACTTCGTAAGGTCTCTGTGGCCAGATCGATACTTGTCGAGCAAAAGCCTGCGAGCTAGAGCGTCCTCCTCGGGGTTCTCAACCACTCGCCCGGATCCTCGAAAAGACATCTCTCCAATCCGTACTGTTACCCGCGGCCGGCGGCGTATATTCCTCACCCAGTCGGAGCTGTCTCTGCCGCCGGAAAGCATATAAAGGGTTCGCTCATTAAGCGCGAACCAGATCTCTATGGTATGCAGTTTTCCGGTTGCCCTTCCGGTGGTCGTCAGATAGCAGAAGTCTTCTCGAGCGAGGTCTCGTAGATCCACAGGCGGTACTGGCTCTTCGTTCATGTAAGCCTCTGTTCCTTCAGAGAAGCTTTCTCCTCTTACAGCCTCCTCGGTCCCGAGCCCGCGCCCGGCCTGGGAAGCTTGCGGGAGAGTACTTCTACGGGTTAACGGGGTTTAACGGCTCGTCGCCGGAGAGGACGGCCTGCAAGTTCTCTGCGGCTAAGATAGCCATTTTGTCTCGGGTCTCGATGGAGGCGCTACCGATGTGCGGGGCGAGGATCACGTTCTCGAGCTTGAGCAGTTTCGGATGCATCTCGGGCTCCTCCTCGTAAACGTCGAGCCCGGCGGCGAAGATGCGCCTGTTTTCGAGCGCGTCGGCGAGTGCCGCCTCGTCTACCACGGGTCCGCGCGAGGTGTTGACGAGCACGGCCTCGGGCTTCATCTTCTCAAGTTCCGTGACGCCTATAAGATGCTGGGTTTCGTCGGTGAGCGGGGTATGGATCGAGACGAAGTCGCTCTCTTGAAGCAGCTCGTCCAATCCTAGATATCGGGCTCCGAATTCTCTTTCGGCTTCTTCTTTGCGGGAGCGGCCCGTGTAGAGGATCTCCATGCCGAAGCCTTTCGCGCGGCGGGCAACGGCCTCCCCAATCCCGCCGAGGCCGATCACCCCAAGCTTCTTGCCCCACACGTCGGGACCGAGGAGCATCTTTGGCCCCCACGCCTCCCACTCGCCGCTTCGCACGATCCTCTCCCCCTCCCCAAGCCTCCGCGCTGCCGCGAGAAGGAGCATAAACGCGGTGTCGGCGGTGGTCTCGTTCAAGACTTCGGGGGTGTTGGTAACGATGACGCCCCGCTCTTTCGCGGCGCCGAGGTCTACGTTGTCGTAGCCGACGGCCATGTTGGCGACGACCTTGAGGCCGGTCCCGGCGGCGTTCATAAACTCGGCGTCGATCTTCTCGGTAAGGGTGCAGAGAACGCCGTCTGCGCCGTGGGCGGCTTCTAGGAGCTCGGTGCGTCCGGGAGGTTGCTCGGAGAGAACGGTCACGTCGAAGCTCTCAAGGAGGCGTAGCCCGGTCTCGGGGATCTCACGTGTAATGAGGACCTTCACCTTTCGTTAGTTCCTTGTCAAACGATGGTCGCTTTGAGATCCGTCTCCAGCACGAGCTCCGCTTTTCTTTGCCCTCTCAAGCGCTCTCCTTGAGTAGCTGCCTGAGAACAGTCTGGAGGATCCCGCCGTTTTTGAGGTACTCGACCTCCACAGGCGAGTCTACGCGTGCCTTGACCCTAAACTCCTTCTCGCCTTCCTCACCCTTAGCCTTGACCGTCAGCTCCGCGCCGGGCGTGAGGTCCGCGAGGCCCTCGATATCGTAGGTCTCCTCACCGCCGAGGCCCATAGAATCCGCGCCCTCGCCGGGCATGAACTGCAAGGGCAGTATACCCATCCCGATGAGGTTAGAGCGGTGGATACGCTCGAAGCTCTCGGCGATGACGGCCTTGACGCCCAGGAGGAACGTGCCCTTCGCTGCCCAGTCGCGCGAGGAGCCGGTGCCGTACTCTTTGCCCGCGAGTACCAGGAGCGGGACGCCCTCCTCTTGGTAGCGCATCGAGGCTTCGTAGACGGTGGTCTCTTCCCCATCCGGGAAGTGGACCGTGACCCCGCCCTCGGTGCCAGGCCTGAGTTGGTTCCTGAGACGTATGTTAGCGAAAGTGCCGCGCACCATGACCTCGTGGTTGCCGCGCCTAGAGCCGTAAGAGTTGAAGTTCCTCGGATCGACGCCCTCGGAGATCAGGTACTGTCCCGCTGGGCTCTTCGAGGGGATAGCACCCGCCGGCGAGATGTGATCGGTCGTTACCGAGTCGCCGACCTTGACCAAGGCGCGGGCGCCCCTGATGTCCTCGAGCTCCTCAGGTTCCGGGGAGAGGTCCTTGAAGAACGAGGGTTGCTGGATGTAGGTAGAGCTGGGATCCCACTCGTAGAGGTTGCCCGAGGGGATTTCCACGGCGTTCCACCGCTCGTTGCCGGTGTAGACGTTGGCGTACTGCTTCTTGTAGAGGTTCGGGTCGAGGGCCGACTCGAGCTCGCTTGCTACCTCCCTCTGTGACGGCCAGATGTCCCTGAGATAAACAGGATTTCCGTTTTCGTCGCGCCCGAGCGGGTCGCTAGTAAAGTCTATATCTACCGTGCCCGCGAGGGCATAGGCGACAACGAGCGGTGGTGAAGCCAGGTAGTTGGCGCGGACGTCTGGGTTTATGCGCCCCTCGAAGTTGCGGTTACCCGAGAGGACGGCGGCTACGATGAGGTCGTTCTCCTCGATGGCTTCGGAGATCTTCTTCGGCAAAGGCCCCGAGTTGCCGATGCACGTTGTGCACCCGTACCCGACAAGGTTGAACCTGAGCTTCTCAAGGTACGGCAAAAGGCCCGAGGTCTGCAGGTACTCCGTCACCACCTTAGAGCCCGGCGCCAGGCTCGTTTTCACGTGCGGCTCGACCGAAAGTCCCTTCTCGACCGCCTTCTTTGCCAAAAGACCAGCCCCTATCATCACCGAAGGGTTGGAGGTGTTCGTACAGCTCGTGATGGCAGCGATCACCGCCGAGCCATGCTTGAGGATTGTCTTCTCGCCATCGAGGGCAACCTTGACGCCTTCACCCATGTCTCCGGGCGCAACCTCTGGCGTACCGGGTTGGGAGGCGCCGCCCGCCGAAGGGTCCGGTTCGCCTTTATCGGTCACGCCCGCGGCCTCCGCCGGTGTGTCGCTGGCCGGGAAAGACTCGACGTCGTGCGAGGTGTAGCTATTGCCAGAGACGGCGCCGCCCATCTTGCCCCCGGCCTCGCTATGAGAGCCGTTGGCCCTGCCGTTCCCGGAGCCGAACATCTCCACCAGGGCCTGCCGGAAAGCGTGCTGCATATCGTCCAGGGCTACCCGGTCCTGCGGCCGACGCGGCCCGGCGAGGCTAGAGACGACAGTCTCCATATCGAGCTCCAGCGTTTCGGAGAAGCGCGGGTTCGGTGTCTCGTCCGTGCGGTAAAGTCCTTGCTCTCTGGTGCAGCGCTCGACGAGGTCGGCGTGCTCCTCGCTGCGGCCTGTCCCGAGGAGGTAGTTAACGGTTTCGGAGTCAACCGGGAAGAAGCTGCAGGTCGCCCCGTACTCGGGGGCCATGTTGGCGATCGTCGCCCGATCTGGGAGGGAGAGCTTGGAGAGGCCTTCGCCGTAGAACTCGACGAACTTGCCGACGACGCCGTGGGCGCGGAGCATCTGTGTGACGGTGAGGACGAGGTCGGTGGCGGTGACACCTTCGCGCAGAGCGCCGGTCAGCTTAAACCCGACGACCTCGGGCACAAGCATGTAGTAAGGCTGACCGAGCATTACAGCCTCGGCCTCGATGCCTCCTACGCCCCAGCCGAGGACGCCCAGGCCGTTGATCATGGTGGTGTGACTGTCGGTGCCCACCAGCGTGTCCGGCATCGCCACCCCGTCTTTGACCTCGACCACCCTGGCGAGGTACTCGAGGTTGACCTGATGGACGATACCCGTTGCCGGGGGGACGACCGTGAAGTTGTCGAAGGCTTGCTGGCCCCATCTAAGGAACTCGTAACGCTCTCGGTTACGCTCGAATTCGCGCTCGGCGTTGAACTGCAGGGCGGCCGACGTGCCGAAGACGTCTACCTGCACGGAGTGGTCGATTACGAGGTCGGAGGGGACTAGCGGGTTGATCTTCGTGGGGTCTCCCCCGATAGCCTCCATCGCGCTCCGCATCGCCGCGAGATCCACGACCGCCGGTACTCCGGTAAAGTCTTGCATGATGACCCTCGCGGGTAGATACGCCAGCTCCTCCCCAACCGACTCAGGCCAGCTCGCGAACACCTCGATATCCTCTTCCTTCACGAACTTGCCGCCGCAGTTCCTGAGTAGCGACTCTAGCAGCACTCGGACGGAGAACGGTAGGGAGAAAACATCGCCTTCAACCTTCTCATCCAGCATCTTGAGGCTGTAGATCTCTACTTCACCGGAGTCGAGCGTGAGGTTCGTACGTGCGCCAAAGGGATCATTACTGTGCATACTCGCAACCTCTCTGGGACTGTTAATAAACAAGTAGGTGATCACTTCTAGTATAGCAGTCGCTTGTAGCCGTCAGCGGCGGGCAAAGGTCGGTGTTTCGAGACTCAGGGGGGTGTAACCCTGCGACCGACGAGGAGTAGCGAGGAAGCTGCACGGGGAGAGACCAGCCACAACAGCCTGACAGCTGAAAGATGATGGCTCTTTTATACTGGCGGCGTGGCGAAGCGAGGCTACGATCGAGATACCATCCGGGGCGCGGCATCGGAGTGGGACGTCTCGCGGCCTTTTTCTAGCTACGTGAGGCTTCTCTTCAAGCTGCTGGTACACCCGATCCGCTTTTTCGAGCTTATGCCCAGGGTCCCGGACTTGCGTGCCCCGGCGCTGTTTATAGCTTTTTCCAGTTTTCTGGCCGCCGTTGCGTGGTTTCTCATGGGGAGGGTTTACCCTGCGCTTGCAGTCCTTGTGCTGTCCCTACCGCTATCGTTTGTTCTCGCCGTTCTTTATCACCTCGCGGCGTGGGGTGGCCGACACGGCTACGTCGTCACCTGGCGCGTACTCGCCTACCCCTTCGGCTACCTGTTGACGCTCACCGTGGTGCCGGGGATCAGGTGGGTTGCGGCGATCTACGTTGGGGTTCTGTTGTTCGCAGTAGGTCTCGCGGTGGTCAAGGAGATAAGCTTCGGGAGAGCCTTTCTCTCCTGCCTCGTCTTAACTGATCTCCTCCTCTTCACCATCTACTCTATCGCCTTCAACTTCTCTCGTATCGACGTTTGAGAGGGCTTCCAGGCTGGGGAAATAGTCGAGAGCCTTTTGTTAGTTCCTTGCGGAGCGTTCGTCGGGCGTTACGAAGGGCCGGAGAATAGAGGATATTTGCTGTAGAGCTTGAAGAATGCCGACCGGAGGGTTGTGTGAACAGGCTACTGAAAATCGGTATTACGCTGGGTGGTACTGCTGTTGCCGCAAAAGTATTGCAGAAAGCCTTGGAGGTGCGACCCCGATACGCGCCATGGGAGAAACCACCTTACACGGACTTCCCCCACCGAGTGCTCGTCTTGGGTGGTGGGTTCGCGGGTTACACGGCCGCCCATACCCTCTGCGGCCTCACCAAAGATCGCGACGATGTGGGGGTGATGGTCATCTCCAGGGAAAATTTCTTCACCTTCTGGCCCATCGTGCCGGAGGTCATCGGCAGCGAAGTAGACATCGAGAGCGTGGCGCAGGCTTTGCGCAGGTCTCTGATCCAGGCCGGCGCCAGCTTCCGGCGGGCAGAGCTAAAGAGCATAAACTTTGCGCGACGGTGTGTTGTCGCGGATGATCAGGAATTCCCCTACGATCACTTGGTTTTGGCCATAGGTGGTCAACCGAACTTCTTTGGCATTCCAGGGGTAGAGGAGCACAGCCTGACGATGAAGGGGCTGGGGGATGCTCTGCGCATCCGAGACCGGGTAATAGAGTGCTTCGAGGAGGGTACCCTGGCTCGTGGTGATGTCTCAGACTCGAAGCTGACCTTCGTGGTTATAGGAGGTGGTGCCACGGGGGTCGAGGTGGCTTCCCAGATTCACGCTCTCGTACACGAAGCCCTCGCCCCGGACTATCCCAACATCGATATGAACCGGGTTCGCATAGTCCTGCTCGAGGCGGGACCGGACATCCTGCAAGAGCTGGATCCCGCACTTCGGCGAGCGGCTCGAACCGAGCTCATGGCCCGGCGCATCGAGGTGATAACCGGCGTCCACGCTAAGGAGGTCAAGGCGGACCGCGTATTGCTCGACGACGGGCAAGAGATAATGGCCGAAAATGTTATCTGGACCGCCGGCAACCGGCCAAATGCTAAACTCGGGGATCTAGATCTCCCCCTGACCAAACGCGATGGGGTGATCGTGGACCGCTACCTGCGGGTGCCGGACTGCCCGGGTGTGTGGGCCATCGGTGATTGCGCGGCGATTCCCAACCGGGAAGGAGAGTTCGTCCCGCCCACCGCACAGGCGGCGGTTCAAGAAGGCCATGTTTTGGCTAGGAACATCCTCTCCTCCATAGACAGGAGGACCGATGAGTTGGAGGAGTTCGAGTACCGGCCCTTGGGGCAACTCGTGGAGTTGGGCAGCCAGTTTGCCGTCAACGAGGTCATGGGCGTTCGCTTTTCCGGTCTCTTGGCCGCTCTTTTCTGGCGGGCGGTCTACCTAACCAAGCTCGAGAGTCCCCGGAACCGGGCTCAGGTCGCTGCGGATTGGCTCCTGGGTGTTTTCTTCCGCCCTTCTGTAACCCAGATCAGGGACGCCGTAAGGCAAGAATAAAAAGAGAGCAACGACGGTTAGAGCCCCTTGGTGAGGGTTACTGCCTTACCTCTCTCAGGGTAACTTTCTGTGAAGGATCAGGATTATCGAGAGAGTCCTTCACAAAAACATACCAGGGACCTATCTTTTCTATGTGGTAGTGCGAACCGAGCCAGCCAAGCAGCTCCTCTCTATGCTCTATGCTCGCCTCATCACCGGGCAA